>JBBSCM010000017.1:0-28052 GCA_038250295.1 Anaerolineales bacterium | reverse complement strand
GGGGAGTGAGCATCCGCTGGGTGAGTCCATTTGGGCAGAGGCAACCACTCGCGGATTGGTTTTAGTTGAACCCGCTGGTTTCAAAGCGGAGGCCGGGCATGGCGTGCAGGCCGAGGTCGAAGGAAGAAGCGTAATGGTCGGGAATATGAGAATGTTCCAGGCGCGTGGAATCCAATTGGGGAATCTCGAATCCGAAGTTGCGCGTCTTCAATCTGAAGCGAAAACAGCTATGTTGGTTGCAATTGATAATCAAGCCGCTGGAATTATTGCGGTGGCCGATACGATCAAAGACAGCTCGAAGGACGCGATCGCGGATTTGCATAAGATGGGACTGAAGGTCGTGATGATCACGGGCGACAACCAGAAGACTGCCGATGCCATTGCAAAACAAGTCGGTGTTGATATTGTGCTTGCCGAAATTTTGCCCGAAGGAAAATCTAACGAAGTCAAGAAACTTCAAACGCAACTACATCCTGAGCGAAGTCGAAGGAACGCAATTCGTAACTCGCAACAGGTAGTTGCCATGGTCGGTGACGGCGTGAACGACGCCCCCGCGCTCGCGCAAGCTGATGTGGGACTTGCAATTGGCACGGGTACAGATGTGGCGATGGCGGCCGCGCCTGTGACCTTGATGAGCGGTGACTTGCGCGGTGTTGCGCGCGCGATCAATCTTTCGCGCAAGACGCTTGGCACGATCAAACAAAATTTGTTCTGGGCATTCTTCTATAACGTAGTGCTGATCCCCGCCGCCGCGCTTGGATATTTGAACCCGATGCTTGCGGCTGGCGCAATGGCGTTCAGCAGTGTGTTTGTGGTGACGAATAGTCTACGGTTACGCGGGCAGAAGATATAGTAATTGGTAATTAGTAATTGGTGCGACCCAATCTCCAATTACTAATCACTAATCTCCAATTACTAATCCCCAATCTCCAACCCAAAGGAAAACCTTTAACATGAAGAAGTTATCTCTCCTCCTGATTGCCGCGATGATTTTATTGACCGCGTGTGCCCCACAACAGAGCGGGCCCGCCAAAGCCGAACTGCCCGCTGGTAAAGCATACGCTGAAGGTAAGGAAATTTTCTTTGTCCACACCGAAGCCTCTGACGCTGGCGTTGCCGAAAAATTGACAGGCATGATGAAATCGCCTGTGATCCTTGTGCCTTCCCTTGCGAATGTGCCCGATGAATCTTTGGCAAATGTGTATGTCTTTACCAATGGCGTTGCTGGCTCTGGACCTTTTGGTTTTCAGCCCGATGTTTTTGATAACCCTCCTGGCACCGATGGTTATACTCCGCTTCGTCGTTTGAATGTGATCGCCTGGGTTGATGAAACCAAGGCCCGCGAACTCACATCTGCGGCTGATGTATTGGCCGCAGAATCCGCTGGCGAATTGACCATTGAACAACCCGGCGTTGTTATTAATATGCCCTTCGTTGTTTGGGATGGCGGCAAGCGTTAGAAAAAATCGAAGCCATGAAGGCATGGGAAAATGCATGCCTTCATGGAAAATAGTTTAACTGTGAGTTTTCTTTTGAGGTGTCATGTCGAATAAACAGAACAAACCCATTGACCCGGTGATTATCGTTACGCTTGGTGTTATCTTTATCGCAATTGCGATTACGCTTTTTGCATTTCAATCCAATTCAACATCCTTTAGTATCGCCAGCGACTCTGGTGTGATGAGCCAACTCGTTGTAGCCTTTATTACAGGCATCACCACGGGCGGATTAAGTTGCCTCGCGGTGCAAGGCGGCTTGCTGGCAAGCTCGCTCGCACATCAGATCGAACAGGATTATGTTGGGCAGGTTGCGGGCAGGAAGCAAAAGCAAAGAGTGGCAGTTCGGACAAATTCTGCACTCCCCATTTTTCTTTTTCTGATCGCAAAGCTCATTGCATACACTTTGCTCGGCGCGCTCCTCGGCTGGCTTGGTTCGTATCTCACACTCAGCCCGATGACCCGTGCCATGCTTATGATCGCCATTGGCATCTTCATGATCGGCAACGCGCTGCGTATGTTTAATGTGCATCCGATCTTTCGATACTTTTCCATTGAGCCGCCCAAATTTATCACGCGCTACATCCGCCGCACCGCCAAAGGCACAGACACAGCCACCCCGCTTTTCCTCGGCGCGCTCACGGTTTTCATCCCTTGCGGCGTGACGCAAGCCATGATGGCAACTGCATTAGGTACTGGAAGTGCCGCATTAGGCGCCGCGCTTATGTTTGCCTTCATCCTTGGAACCAGTCCCGTCTTTTTTATCGTCGCCTATTTGACCACGGAACTTGGATCGCGGCTTGAAAAATTCTTTATGCGATTTGTGGCAGTTGTCCTTTTGATTTTGGGATTTGTGACATTGGATGGCGGACTCAATGTGTTGGGTTCCCCGCTCTCGTTTCAAAACCTGACCCGAAACCTGTTTCCGTCCAATAGCGACTCAGCGCCTGTGGCAGATTCTCCCCAGCCAGCTGCAATTGATGGAGAGCTCACCCTCAGTGTGAATAACGACGGATATTTCCCGGTCACCTTGAAAGCTCCTGCTGATAAAGCCTTCACATTGAATCTTGTAACCAACGAAACCTACTCCTGCGCCCGTGACTTTGTCATTCCTGCGCTTAATTATTATGAATTACTTCCTGATACGGGCATGGTACAGGTAAATATTCCCGCACAGAAATCAGGATCAACTCTTTTTTTCACCTGCTCCATGGGAATGTATACAGGGCAGATCGTTTTTGAATAAAATAACAAACCCTAAAGGTCTTAAAGACCTTTAGGGTTTCAGAGGAATCAATGATCAAAAAAACCTTCAAAATCCCCGACATGACCTGCTCCAACTGTGCCATGAAACTTGAATCCCTTGAGGATACTCTCGATGGAGTCAAAGAGATCAACGCCAGTTATCACAGGCTGGAAATGGTGATTGAATTTGATGAATCCAAACTCACCGACGAGCAGATCGTTGCGGCGGTAAAGAAAAAAGGATATCATGCCGTTCTTGCATGAATCGGATATTTGTGATAAATTTTATGGGAATTATGCTTGTTTATTAATATTTAAACTTATCCACGAGTGAGTGCAAAACAGCCATAGCGCGCGCAGAGATATTTAAGAAAAGGCTCTTAAAACTCGTTTCTTTCTGCGACCTGTGTGGCAAAAAGAACTTTTGCAAAAGGTCTATAATAATTTCCTTAATTTTGTAGATTTGCAGGGACTTTTAGAAGTGTAAAGATATTTTTTTACCCCGAAACATAAATGGATTTAGAAATTGAAGGAAAAATTCAAAATCATAAAGCGGAAGTTGGTGACTTTAATCGCGATTGCCATCGCCAAGTGCATATGAATCTCCAAAGTCTCGAAGAAGCACTGGTAGCCATCAAGCATTAATATCAGCTACTACAAACAATAGAGGAAATTATGGATTGCCCAGTATGCGATAGTCCGACCCATCAAATTTTCCAGAAATATGAGTATTGGATCTGTGAATGTGTAAATTGCCTGCATCGCTGTGTCGAAATAGCCTTGCCGCCTGAACACACCAACCGGACTTACCAGGATGATTATTTTAAGGGAGGCGAAGCTGGATACCCCGATTATCTTGCCGAAGAAGATATCTTAACAAAACACGGCAGGCGATACGGCACATTTTTACAAAAATATACTACACCGGGTACCACCCTTGATGTAGGGTCTGCCGCCGGTTTTCTCCTCAAAGGATTTCAGGATGCAGGCTGGCAGGGCGTTGGGTTGGAGCCAAATCCCTCCATGGTGTCATATGGCCGCGATAATCTTGGCTTGGAAATGGAAATCGGTGGTCTTGAAAACTTTTCATCCGACCGCCGCTTCGACCTTGTCAGCATGATTCAAGTAATTGCGCACTTTTCAGATATACGTCAGGCTCTCCAAAAAGCTGCGCAGGTTACTCGCGATAATGGATTCTGGTTGATTGAATCCTGGAACAAAGGCAGCTGGATTGCGCGGGTATTAGGTCAACAATGGCACGAATACAGCCCTCCTAGTGTGTTACATTGGTTTTCGCCATCGGATTTAAGTCTCCTTGTTGCTCAATATGGTTTTTCTGAAGTTGCAAGAGGCCGTCCCGCAAAATATCTCAATGGTGCGCACGTAAAATCAATTTTGGGATATAAGCTTCAAAGCTCTCCGCTAAATTGGCTGCAAGGCGGGCTAAAGCTTATTCCTGACCAAATGGTTGTACCTTATCCAAACTTCGATTTGTTTTGGATGTTGTTTCAAAAAACCACCCACTCAGAATCTTAACTTGAAAATATTGTTAAAAAACCAGATCATTGCAACAGCAAAAAGGAGGCGGCTTGAGAAGCCGCCTCCTTTTTGATTGGAGTATACTCTGCTGTATGTCCCGCTATTTCACACCCAAAGAAGCAAATAATGCCCTGCTTATTATTCGCCCAATGATCGAAGCGATGATGAAAATTGGCGAGGAGATTCGCATGCATCAACCGGAGTTATGGTCATTGGTGGAAAAATCCGCGGGGAATGGCGGTAACCCCAGGCTGAGCAAGCTGCTCAAGGATTTTGACCGATTGGACGCGTTCTTCCATCAGATTCAGGATATGGGAATCGAAATAAAGGATCTGACGAGCGGATTAATAGATTTCCCCGCCTGGCACGAAGATCACGAAGTGTACTTGTGCTGGAGACACGGGGAGAATAGCATCCAGTTTTGGCACGAGATCGAAGCTGGTTTCATAGGCCGCCTGCCGATTGATTGGAAATAATTAATATCAACAGTAGTAATATTCATATCGCCTAAGAAGCGAAACAACAAGGGGTGAATGATAAAACACCTGATGTATACTTGCGTCTAATCCAAGGAGAATGAATGAAAAAAGGTGTCCTATATGGTATTGGCGCGTATGTTTTATGGGGATTCTTTCCGATCTACTGGAAGGTCTTACACCAGGTTTCAGCTTTTCAAGTGATCGGTCACCGCATTGGCTGGTCATTTATCGTGCTGATTTTTTTTATCGTTATTACCAGACAGTGGCAGGAATTTCGCTCGGTCGCTTCCAATGCAAAAACAATTGGGATATACGCCATTGCAGGTGTTCTTCTTTCGATCAACTGGCTTATCTATGTTTGGGGCGTGAACGCAGATTTCATTGTTGAAACCAGCCTTGGATACTTCATCAACCCTCTGCTTAGTGTCTTGTTGGGGGTGCTCTTTTTACGCGAACGCTTACGCTCTGCGCAGTGGATTCCAGTCGTCCTGGCTGCCATAGGTGTGATCTATCTGACCGTTGTTTATGGCCGCCTGCCCTGGATCGCGTTATCACTTGCGTTTTCATTTGGTTTTTATGGCCTCGTCAAAAAGCTCGCGCCGCTTGGCTCGCTCTATGGCCTCACCCTTGAGACCGCCATTGTCTTTCCGATTGCACTGGTCTATCTTATCTTTGTTGAGATAAATGGCGCAGGCGCTTTCCTGCATAACGGCATGCGTATTGACCTCTTTCTCGCGGGTTCAGGGATTGTCACCACGATTCCACTGCTCATGTTTGCATCTGCCGCGAAACAAATTCCGCTGACGATGGTGGGGATCCTTCAATACATCGCTCCTACCTTGCAATTTCTCATCGGCGTATTTATTTACAAGGAGCCGTTCGATCAAGCCCATCTGATTGGTTTTGGAATTGTTTGGATTGCGCTGATCGTCTTTTGGGTTGAGAACTTTGTTTCAAATCGTACGCCAGTTGAGCCAATTCCCGAACTTGGCGAGGGATAATGAAACTTCTTTTCATCGATATCCTATATTCGGAAATTCCATAAGTACTGAATCCAGTCAACTTTGGGATAAAATTATCCCTGGCTGTGAAAAAGCTTTTCCATAAAAATAACCAAGCGAGGCTGCGATGACAAACAAGAAAAAAGGCGTGATCGGCATTTTGACCGGGGGCGGAGATGTGCCGGGCTTGAATCCTGCTATTCGTGCAGTGACGATCCGGGCCTTGCGTGAAGGTTACCAAGTCATTGGTATCCGTCGAGGCTGGGGCGGTCTGGTAGACGTCATCCGTGAAAAGGACGCCGATAACAGTAATAATTATCAGGTTCTGACTGAGGAGATTGTTAATCGCGCAGGCCGAACAGGCGGTACATTTCTGCATACATCACGTACTAACCCGGGCAGGGTCAGGAAGGAAAGCGTTCCGGAGCATCTTCGGGATAAGTATGCTGAAGAGAAAAATGATCTGACCTCGGAAGTACTTAAGAACCTTGATTATCTGGGTATAGATTATATGATTCCCATTGGCGGCGACGATACGCTCAGTTATGGTGTGCGCTTATATAAAGAAAACTTTAAAGTGGTTGCCATTCCAAAGACGATGGATAACGATGTGCCTGGTACGGATTATTGCATCGGGTTCAGTACGTGCATAACGCGTACCATTTCATTGACCAACAGTTTACGCACGATCGCTGGTTCGCATGAACGCATTTTGGTGCTTGAAGTGTTCGGGCGTTATGCTGGTTTTACTGCCATGCTGCCCACAATGGCAGGAGCCGCCAACCGCTGCGTTATTCCGGAATATAAATTTAATATCGACCACCTGACGGAACTGATGGTTAAAGACCGCGATGCCAACCCCAGCCATTATTCAGTGTTGCTGATTTCAGAAGGAGCCATGTATGAAGGCGGTGAAATGGTTTTCAAAGATCGTTCCACAGATGCATACGGTCATGCCAAACTGGGAGGCATCGGCGATCTGGTTTCAGAGCGTATCAAGGAACTCTCGCCGAAGCACAACAATGCCAAGACGGTGGATGTGATCAACCAGAAACTCGGTTATATGGTGCGCGGCGGCGACCCGGACGCAATCGACTCGATTGTTCCAATGGCGTTTGGCAACCTTGCTCTTGACCTTGCGTTAGGCGGTATCCATGGCCGGCTGGTGGTTTTGAAGAACGGTCGTTACGATAACATGCCGCTGGATATCGTAACTTCAACCAAGAAGATCGTGGATGTCAATCACTTTTATGATACTGAGCGTTATCGTCCCAAATATGAAAACTTCGAGATGAAACCGCTTTTTATTATGACCAGTGAAATTTGAATTTAATCTGGAATGACTTTTTCCATTCCCTTCGTCAGAAACCCGTGACCAAATTCCCGATTTTGGATGACAGATGTCAACAAAGCGTGTCAACTTGGATAAGTCAGGGTTGAATTGGTTATAATAAAAAAAATTATCCAAGGAGTTGCAATATGAATTTTACAATGTGGAAGAAAGCGTTGACTGTGATCCCGAATGTTTCCAAGGAGGAATGGGATGCACTCGATGTGATCTCCAAGTGGCTGATCTCAACCCGCGCGGCAGTTCTCATTATGACCTTTATTTCTGCGGCGCTTGCAGGCCTCTTTGCCTGGCGCGCTGGTTCTTTCAGTTTCATACCGTGGATCGCGCTGGTGCTGGGCCTAATTCTGGCACATGCCACCAATAACATCTTCAACGATTACACAGATTATGTGCGTGGTGTGGATAAGGATAATTATTATCGCACTTTATATGGCGCACAGCCTGTGGCTGACGGCTTGATGACCAAGCGCCAGCATCTCACTTATTTTGCAGTGACAGGATTTATCGCCTTGGTCTTCGGCTTTTACTTGATCTGGTACACAGGCTTTAGCCCCACTACATGGATCCTGCTTGGCCTTGGGGCGTTCTTTGTTTTATTCTACACGTGGCCGCTCAAAGGCATCGCAATGGGCGAGATCGCGGTTCTCATCGTTTGGGGTCCGTTGATGATCGGCGGCGGCTATTATGTATTAACAGGCAGTTGGGATTGGAATGTAACGATTGCCAGCCTTCCCTATGTGCTGGGTGTGACGACGGTAATTTTTGGAAAGCACATCGATAAGATCCTTCCGGACACTCAGAAGAAAATCCATACTTTACCGGTAGTGATTGGCGAGAAAGCTGCGCGTTATTCAATATTGGTAATGATGATCGTTCCGTACCTTCTGACTGCGTATCTGATCGCCACGAGATTTTTCACGCCCGTTATGGCAATTGTCCTCCTGGCGATTCCCGCTTTTCTAAAAATTTATCCCATTTTCTTGAAACCCAAACCTGAGACCGCTCCCGAGGGGCAGCTCGGCTGGCCGTTATATTTTGTTGGCTATGCATTCTTCAATAATAGGAAATTTGGCTCGTTATTTATGTTGGGATTGTTGGTTGACGCGGCGTTGCGTATCTTCCTGCCCGCTTTCTGGCGGTAAATTTTGATCTTGATGAGCCTCGAAAGATGTAAAAATCTTTCGAGGCTTTTTTTGTTTGATAGTAAAATGATAATTGGTAATCTTTGATTTCATACCAAAGGAGCAAGCATGGCAAAGCTAATCCCAGCTGCCGAGCGCGTCATTCGTGCGCGGGCACTGATCCAAAAGGCGCGCGAGTTACCCCTCCCGCCTGAAAGCGGGCGCAATGACTTTTCTTACATCGCAAATGTAAAAGATGTTCTGCGCCAGGCGCGGGACATGGTCAAGTTTATTCCGCAGACGGCAGGAGTCTCAGTCGAGATGAAGGAAGAAGTGAAGCGCGTCTACCAGGAAGCCGATCAGGCAGATCGTGAGATCCTGCAATAGCGCTCGTCAAAGAAATGAAAAAGTTGTAAAATATAAGCAGGTAATATTGGTAACCGTTCCTTCATATCAAAAAGAGGTGACCCATGAACAGCCAGGAAATTGACAAACTGCTCGAACAATTAAATAAAGAGATCGAAGGAATTCGGCCCGACGACGAAAAGGGGCAGGAGCTTCTGCGCGAGCTTTCTGCAGATATTCGCGAGTTGCTGGAGCGTGCCGAATCAAAACAACCCGCGCCTTCGATGATGGACCGCCTTGAAGCGTCCATTGAACACTTTGAGGTGAAATATCCCGATCTCACTGCTGCGCTTTCCAGTTTATCCAACATCTTAAGTAACGCAGGGATATAGTGTTTTTTTGAAAAAGGCATCCGAAATCGGGTGCCTTTTTGTTGTGCCTGCCAGTGATACAATCCAATCATCAAAATCATTGGAGCCTGAATGAAAACACCTCGTCTGCGCGGACGCTATCTTCGCATCCTTACTTTTTTCGCGGGCATGATCGTCCGCTTTATCTATTGGGAATTGATCGTTCGCAGGATCGGTTTTCGTCAACTTGCAAAGCGCACCCGTCCTGAACGGTTTCGCCGCGAAGCCATGCGTTTTCGTGCGCTGGCGCTGCGCATGGGCGGCGTGATGATCAAGGTTGGGCAGTTCCTCTCTTCGCGCCTCGATGTGCTTCCGCCTGAGATCACCGACACCCTTGCCGATTTGCAGGATGAAGTTCCGGCTGAAAGTTTTGCGGATATTCGTCAACTGGCTGAGCAGGAACTGGGCGCATCGTTGGCTGAAAAATTTGAATGGTTTGACGAGAGTCCTCTTGCAGCGGCGTCCCTCGGCCAGGTGCACAGAGCCAGATTGAAGAGTAATGAAGATGCGGATTTTCTTAACGTCGTTGTAAAAGTTCAACGCCCCGGCATCGCATCCATCGTAACCATTGACCTGTCAGCGTTGCAGCGGGTGGGTACGTGGCTGATGCGTTACCGACCCGTCCGTGAACATGCCGATGTGCCTGCGCTGTTGCGTGAATTTTCTTCCACTGTCTACGAAGAAATTGATTATCAAAAAGAAGCGGGCAATGCAGAAACATTTTTTGAAAACTTCAATGATGATAAATATGTGAATGTCCCGCGTGTGGTGAAAAGTTTATCCACACTGCGTGTGCTTACGCTCGAAGATGTATTTGCGATCAAGATCACAGACTATGATGCCATTACCGCCGCAGGCATTGACCGTGGCGAGGTGGCGCGCAAATTATTAAATACCTATCTCGAACAAATTTTTGAAGACGGATTCTTTCACGCCGACCCGCACCCTGGAAATTTATTCATTACGCCATTACCAGCCAAAAAGGGCAGCAAACGAAAATCTGTACGCTGGCAATTGACCTTCGTGGATTTTGGCATGGTTGGCCATGTGCCGGAGAATCTTCGCACGGGGTTACGTGAGACCGTGATCGCTGTTGGCACGCGGGATGCGGCACGTTTGATAAAGTCATATAAAGAGTTGGGATTTTTATTGCCAGGTGCGGACACACAAGCATTGGAACAGGCCTCGGCGGCGGTGTTTGACCGCTTTTGGGGTATGTCTATGAGTGAACTGCGTAACGTGCGCCCAAGCGAGGTGCGCGATATTGGTCACCGTGTACGTGATGTGATGGTGGAAACGCCGTTTCAAATACCAAATGACTTGTTGATGTTGGTGCGTACGGTCGCGATTCTTTCTGGAATGTGTACAGGTCTTGACCCGCACTTTAATTTATGGGAACAACTCTCGCCGTACGCGCGTAAACTCGTGGAAGAGGAAGCATCATCCGCATTTAGTTTGGACAATATTCTTTCTACACTTGGTGATGTTGTGCAGGCCTTTATCGCGCTGCCGTCCCAGGCCAGCCGCGTGCTTGCACAAATGGAATCAGGTGGGTTGGTGGTGCAGGCCCCGCAAGTGACGCGCGAAGTCCGCACGCTGGGGCGTTCAGTAGACCGATTGACAGGCGGAGTGATATTCGCCGCATTCCTGGTCAGCGGGGTGATGTTATTAAACAGTGGAAATGGTCAACTTGGGGCAGGCTTGCTCGGAGCCGCTGTGGCGACGTTGTTGTGGGTGATGTTTGGGGGAAGAGGCAGGAATTAATAAAATCTTATGTCATTGCGAAGGAGCGGAGCGCTGAAGCAATCTCCGAATAACATGAGATTGCTCACCGCACTGGCGTACGGCGCAAGTGTCGTCGGGAAGAGCACCCTCCTCGCAATGACATATGCTGTATTACGCTTTTTCTTCCATCTTTTCAATTGCAGCATCAAGCAGGCTTCTGACAGCCAGCATCATCTCTTTACGCGCGGCGCGGCGGTGTTCGAGAAAGCCTTCGGGTAAAAAGCCCTTGATAGCCTCACGCATTTCCTGGCGGGCCTTCTTGTAATGTTCACGGGTTTCTTCGGGGATTGCATGTTTGAATTTCTTTTCGCTTTCAGTTTTCCTGGTAGCCATGGTTAACTCCTTTTTCTCAATATGTTTATTATAGCACCATGAGCTTGTCAAAACACGGAGTGCAGATGCTTGTTCTGCGGACTGATGCCCGCATTCCGTTTAAGTTATGGTGTACTGGTAACTACAGGAGTGGTTACACTCCCAACTTGTATGTTGACTGAAAGTGTGTCGCCAAAGAAACTTCCAGTTTCATCTGCCATCCGCCACGAGCTTTGGATCAGGCCTGTTTGTCCGCTGGGGACCGTTAGCTGGACAGACAGTTCACGTTTCGAGCCAGTTTGGATCGGCTCCTGAAGGATAACTGTATTGCCGCGCATGAGGTCGCCGCCCACGTGGCTGAACGTGAATCCAGCACGCCAGGCGCATCCGCCAATATTTTGCACCAGCCATGTTTTCGTAAATACTTCGCCTGCTTTCATTTGTGTCCCATCTGGTATGGTGACATCTTCGATCCACAGCAGATTGAAGCATGGGTTCGAAGTTGCCGATGGTTCGATGGTGGCTGAAATGGCTGGCGCCGTGAATGTTGGCACAACGGTCCGCGTGGAAGATGCAGTCGGAACAGCCACCAGAGTCTCGGTCAGGGAGGAAGCGTAAGTGGCAACGGCTTCGGTGCGGAGCGCCTCCACATCCACTGTCTCTGCCGGCTTTGCGCTGTTCGCTCGCCATGAGAAAAACAAAACCCCTACGATCAAGAGTATCGCGATTGAAATGATTCTCGTTTTCATGATTTAAGTATACAACAATATAGGATGCTGCATTGCCCGCGTGGATGCAAGCGGTCTCGACTGTTCTGCCGCTCACACGCGGAATCGCCGCGTCACGCGCGCTCGTAGCAGGCGCAAACCTGAGCGATGTTTTACCCTTACTGGTCAGCGAGATCGGTATCGGATTAATGTATGGATTGCTGGGATATTTTCTCTTCGCGTGGTTTGAAATACAAGCCAGGCAAAGAGGCACACTCGAAACTGTATAACAAGAAGCTTCTGATTTTTATCAGGAGCTTCTTGCAGCATAATTAAAATCAATTTTAGGGTTTCGCCAGCCACTCGTTGGCTTCAATTTCATTATTGAAGTACATCAATGGCTGACCAGTGATTCTGGAGAGCAAGTCTCCAAGCGTGCGTTTGATGCCTGCGACGCCCAATACCGCTGTTTTTTTGACATGTGATTTGGTCGCCCTTGAGGCTTCATTGAAGAGGGCCATGAGATTTAACGTAACTTCAGTGTTGGACATATTTGAAAGTACAAGCACCGAATTCTCGGGTTCACTTAGAACAATAGCCTGCGCCGCGGCCAATTCCTCCTTAACAGCTTCCTCGTTGAAAAAGTAATCGGAATAATCCTGGTAAAGAATTTTTGTCCCGTGATATTCTATCCATTTGGTTTTCATAAGCGATTCTGATATTATACCCGCTATCTTTATACATGATAAAATATGACCCAACTATGGCAAAGCATTTGGTTTTAGTGGCAGGGAATATCGGCGCGGGCAAGACCGCTCTCACAGAGCGCATTGGTGCGCGCCTCGGCTGGTGGACAGGTTATGAATCCGTGGCTGATAACCCATACTTGTCCGATTTTTACGGTGACATGCACGCCTGGTCGTTCCACTTGCAGGTTTTCTTTCTTGGACATCGGGCAGATCAATACCTGGAAGCTTCTCATGATGCGCGTTCCGCCATTCTGGATAGAAGCATATATGAAGATACTCATATCTTTGCCCGTGCCCTGCATCACATGGGAAATTTAGGTGAACGCGATTATCTGGCTTATCGCCGCTTGTTTGAAGTCGTTGTAAATGGTTTGCCGCGCCCTGATCTGTTGATCTACCTCAAAGCGCCTGTATCTGTCTTGATGGATCGCATTCGCAGGCGGGCTCGTAATATGGAAACGGGTATTACCCTCGATTACTTATCTTTGCTCGATTCTTTTTACGATGAATGGCTTGGCGCGTTTGATCTTTGCCCCGTACTAACCATTCAGACAGACGATCTCGATTATGTAAATCATCCCGCTCATTTGGACCTGGTTGCCCAACGTATTCAAGATAAACTGGCTGGAAAAGAAGTAATGGACCTCACCAAAAAATAGATTATTGTTATGACCATTAACCTCCTCTCAAAAATCCCTTTGTTTGCCGACCTTCCGATTGCTGAATTGGATGGGATTCTTGCTGCCATGGATGTAAAAGAACTGACTGATAGAGAAATCCTTTTTCGTGAAGGCGACCCTGGCGAACATTTTTATGTAGTGACCAGGGGAATTCTCGAAGTGCTCATGGGTGCAGGCCAGCATGAAGAGCTTCTGCTCAATATTATGCATGAAGGCGATCCCATTGGCGAAATGAGCCTCATCATGCCCGGCGGCCTTCGTACAGCCACTGTGCGTGCACGTGGAGAATCCACCCTGCTTTCCATGAGTCGCAGTCAATTTTTAGATCTCACCCGGAAGCATCCTGAACTTTCGGTTACGATGGTGCGTGTATTAAGTCAGCGCCTGGATGCAACGAATACTCAAACTTTCCGTGAGCTTACCGAAAAGAATAAACAACTCCAGACCGCCTATGATGAGCTGAAGGCCGCGCAGGCACAGCTTATTGAAAAGGAACGCCTTGAGCGCGAACTGCAGGTCGCCGCGGATATTCAATTAAGCATTTTGCCCGATGAATTACCTCAGGTGGACGAATTCGGTTTTGGCGCACGCATTTTGCCTGCGCGCCAGGTGGGCGGTGATTTCTACGATGTGTTCCATGTTAAAGAAAATCGAATTGGCGTGTTGATTGGTGACGTTGCCGATAAGGGTGTCCCGTCTGCGCTCTTCATGGCGCGCGCGCATGCGCTCATCATGGCCGCGGCAGATACGGGTGTGCCTGCTGGTGATGTGATGCACTTGGTTAATCGTCATATTACCCGCCTGCAAAAATCAACGCAGTTCGTCACAGTTCTATATGGCATCCTCGATCTCAATACACGTGAGTTTAATTATGCGCGCGCGGGTCATGAGCCGCCTTTGATCCTGAATCCCGATGGCAGTGTGGAGCGCATTCCACATAGTTCGGGAATGGCGCTTGGCTTGTGGGAAACGATTGCGCTGGATGTGCGCACGATCACATTGCCCCCAGGTTCCACCTTGCTTCTTTTCACAGATGGGTTGACCGATTGCCGCGACCCCAAGGGAGAACCGTTCGGGTTGGAACGTATCAAATTAACGTTAGGCAAATTACCTAATATTAATGCTCAACAGGTTTGTGATCAATTGCTTGATACATTGCGAAATTATGAAAACGGCTCCAAGCAGGATGACGACGTTACGCTTGTTGCCGTCCATGCTATTGGCAAAGCTTCCGTCAAAAAATAAAATCTACCAATGCATCCGTCATTGCGAGGCGCACTTTGCCCGAAGCAATCTCCTTCACTATAGCGGAGATTGCTTTGTCGCTACCGCTCCTCGCAATGACGAAAAATTATTTCAGCGCCTGTTCCAAGTCGACGATCAGATCATCCACGTTTTCAATTCCAACTGATAACCGTACCAGCCCAGGGTCTACTTCCAGGGCTGAGCCGGCGACAGATAAATGCGTCATCGCTGCGGGAACTTCGATCAAGGATTCAACCCCGCCAAGTGATTCGGCCAGCGTGAATATTTTGGTGGATTCCGCCACCCGTACAGCTGCATCCCTCCCATCCTTCATCACAAGCGAGATCATGCCTCCGCCATTGAGCATTTGCCGCTTCGCTACCTGGACCTGTGGATGGCTCTCGTGAAATGGGTAGATCAGCCGTTTGACAGTTTTCTGCTTCTCCAGAAATGCCACGATCTTCTCTGCGTTCTGGGCATGACGATCCATGCGGATGGGCAGGGTTTTGATTCCACGAAGCACAAGAAATGAATCCATTGGACCTTGAATGCCGCCAATGGCGTTTTGTAAATAAGCCAGCTTCTCGCCGAGTTCTTTATCTTTCCCAACAATCGCGCCGCCGACCACATCCGAATGACCGCCGAGATATTTGGTCATCGAGTGGACGACCAGATCCGCGCCTAATTCAAGCGGACGTTGAAGATATGGCGTTGCAAACGTATTATCTACAACAAGCAAGGGTTTGTTTGGATGAGCTCTCACAATTTCAGCAACCGCGTGAATATCCGTCACGGCTAATAAAGGATTGGTGGGAGTCTCCAGCCATACAATTCGCGTGGACGGGGTTAATGCCTCGGCGAGATTCTCCGGATCGGTTGTGTCAGCAAATGTAAAGTCCAGACCGAAGCGGCGCAGCACTTTGTCAAAAAGACGAAACGTGCCGCCGTACACATCGTTGCCGGCCACTACATGGTCGCCGCTCGCGAGCATTCGCAGAACCGTATCCGTCGCCGCCATCCCGGATGCAAAAGCCAGTCCCCAATTCCCGTTTTCCAAACCTGCAAGACAATCCTGCAACGCCTTGCGTGTGGGGTTAAGTGTGCGCGAATATTCGTAACCTTGCCGAGGTTTTCCGATCCCATCCTGCATATAAGTGGATGTCAGATATACGGGTGTCATCACCGCGCCATTGTTGGGGTCGGGTTCCTGCCCGGCGTGAATTGCGAGGGTTTCAAATTTCATTCATTCTCCTTTTGGATCATGTAAATTTCACCTGTGATGTGTTGTCAGAATACCGATCACAATAATTCATTATACGAGGAAAAATGACAAAAACGATTTTAGCCGTTTTGGCTCATCCAGATGACGAATCCTTTGGCTTGGGCGGTACATTGGCTCTGTACTCACAAAAAGGACATGACACCTATTATGTATGTGCCACGCGTGGCGAGGCAGGCACTGTGGATGAAATCCACATGAAGGGTTTCAAGGATACCGCGGAGATGCGCACAGATGAACTTATGCGCGCCGCAAAAGAGCTTGGCTTGAAGGATGTCTTTTTTCTTGGCTATCGTGATTCAGGCATGCCAGGCATGGATGCCAATCAACATCCCGATGCGCAGATCAATGCTCCCATTGAAGAGGTAGCGGGGCGTGTTGTGAAATTCATCCGCGACCTCAAGCCAGATGTTGTTTTGACTTTCGACCCGATTGGCGGCTATAAACACCCCGACCACATTCATATTCACAAGGCCACAGTGCTTGCCTTCGAGAATGCGGATAACGCTTCCTTCCACCCCGAAGCTGGCGCCCCTTTCAAGCCGCAGGCACTTTACTTTCACGTTTTTCCAAAGGGATTACTGAAAGCCGCGGTTCGTTTAATGCCGCTCTTTGGTAAAGACCCCACAAAATTCGGGCGCAATGGCGATATCAATATAAAGGAACTTGCCGATTTCAGTTTTCCCATACATGTTAGATTAAATATCCGCTCGGCTGTGGATGCGAAACGGAGGGCGAGTGAGTGTCACGCCTCGCAAGGCGGGATGCAAATGCGACGCGGCTTGATGGGTTTCATCACCAGGATCTTTGGCGAGAGGGAAGATTATATGCGCGCATACCCGCCGGTTGATTCGTTTTTCAGGCGGCGAACCGATCTTTTTGACATATAAGCCAATTTTGAACTTGAATAAAGCTTGTCAGACATTAAACGGCTGGGAACATTTCCAGCCGTTTTTTCGTTAACGGTCTGGGAGTCCCGTATTTGGAAGCGTGTTAGAATCTTTATACTTCCTTCACAAGAAAAAACTCATGACTGAATCAAATCCCCCTAAACCCTTAAGCCGATTTAATTTTGCGCGGATACTTGAAGTTTTGCTTCAGCCGCAGCGTACTATTGCAGAAATTGCAGGCGAATCCAATTCAACATGGCTTACCCCCATGCTGGCTTTAAGCCTTTCTGCATTTTTGAGCGTGCTCGTCAGCGGCTACCTTGCTTCACGTGCCGCCCTAATGGGTGAAGTGACCCTTCCGCGAGATTGGCAATACTGGACGCCTGACATGCAAAATAATTACATGCAGGCACAGCAATCCATGCAGGGAACTGTATTCGTTTACGTTATCCCATTGGTTTTAGCGTTGATCGGTCTCTGGTTGGGCTGGCTCATCCTAAGCGGACTTCTGCATCTTGGGTCCACTTTATTAGGTGGTCGTGGCTCCATGCAGAGCGCGTTGAATATCGTTGCCTGGGCCAACTTACCCTTCGTTTTGCGTGATGTACTGCGGATTATATTCATGTTGCTGGCAGGTCACACAATTGTCAGCCCGGGTCTTTCTGGTTTTTCAGGAAGTGTAGCCTTTATCACGCAAATTCTCTCGCGTGTGGATGTATTTTTCCTCTGGAGCGTTATACTCCTGATCATTGGCTTTGGCGCAGCAGACGGCCTTCCAAGAAACAAAGCGATTATCGGCGTAGCAGTGGTTCTGCTTCTCATGCTTTTAATGCAATCAGGGTTGGGGATGTTGTCCTCAACGATAAGCGGACTGGCTGTTCAACGCCCTCCTTTCTAAGATTATGACAGTGCCCTTGATCCGTATCAGTGGTCTGACAAAGCATTATCAAATGGGCGGGACGATAGTCCGCGCCCTGGATGGTATCAATGTGGACATCGAGCCGCATACTTTCACTGTTGTGATGGGGCCGTCGGGCTCAGGCAAAAGTAGCCTCCTCTATCTGCTCGGTGGTTTGGATCGGTCGACGGCTGGCCAGATCTCGGTCAATGATGAACGCCTCGATCAAATGGATGAAAATGCGCTCGCGCTCTTCCGCCGCCGAATCATGGGATTTATTTTCCAGTCATTTAATTTAATCTCAAGCATGTCTGCGCTGGAAAATGTAGCTTTCCCGATGCAATTTGCAGGGAAATCGATCTCGCAGCGCAATGAACGCGCGAAGCAGTTGCTGGAGCAGGTTGGGCTGGCAGACCGCAGCCATCATCGCCCCTCCGAGCTTTCCGGTGGACAGCAGCAGCGCGTAGCTGTTGCGCGGGCGCTCGTCAATGACCCCAGCATTATTTTGGCAGATGAACCCACCGGCAACCTGGACACGGTCAGCGGTGTAGCTGTAATGCAGCTACTCTCTGATCTTCATCGCTCTGGCCGAACAGTTCTGGTCGTTACTCACGATCCGCGTATGACTCGCTTTGCCACACATAAAATTTTCCTGCTGGATGGTCATGTGGTCAGTGAAGAAGAGTATCAATCCGCTATTTTGGACGTAGCACAGGCAGTTGTCGATTAGTAATTGAATAATGGGAGATCGAATGAAATTTCAAACTAAATATTTTGTTTCGGCATTTTTTGCATTAACTCTTTTATTGGGTTGGGTAACCCCTGTATATGCTGCCCCGACGGTTATTTCTGTCTCGCCGTCCTCGATCATTAATGACGTCCCTCGGACAATTACAATAAAGGGGACAGAATTTGGGTCTACGACAAGCGTATTAATGGATGGAACTGCGTTCACTACACAACTAGTTGTAGATGCTGAAACGCTTACTGCAATAGTGCCCGCTTTGACTGCGCCAGGACCTCATGTCATAACTATAACTGTAGCTGGCGTTCCTATTTCTCCTTCATTGAACTTGGATGTAACAGATTCAGTTGTTCCCCCTACACCTACCTTCACGGCTGTTCCCACTTCCACTGTTACACCCGCCTTTGCTCGTCCTCAGCTTGTCATCAGTTCCTACAAAGCAAATGTCTCTGCGATACAGACTGGAAAGGAATTCAAGGTTCATATAGGGTTTGATAATGCAGGAAGTTCAGGTGCCATCAATGTTCAAGCAGTATTTACATCCGCTGACTTGGTCCCCACCAAGAATGGCGGTGTAGTTGCATTGGGCGCCATAGGAGCGGGCGGAAATGACACTACATCACAGACTTTCCTGGCAGTCGAATCTGTATATGGAAAAAGCTTTGTAATTGTAGATGTAGCTCTTAGTTATTATGATAGTGCTGGCATGGCTTATTCTGATAAATTTACACTCAATATTCCTGCCGGTGGCGGGACAAGCGGTGTTGTATACCCTACCTCCACACCGACCGGCGTTCAAAGCGGACAGCTTATTATCCCCTCTTATGGAACCACTATTGACCCTTTGCAGCCTGGCTCACAATTTACACTGACGATGACTGTTCAAAACGTGGGAAATGATATGGCTCAGCGGGTCACCATGATCGTGGGCGGCGGTTCATCGGGGTCAGGTGGAAGCACGCCTCAACCCGGTGGAGTTTCCGGCGGAAGCGGTGAATTTACGAATTTTGCACCGCTGGGAACTTCCAACGTGCAGTCGCTTGGTGATCTTAAAGCGGGCGGCAAGGTGCAGGTCTCACAAAGCCTGATCGTAAATGTATCCACAAACCCGGGTGCGTATCCAATGAAGGTCACTTTTTCTTATTTGAATGACAAAGGTGAGACAGTGAACGACGAGCAGGTTATTACTTTATTGGTTTTTAGCCTGCCAAATGTTGAGATCAATTTTTATCGTCCGCCCGATCCGTTCTTTGTCGGTCAGCCGGGTGCACTGCCGATCCAGGTTGTGAATCTTGGCAAACGCACTGCCGTTCTTGGAAACATGACCATTACAACTGAAAATGGAATGTTGGAGAACTCAGAAGCATTGATCGGTGCGCTGGATGCTGGTTTTAATTTCACTATTGATTCGACCTTTATTCCAGATACTGTTGGAACGTATCCACTAAAAATTGTCATTGAATATACAGATGACTTTAATCAAGAACGCACGATTGAGAAAACTCTTGAGGTTGAAGTACTGGAAGGCTTTGATGAAACTCCTCTTGACCCATCCATGGAGGAAGGTGGAGGCCAGGAGACATTTGCGCCCGTATCGGAGGAAAACTTTCTACAGAAAACGTGGCGCTTTATTCTTGGATTGCTGGGCCTCGATAGCGCCCCGCCACCCACGTCACCGGATTTTCAAGTTCCTCCCGAAAACATCCCTGTTGAGCCAGTTCCTAATGGTGGCGGCGGTAAAGGATAATTAAAGTATGAAGTTTATCGATCTGCTTCGACTCATTGCGAATAACTTAAATCGCCGCAAAGGACGTGTCGGTCTGACCGCCATTGGCGTGGTCATTGGAACTGCCGCGGTGGTGATCCTTGTCTCTTTAGCGATTGGCTTGCAGATGAATGCCAACGAGCAGTTATATGGTATTGGTGATCTGAGTCAGATCAATGTGATGCCGGGTTATGGCGGTGAATTTAGCTCTGGACCAGTAGTTTATAACGGCGGGGGAGGTGGCGGAGGCAATGGTGATGCCGGCCAGGTCCAACTGCTTACAACGACTGCCGTAAAAGATCTGAGCGCCATACCGGGTGTGCAATCTGTTATTCCACGTGACTATCTGATGGCCTCCAGTTTTATTTCATACAAACGCCTTCAAGGCTGGCCCACTATTTTTGGTCTTGGCACGAATGATCTTGCCGACCTTGGTTATAAAGTGAGCGAAGGCGGCACCGAATTATCGCGCGGTTCAGTGGTGATCGGCGCAATGGTTTCGCAAACTATGTTTGATCCTCGTCTTCAAGCAGGGCAGGAGCCTCCCCTGCCGCCGAATCTCTTTGGCCAGCAAGTCCAATTGATCTTCAGCAAATATGATAACGAAGGCAATGAGATTCGTAAAAGCCTAAGCGTACGAGTGACAGGGGTATTAAAGGAAACAGGCGGCGATGACTGGTCCATTTACATGCCGCTGGACCAGGTGAAAGCGTTGAATGAATGGGCTACTGGAACCCGCCTCAATTACAACATCAACGGGTACAACGAGGTGATCGTTAAAGTGGAGGATGTGGATAAAACGCTGGAGGTACGCGACCAGATCATTGCCATGGGATTCCAGGCCAATACCATGCTGGATTTTGTAAAAGGTATTAATAACTTCTATCAGATCTTGCAGGTCGTTTTGGGAGGGGTTGGTGCGATCGCGTTGCTGGTCGCTGCGATCGGCATCGCAAATACCATGGCCATGTCCATTTTGGAACGCACGCGTGAGATCGGCTTGATGAAGGCGGTTGGTGCAACCAACCGCGATGTTCTGGCGCTCTTTCTGGGCGAGGCCGCGGGTATTGGTTTTATCGGCGGCGTGGGCGGTGTGCTATTCGGCTGGCTGGCAGGCCAGGGATTAAATGTGGTGGCGATCGTCTATCTGGCACAGCAGGCTGCGCAGCAGGGCGGTCTGCCTCCAAGCGTGGCTGTTTATACGCCATTGTGGCTTCCAATATTTGTTTTGTTTTTTTCAATTTTTATAGGCATGATATCTGGTCTGTATCCGGCACTACGCGCAGCCACGATGATTCCTGTGCAGGCATTGAAATACGAATAATCCTGACTTTTGTGATTTGAAGACGCGCACAGGAGCGTGACTCGCTTCTTATCCCGGCTTTTATCTGACTCTACCTTCGAAAGAAGATTTTCAGCTGGATGTATTCTCCGTGTTCCTGTTGAAATGCATACCCACTGATAAAAATGTGGACCTGGACCAGAATCTCACCCAATGAAATTAATATAATTCGTCTATTTTCAAATATAATTGTAGTGGTAGGATTAACGCTGGAAAGTTAATGTTGCAAAAGGAGAATTATCATGCCTGAACGACGAACGTCCCCGCGAAAAAAGTTTGTTTTCTACATGCGTGTCTTGAATGACGACACGCAGGAAATATTGGGTCATATGGTCGAGGTCGGTAGTGACGGTTTACAGTTGGAGACGACCATGCCCCTCCCAGTCAACCGGGATTATTACCTGCGCCTTGAAATCACTCCCGACCTGGGTGACAGGCCGTACATCGTTTTTATTGGCCGTACAAAATGGTGCAAGATGGATGAAATCGAGCTGAACCTATACCACATTGGGTTTGGTATTGCGGAAATTATGCCGGATGACAAACAGATTTTTATGAATGTCCTCAAGAAATACGGAACATAAAGAAGGGACAAAAATTAGAGACACTCAAGAGTGTCTCTAATTTTTTATGGGGGTGTGAGGTTATTGATTGACCCCAATAGCAGATGTGAAAAAACCTCTGAATCGCATGCTTGACAAAATAGAACATATATTCTAAAATCTGGATGTCGTTATCCACTTTACCAAAAGGAGAATGTCATGTCCAAAAGAAATATTGTCCATGTTGAAATTCCCGCCGCAAACGTGGAAGCCGCAGGCAAGTTTTATGCTGACTTGTTCGGCTGGAAACTCACGCACGATGCTGCCATGAATTACACAATGTTCGAAGCGGGGAATGGAGATGAGTATGGCGGCTTTCCGCAAGTCTCGCATGAGAACCCCGCGGGGCAGGTGCTGGTTTACATCCACAGTGACGACATCGAAGCTGATCTGAAGAACGTGGAAAAACTTGGCGGCAAGGTGCTCCAAGCGAAAGCTGAAATTCCACAGACAGGCTGGTTTGGAGTCTTTCAGGACCCTACTGGAAATGTGCTCGGGCTGTATACTAGTATGAATCCTGAAAATAATTAGGTGCCGAAATGGCTGCGGATGAGTTTTTTCTGGCCCTCAATCCCGGCCCAACCAAGCAGAGTGTTCGTATCGAGAAAGCCAAGTATGATGTTATCCACGAGGCTATCCTTGATAATTTGCTTTCCTACGGTCCAATGACCTTTGCGGAGCTTGGCGATCTTGTGGAAGAGCAGTTGCAAAAGAGCTTTGACGGCTCGGTGATGTGGTATTTCACGGCAGTGAAATTGGATATGGCGGCACGCGGCGAGATTATTCGGCGCGTGCCGAAATTTAAATCGCAGTGTCAGCATGGAAGCATAAGTCAATAAATAATTTCTATTCCAACTTGCTTGACGCATATATCTCACGGTGGTATCCTTGCGCGCAATGTTCAAGCAATTCGTTGTTGATACTAATAGTACCAATCGTACTACTCGCACTCATACAGTGACGGGGCGTTGGTATTTATCAGGTGAACATGAACAGGTCCATTCATCCTGGATAGGAAAACCAAACGCCCCGAAGCTCGGGGCGTTTTTCTTAATCAATTATAGAGACCCTAAAGGTTTTCCTGTAAAACCAGTTGTTAAATTTGAAAAGAAACCTTTAAGGTCTTGCACATAAAAAGGAGATTTGCCATGTCCATTTCAAATGATACACCCGTATTCGCCGTTGACGAGAAAAACCTCATTCCCGTCAGTGACCATCTCAAGCAATTGGCGGATATTCCGCCTTCACGCATGTTCCTGATCAACAAGTCTTTGAAAGTGTATGTTGAGAAGAATCCTGGAGAAAAGATATTTGACGCGTCACAAGGCGACGGCGGCGCGTCATTACCTGGGACTCCCAAAGCAATTCTGGAACGCGCGCTTCAACTTCAACTGGAACATGGCACGGCTTACGATATGCCATTCGGTACTGACGCATATCGCAAAGCGGTCATTGAGCAATATTGGAAATTGGACTCATCCTCTGGTTGGGGACCTGCCAACGTGCTTGGCACGGCAGGTGGACGTGATGCGCTGGTCAAAGCTTATCAAGCCATGCTTGCATTGGGTCATGGACGGCAAGGTGACCTCATCATGGTCTCCCGTGTCCCGTGGATTTCATACAACTGGGGACCATACGGCGTGGGAGCAAATGTATTATGGGCTCCCGGTGACCCTGCTCAAGGCTGGGCATATTCCGAAGATGCGATTCGTGAAAGCGTAAAATTTGCCGAATCAAAGGGACGAAAGATTGCCGGCATCCTTATCACCAATCCTGATAATCCCACCGGTATGACCATCCCTGTCGAGAAGCAAGTCTCCCTTGCCAAAGCTGCACTGGAAGCGGGTGTTGCTTTTGTACTTTTCGATTGGATGTATCACTACGTCACCGACGAATCCCCGATGGATTTGAACTCATTCCTGAAATTCTTCACCCCCGAAGAACGCAAACGATTAATGTTCCTGGATGGCATCACAAAATCACTAGGAGGTTCAAATATTCGTAATTGCCACTTGATCGCAGATGAGACTGTTATTAAATTTATCTTGGCGCGCGCTTCGCATGGAGTCATCCCGCCGTTCTTTTCACTGGCCGTCGCGATGGCGGCCTATGAAATGGGATTTGCCGAAGCCGCCAAAACGATCATTGAACCAACCAATGCCAGCCGTGTGGTGTTGAAAGCCTTATTATTGCGAAATGAATTCCAACACATCATCGGTAAAGGATATTATGCCTTTATCAACGTAGCCGAATTCCTGCAAGCCAAAGGCTGGGCAGACAGCGAACCTCTCGGACAATATCTCGCAGAGAATCACGGCGTAGCCATTGTCCCGGGCGCATTCTTCTCTCCTTTCGGTAATGACTGGGTGCGCTTCTCGTACGCCACTCCCGCCGAAAAAACCGAAGGCGCGTTCAAGCGGTTGGTGGAAGGTTTGGAGAGTTTGAAGAAATAGTGAAGAACCAGGAAAGAGGAAAGAATTTATTTCTTTCCTCTTTCCTGGTTGAAGAAAATTTGTGCGTTATTCAATAAAGGATAAAACATCCACTAAAACTTGTGAAATATTCATTGGAGCACCTGCTTTAATTTTTTCTCCAACATGCAAATGGTCAGGATGTGTCTCAACTTCAGGATGATGTGGCGCGTTATCCCACCTTGCGAGCATTTTGTCTTCAGATGATTGGAGATGAAAGCGATATTTCAATCTTTTGAATTCTGGTTCAGTAACAACATATTCTGCGATATGAAGTTCGTAACCCCCAGTAAGCGTAAGTATCCCTCGGATGTAACATTCTTCCTCCGAGATTTCGTCAAAGGAAATATCGGATTGAATGACATGCGGCGCGGCAAGAATTGACTTCTGCACACTCGCATAATACTCGCGGGTTTTCACACAGAAACTCCCGAAAGGATTTCGTAGCGTTCGCTCCACAGGTTAAGTCCACGGACGGCGGCGTACCAATCGAAATATTCCTGTTCATCGCTGAGTGTGCCCGCATCAAACTGCTCTACGAATTTTACCGATGTCAGTTTATATTTCTTCTCGAACGTTTTACAAATGGCAGAATAATGTTCAAAGCGCTGTTGAGCGTGCGAGGCGGCGCTGCTCAATGCAAAAGAAACCGCGTTACGGATACTGCCTTTTTCATATTGAGACTTATTGGTTTTTACTTCAAGGTTCATAACATACCTCTATAAATTAATTGTAGCACAATCTTTCACGCACTACCAAAAAGAAATATACAACACGAATCAGGAATAAAACTTATGCCCACACAAAAATTCGCCGACAAATATCTTTTAGCACTTGAACAAGCCGCCAGGGAAAAACCGCAAGGCGGACTCAACGGCATCGAGCAGGAATGGAATCTGCTTGGTGAAGAACTGCGTCCCTTGCTTACCGTGGGCGCGGGACCCAGCCAGCATTCTTTCGTGGATTACCTGCTCGCCGAATGTGTCCCGCCATGGCAGGCGCAGTTCAGTCAGCTCGAAGTCTTTCACTGGATGACGGAATGGGCGACACGGCCGTATTACAGTCCGCGCGGCGCGATCTATGAAGCCCGCCTTATGGAAGCATCATTGATCAATGCACTTCATCTTGCAGGCCTCAAATTTGGAGAACGATTGCATTATTGGCATGGTAATCTTTTATATCTTACCGATATTGGGCATCAATCCATTCCCGGTAATTGGGGCATTGCCAAACGCCGCTATCTTGAAAAGTGCGTGGACCTGTATGGCGGCGGCCTCGCAGTTGCAGGAATTCACAGCAACCTGTCTTTGCCCGATCCGCTTTTTGCATGGGATTTTATGCACCTGTCTGCATCGGAGCGCGGTGATCAACATCTCGATGAATTCAAGTCCGAGTTTTATATTACAGCCACGCGTCTTTTGCGCGCGTTCGCATCGCTCTTTATCGCAACCAGTGCGTCCACGCCGATGCAGGCCCAGGTCAAGGATGGACGCGCTGTCGTCGTCCTCACCGAATACGATTCGATTCGCAATCTCACTTTCCCGAATCCGCGCGAGATCGATCTTCCCGACCTTTATCGTTCCTACGAAGACTATTTGCAAATTTCCTATGACCTTGTTCGGCGCGGCGTGCGTTTCGGGAATAACAACTATACGCCTGTCCGCGCGCGTTCATTTTCCGAGCCTGTTGAACGATTGATCTCCACCACAAGCGACGAACTCACGCATCTTTACACCCGCGGCCTGTTCGCTGCGGGCCAGGCGACTCCTCCCGAGGAGATGGCCCTGCAGATCGAAAAACAGAATCTGATGGCGCGCATCAACCTGCCCATGGGACGAGTCGAGATCCGCACGGACGAAGGCGCGCATTCGCTGGAAGTGGACATTGCGAATTTGACTCTGAAAAATCTTTTGCTTCTGCGTATTTATTCAGACCCTCAATTTGCCCGCGGTTTCCGTTATGACCGTGAAGACATCAGCCGCGCCCGCACGAATGAAAACCTTGCCGCGAAATATAGTGTGCGGGCTGAAATTGAGAATCCGTTTACTGCCAAGCCGATCAGTATGCGTGATTTTCTCAAGTGGACTCTCAACGAAGTCAAGCCTCTGGCTGAGTCGCTGGATTTATGGAAAGACTTAACGCCGCTCGTTGAAATTTCCGAAGGTGCGCGCAATACATCTGAAAAATTCCGCGCCCGCCTTCAAAGTGAACTTGGCAATAACAACGAAATTCCATTTGATGTTTTGAAGGAATTGCACTTCGAACGTGAAGCACAAATCAAAAGTGATGTGGAGCGTGTTGCTTCAGAGTATGTGTCTCTTGGCGTTGACTCATCCAAGATCGCCGAATTCCTGCAGCGCGGACGCGATTCTGCGCGTCAACTGCAAAACGCGCCCATCCAATTCCGTCCACGCGCGCAGGCGGTGATTGAGATCACGTATCCTGATAAGAAATCTGAAATTTTAGATTTGGCTCAACAGCTGATTCGCATTCCATCGGTCACAGCCTGCCCGGACGAACGTTATGACGAAGTCCACCGCGCGGGTTCGTTGATAGATGATTATCTGCGAAATGCTGGACTTGAAGTTAAATATTTTGATGGCAAGTATCCAGCCGTGTATGCAACCTTCCCACAACAAGACACGCAACACGCAACACGCAACACGCAACCTATCTTGCTAACAGGTCACTTTGATGTCGTTGAACCTGAACCCGACGACTCGCAATTCATTCCACACATCGAAGGTGATTACCTCTGGGGCCGCGGCGCAGCAGATATGAAGACTGTTGTTGCAACGTATATGGTTTGGATGAAGGACATGGCTCGTATGGGCATGGCGGCGGCGTATCCCAACATTGCATTGCTTCTCGTGGGCAACGAAGAGAATGGTGAAGCCGAAGCTTGGGGTACGCCTTTTGTGTTGAAAGAATTGCATCTCACTCCGTCGTTATTTGTTGCTGGCGAACGGACAGGCGAAAAAGGTAACGAACTCTTCGGTGAAATATGCGTTGAGAATCGAGGTGTGATGCGTTTTGATGTGATCGCACGCGGCGTAAAAGGTCATAGCGGCGTAGCTGGCACCGGCGACCTAAGCGAGAAATTGATCAACGCCCGCACGACCTTGAATGAAATCTTTGCCAAACATCTTACGCTTAAATCCGCAGATGGCTGGCAGTCACAAGCCAAGTTCCCTTTCATCAATGTAGGGACAACGGGTGTGTACAACGTCACTGCGGCGGAAGGGATTTTGGGTGTTGAGATTCGCCCCATTCCGCAGGATGATACATCCGCATTGCAAAAAGAAGTTGAAGCTTATTGCGCCGAAAATAACCTGGAAGCGAAATTCTCTGTGATGGAAAATGGTGTGGCGTGTGACCTGAATAATCCAGCGTTGAAGGTGTTGATCGAAGCAGTCAAACAGGCGTCGGGCGGGGAGGAAGCGAGAATCGGTAGAAAGCTGCCAGGCACCAGCGCAAGATTTGCCCCCGGCGGTCAAGCAGTCGTATGGGGGCAATCGGGACTTGGTCCACATGCAAAAGATGAGCGGCATTACATCCCAAGTATTGAACCGTATTATAGATCGTTGAAGGAGTT
>JBBSCM010000016.1:0-28908 GCA_038250295.1 Anaerolineales bacterium | reverse complement strand
TTTGCGCACATGGTTGCGATGGTCAGATGAAAAAGTTTTGAGGATTTCGTCAGGAGTGGGGGAGAGATCTATCAGGTAGGTGTAATATGTCGCTTGTTGGACCCAGTTTGCGGGCGGGACAGATTCGCCGTCATCAAACCGCATCGCCACATATTCGACTTTGAGTTCTTCCGCAAGTCGACTCGCTTCTTCCAACAAAAGTTCCCGCGCCGTATTGGACTCAAAAACGAATCCACCATAACTGCCAAAGGGTGCGGTCACGAGATAATGCCCAAACACTGGATGTTTCACTTCGACCAGCGAGAGTGCGCCCAAAGGACGTGAATCTTCAAGAACCACAAAACGATGTATTTTATAGTCATATATTATATTGACTACATTCATCCAGCTATCGATCCCCGAATAACTTAACTGTTTTTCCAGAGATGGATAACCCAATGCTTCCACTCGCTGGACTTTCATTGAACCCTCTCTTTTAGGAAGCTGTCAATCGTTGAGATCGGGAAGGAACGCAGGAGGTCGTTGAGAAAATTTGATTTGCTCAATGTGAATGGATAAAGCATCGGGTTGGATAACAGGTCACGGCCAAAACGCGCGGGCCATCGCTCCGGCGGAATGATTTCATAAGGATGTAAAAATATCACCGGGCTTAATCCCGCCTTGAGTTGTTTTTCAATGATCTTGAGAACGATCGGGGCAAACAGTCCGCTCATCATGCTGGATCCGTATGGAAATTCACCACCCAATACCAACGGTAAGTCCATTCTGCGCGGAGCCTGAATGTTTTTTGGGTGACCCAGCAAAGGCAATGTGCTGACGGGAAGTTCCCAGATATTCCCCTTTTTCATCATTGTCCCTGCGGGTGCATATAACGAAGAACTGTATAAAAAATTATTTCTTTCCAATATCGGATACACATCTTCGATGGTGTTGATCATCGGGGCCCGAAATCCCACTACGTTATATTTACTGCGCCATTCCCTGGATTTTTCCAGATCGTGCTCGATGTCAGCCACAGTGGTCAACGGGCGGTGTACCTGGCAATGAAAACCAACTTCATGCCCCGCATCCGAGATTTTTTGCGGTAGATCGGGATACCATTCCACCAGCTCGCCAACCAGATAAATGCTTGTTTTTACATCTTTGAGTCGTTCAAGGAGAGGATCAAGAGCATTATGTGCAAAGCCATCATCCAAACTGCGGCGTTCGCTCGGTGAAAGAAAATCATATCTGCGGGAGGGGGCATACCAGGATTCGTAATCAATTGTCAACAACAAACGCGGGGAAGGGATCATATAAAATAATTATAGCATGGTGGATTTTTAGTAGAGTGTATGTCGTTGCGAGGAGGGCTCTTGTTCTTCCCGACGAAGCAATCTCCCTGTTACGAGCAGACTGCTTCGGCTAAAGCCAAGAACTGCCTCGCAATGACATCAATCGTATTAAGGAACTTGCTTGATAATACAAAATACTGCGCCATCCCGTTCAACCTGCAAATAAATGGGAGCATCCCTAAAACCTGACCTGTCTTCGTTGGACCTTGTTGTTGCCAGAATAAAATCACCAGACTTAATATCCTTGAGTTCGGTACGATAATCGCGGATCGTAATATTCGGGTTTGCGTAGTAACCTGCGATATAAGGCTCACGCTTCACAAACAACTGACTCCCTTCCGGTGCTTTGGCATTGAATTCCAAAACCGCTTCGCGGTAACAGGTGAGCCAGTATTCTGTCTCGTATGTGCGGAATGCTCCGCCAGTTCCGCCTGTAAATGAATTGTAATAAGCATATTCATAGGGATGAAGTTGAATGGAAAAATAGACGCCAGGCGCAAGCAGAATCACAATAAGTGTTACAGAAATCCAGTGTGTTTTGATGACCTCCAATATTTTCTCGAATGTAAAACCTGCAAAGATGAATATCGGTGGAAGCATAAATAGAAAATGACGAAAGCCATCGTACATTGGTGGTTTTCGCAGAATGATATAGGCGGCGGGGATAAGAAACCATAATAAAACAAGCGCAAGCGTAAGGCGTTGTTGATTGGTTGATTTCCAAAAGCCCATTACCAAACCAATAATGAATAATATCCATACCGGTTCGGTAAGTGTATAACCAAGCAGGACAGGAAGATACCTTCGAGGCAGTTCGTATGCTCGGTAGATTTCTCCGTTGAAAAGAACATTTAATTGCGTTGGGTTAGCTGACATGAATCCAAAGGCCTCGACAAACTTTTGAAGCGGGTTTGTCCACAAGTATGGCCAGGTGATCAATGCAACCAAAATAGTAATACCTGTGTAGATCACAAAGTATTTTATAAGTGAGGATACCTTGAGTTCTTTGAGATGGCTGAGCGCATAAATCCCAACCAGCACGCCAGCCAATGGCCCAAGCACCCGAATCGACGTTGCGATGCCGAGAAAGAAGGCTGCGATGAAAATTTTCGCAATATTTGTTTTTGTATTTTGCGAGACCGAGTCAATCATTTCGAAGCCGAAGCACATGGCCCCAATAAAAAACACAAGAAATGGCGGGTCTTTGGGGTTGATAAAGGCATGTCCCCACAAGAGCGGCTGCCAGGAAAACAAAGCCGCTGCTGCCAGCGCCGCAAATGGACTCATCCATCTTTTAGAAAGGCGGTAGAGCAAATATATACCAAGTTGAAAAGTGAGAAAGTTGAGGAGATGCCATGCAGATGCATTATCCAAGCCGAGTGATTCGAATATGGATTCAATTGGCTGTGCAAGTACGATGTATGCAGGTCCGCGGTTGGCGTGGTCTGTGGCACTGGAACCAAAGGCATTTTCTAAATTGAAATTCCCGCTGAGCCATTCGCTGGGTGAATACGCATAACGGAGTGCATCAGCATAATCATAGAATAGAGGTTCATCCCAGGAGAGTCCATAGTCACGAAACGTGAAAAGCCCGATCACGATATTGATGATCAGCAGAATGAGAATGGGATGCTGGTGTATTTTTTGCAAAGGGGGATTTTTTTCTGGAGTCAAACAGCTTGCTGTTTGATCTGTTCTAGAATGAATTTATTTTTGAGCGATGCGGTGCGCCTGGCGTTTCCTGGCCTGCTCCATGCGCGCTTTCTCTTCGTCTGTTTCAATGATCAGCGCAGGGACGTTTGTTGGGCGTCCCTCATCATCGAGAGCCACATAAACCAGATAAGCAGTGTTTGTATGCGTCTGCTCTCCGGTGACAGGGTTTTCCGCAAGCACCTGGACTTCAGCTTCCATGGAAGTATGACCGGTGTAGGTCACTTCTGCATTTAGGATAACCAAATCACCGATCTTGATCGGCTGGCGAAAAGTCATCGAGTCTATTGCGACGGTGACGACTTTCTTTTGGGCATGGCGCATACAAGCCAGGGCGCCTGCCTCGTCCACTAGTTTCATGATCCAGCCGCCATGCACGTTGCCGAGCAGGTTGGCATGTTCAGGGTGCATCAATTGAGAGAGCGTAACCCGTGAGACCCGCGTATTTTTTGGCACGAGGTTGTTCTTCATCTTAATAGAATTTAATCCATATCCTGTCTTTGTTCACCGGCGTCCAATGTGTGCAATCGTTGCGGGGCATCAAGCAGCACGTCAATGGTCGAATGGCTCAGGTCCGCCATCAGGGGCGCAAGGGCAATGGTTGCGGGTGGGTAAACTTTGCGGGGTTTTGGAGGCGGTTGCAGGCGAGGCCTGAGCGTGGCAGTCGCCCTCTTGCTGATAATGCGCGGGTCGTTGGTCAAAATCCCGACGAAATACCCAAGGACAGAATATACCTCCCGCTTTGGAGTAACGAAACCGATCCAATCGCCGTTGCGATTGAACAGGTGCGGATACAACATAAATGCCTCTGCATCACCCTTTGAAGTGTAGATGGGGATCAACCCCGTTCGTGAATTGCCCATTGACCTGCCTCATGAAGTTTCGTCGATGTCATTATACGTCCAATACCGGTTCACAAAGAAATTCCATAGCATGACAACTCCAACCGCAACCGCAAGCGTGAAATTCTTTGTGTAAAATTCAGCCGTATTATAGGATGCGTGAAAAACACCTTCAAAAAAACGAAGCAGGGGCGGCTCAAGATAATGAAGCGTGGGGATGCGGATCGCCACACCTGCCAGATTCACAAGAAAAAACATACCCAGTTGGCCGAGCAGGGGGCGGGAGCGTGACTCTGGATAAGTCCACAAGCGGTTCCAGGTAAAGTTGTTGATGACCGCGCAGAGGAAGGAAATTGTCCCCGCATAAACAAGCGGCATATTTGTAAAATGCGAAAGCAGGTTCATTACACCAAAATCAATTGCCGCACCGAGTGCGCCCACGAGTGCAAATCTAAAGAACCGGTTGCGTTCTTTGACGTCCGTAATGATCATGCAAGTCCCAACTTTTGTTTGAAAAAGGGAATGGTGCGGCGCAGGCCTTCTTCGAGGTCTATATTTGGGACCCACTTTAAAATATTGTCGGCGCGGGTAATATCAGGCCGGCGGCGCTGCGGATCGCGCGCACTGCGTGAGTCTTCAAAGATAATCCCCGCTTTATTTCCTGTGATCTTGTTGATTGTTTCAGCGAATTGAAGAACGCTCATTTCCACGGGGTTGCCAATGTTGACAGGGAAATGTTCGTTGGAATATAGCAATTTTACAATGCCATCGACAAGATCGTCCACATAACAAAATGAACGGGTTTGTGCCCCGTCACCATAGACGGTCAGCGGCTGGCCGAGTAAAGCCTGCTTCAGCAGGTTCGGCAGGGCGCGGCCATCTTCCAGGTCCATGCGCGGACCATAAGTATTGAAGATGCGCACAATGCTGGTATTCACATTATGGAAACGGTGATATGCCATGGTTAACGATTCTGCGAAGCGTTTGGCTTCATCATATACAGCGCGTGTGCCGATTGGGTCTACATTTCCCGCATAGGTTTCAGGCTGCGGATGCACTTCAGGGTCGCCATAGATTTCACTCGTGGAGGCAAGCAGGAAGCGGGCATTTTGGATGCGCGCAATGCCGAGACAATTATGCGTTCCGAGCGCACCGGCTTTCATCGTTTGGATCGGCAGATTGAAATAACCCGATTTGGATTGCGGGTTGGGGCTGGCTGGCGAAGCGAAATGCATGATCGCATCAATTTTGCCGGGCACAAAAATATAATTTGAAACATCGCGCTTGTAAAAGGCAAACTTCTCGTTATTGGCAAGATGGGCAATGTTATCCGGGCTGCCTGTGACGAAATTATCCATGCCAATGACTTCGTGACCATCCGCAAGCAGATGGTCGCTGAGGTGGGAGCCAAGAAAACCCGCCGCGCCTGTGATCAATATTCTCATTTATTATCCTCTTCTAAAATTTTTATTTCCAGTCGACGGAATTTATCAACCCGTCGCCGGTAACTTGATACGCTTCGCTGCTGCCGCTGTCTATCAGCCAAAGATTGCCTTGATAAACTACGGCAATAAAATCTCCTTTTTGACCTTCAAGCGGAGCCGGCGACCAAACGGGACTTTGCGGTTCAATGCCGCCAGAGTCTGCCGGCGGGAATAATACCTTGCTGTTTGAGCCGTCCCGGTCCATGATGATCAAGCGGTAGCGGCTGGTTTCGCTTTGTTCAATAAATATGGCCTGTAAATAAGCTATCTGATATGACTTCTCTTTGCCATCTGATTTTACGTGGGATACGGATGGATAAGCAAACATCCCGGCTGAATCAATAATGGAAACGGTCGCTTCATTACTGAACGAGGTGGCTGAGAGGTCAAAAAAAGGAGACTCTTCGCTGGTGATGGGGGCAGGGGCCGGCGCATGGGTTACGAAAAATAGACTCTTTCCGTCAGCGCCCCATATGATCGGAGGAATCCACGCCCAGTCGCTATGAGTGTTGAGCGGCGTAATGTCCAGCAATGGTTTTAGATAACCGCCGTCTTGATCCACCAATCCAATCTCATCCGGCCGCGCATACGCCAGCCTGCCATCTGCTGAATATGCAAATGACATTCCCCACCAGCCGTAAACTCCGCCGCTGTTTGCATCCAACAATTTACGTGGACCGCCCCCCGTGATGCTGACGCGGTATAGATCATTGTTAGCCTGCCAGCCCGGTGATGTACTGCGCGGTTCAACCGTGGAATATGCGACTGAATTCGTGCCGGGAATCCATGCGGCAAAATGGACCACATTGGATGCCTGCAAATAGATCGGTTTTGGATCGAGGTTTTTGGTGCGCACTGCCCAAAGTGTGTTGATCTCTTCATTCGCAGGTTTCCTGGATTTTCTCGTGAAGATCAAATATTCGCCGTTTGGTGAAAGGGCAAATATACGCCCATCCAGATCGCCGCTGCTGACGATGATGCGGCGGTTGGCGGTGGAGCCTTCCATGATCCAGGCGTTTCCGCCCGCGAGGTAGGCCAGTGTGCCGGGCGTATTCAACGGCGTAAAGGATGACTGCGCGCCGACCATTACGATCTCTGGCAAGGCTTCATTTAATACAATAGTCTTAACTGCTGACTTGCTGATCTCAACATCATCTTCGAGAATTCTTCGGTAGGTAATTTCTTCCAGGCCGTTTACGCCGGCTTGCACGAGTCTCGTTTCACCTTCGGGGAGTGTTTCATTACGTACGATCTGTCTTTCAAATGGGATAACGACTTGTTCAGTTTCAAATATTTCTTCAACGCGCGTCAATCTGATATTGTCGCCTTCGCTTAATACAGTGTAAAAAGGAGGTTCAGTACGATCCAAATTTCCCGGAATAATGCCAGCGGTTTGCAAGGCTTGTGTAACTGTGCTCCCTGCTGCCACACTCACCTGGTTTGTAGCGCCATCTGCTGTAATGTTGATGGTAACTTCGCCGCCAATTTGCGGGGAACGGCAGGAAACTACCAGCCACGAGAATATCAATAGAATGGCAATCAGTTTTGGGCGAGTCCTGATCGGAGCCGAAGGGGAGAAGCGAAGCATGTCGGGTATAATCCAGCCGCTATTTGATGCGGCCGACCATCGTCATGACACCATCTGCAATTGTGATCGATTCCAAACGAAAGCCGATTGCAACCGGGCCAAACGAGCCGGTAAACGCTTCCTCGATGATCTTGCTAATTGCTGTATTGACCCCTTCAGGCGCGGGAATGGGACCAAAATCAGCCGACGCGATTTCGATCTTTGGCAGGCCGCTGACTGCATCAATGCCGACATTCATTGTGATCAAAATGTTGGCGGCAAACATGCCGCGTACAACTTTGCCGTACATTTGCATTTGACCATTGCGAAGCAGAATTTGCGGTTCAGTGAAGGGTGGGTCAACCTGTTCCTGCATCTTAAGAGTCATATAAGACGTAAGTTGGCTTTCCGTGATCTGCAATGTGACCACGCCGGTCTCTGCGCCTGCGAGAAACGCCTGCTCGATCTGCGTGCGCATATTTTGCACTTCGTCGATCGAGAATGGCACGGGCTGGGCTGGGTAATCCGGCCCGCCGGCGAAAATGGTGCAGGCCAGAGATGCAAGCACCAGTATGGTGAGTAAAAAAGCAAGGGAAGAGGTTTTTGTTTTCATGATTTGCAATCTTGTGAAGGTAAATTTATCCACTTGCTCTCGCGCCGTCCTCGGCACCGAGGACGGCGCGAGAGCATATAAGCATAATAAGCTAAATTTATTAAGCGGAGCAATTATAGCATGAGCGACTCTCAAACGACTTCAACAATCATTTCGAACATGGAATTAACACTGGAGGCGAAAATAGAGGCGATGTTGTTCGTTTCTGCCGAGCCTGTGCCAATCAGTCAGCTTGCCGCTGCGTTGGATGTAACTGCCTCCGTGGTGGAGCGCGGGCTCAAGGAATTGGAGGGTTCCCTCAAGGCGCGCGGCCTGCGGCTGCAACGAAATGCGGGGCGCGCGCAGTTGACCACAGCCCCTGAAATTGCGCCTCTCATCGAACTTTTTCTCGGACTCGAAGCCACGACCCATCTCAGCCGCGCGGCGCTTGAAACGCTGGCGATCATTGCGTATCAACAACCTTGTACACGCCCGCAAGTGGATTCGATCCGCGGCGTAAATAGTGATGGTATGATGAAAAGTCTGTTGAGCAAAGGCCTCGTTCAGGAATCGGGCCGCACAGACGGACCCGGACGGCCGATTCTATACTCCACTACACCGGAGTTTTTACAACATTTTGGTTTGAGCTCCATTGTTGAATTGCCCCCGCTGGCCTCTTCCGTGGAGGAGGCTGACGAGCATAATGTGTTATTGAAGGGATAGTAGGATTCATGCAAGAACGTTTACAAAAACTCCTCGCTCAAGCTGGATATGGCTCACGCCGCGCCTGCGAAGAATTTATTATTTCCGGCCGCGTACGTGTCAATGGGCAGACCGCAACTTTGGGGCAAAAGGCTGACCTTTCTGTCGATAAGGTCACGCTGGATGGCAAGGCTTTGCCCAAGCCTGAGTCTATAACCCTGACCTATATCGCGTTGTATAAGCCGCGCAATGTGCTTTCCACTGCGGATGGACAGGATGATCGCGAGACTGTTCGCAATCTGATCCCATTGGAAGGGCATTTATATCCCGTTGGCCGCCTCGACTTTGACTCCGAAGGTCTGATTTTGATGACCAATGATGGCGAGTTGACCAATAAATTAACGCACCCGCGTTATGGGCATGAAAAGGAATATCGTGTATTGGTAGCTCGCCGTCCTGACGAAAAGCAACTCGAAGCATGGCGGCGCGGCGTGGTCCTTGAAGATGGCGATAAAACTGCGCCGGCAGATGTAAGTTTTATCGTGAGCTCCGGAAAAGGCGCGTGGATCCGCGTGGTGATGGGCGAGGGGAAGAAGCGCCAGATCCGTGAGGTGGGCAGGCTGTTGGGCTTGCCCGTGGTTAAGATCGTCCGTTTGCGGATTGGCACATTAAAACTGGGAAACCTTAAGCCGCGCCAGTGGCGACACCTTACCGAAAATGAAGTGATGGAGTTAAAAGGGGAAAAGGGAAGGATGGTTGAAAATCACAGCGAACGAGTCCGCGATAACCGCCGTCATCCAACGGATCGCCTCAAGCGTGTTCCTGTTGATCGGGCCCGTGCAACTGATCGTCCCAAGCTTGCGCCGAACGAGAGACCTCGCACTAAGGACCGCACTGAACGAAAAAGTGATGGCCAGCCTCGCAACAGGACAAAGCCCCGAACGCCGCGTCGTTGATGTTGCTGAAATAAAAAATCCGTTGCTTGATGTTGGCAACGGATTTTTTTGTACTTAGCTAAATCTTATATCCCAGAATTTCTTCACTACTTTCTCAAGCGCATTTTTGACATCGTCTTTTTTCATGCCTGCTACTTTGAAGGTAAGCATTTTTGAGCTGGTATCAGGCCCGGAGAACATGCCGAATGAAATGAAATTACCGCCTGCATCAGCAATTGCCTTGGTCACTTTTACAAGTTGACCGGGTTTATCTTCCACCAGTGCAGTGACGCGAATGGCCTTCTCGCGTGCGCCCATCAACTCAAGGAAGACCTTGAATAGGTCTGTTTCTGTGATGATACCTGCTATCGTGCCCGCACGCATAACCGGTACACCGCCGATCTTGGAATCGGCCATAATGCGCGCGGCTTCCTCGATGGGAGTGTTTTCGTCAATTGTCTTGACCTTTTTGCTCATGACCTGTTTCACGGTTACCTTGCTGATCAGATAGTTGATCTCCCATACACTCAGGCTGGTTACAGCAGAGGGTGAGGCGTTGTGCAGATCGCTCTCTGTGACAATACCGACCAACTTGCCATTTTGAATGACAGGTGCGCGGCGGATGTGTTCCTCTTTGAACATGACCAAAGCATCGTGAATGGGAGTCTCTGGTGAGACTGAAATAACAGGGTGAGACATTCTTTCACCGACAAACATTTGTGCCTCCAGGCTTTTGAACCAACTCTATTCGTGAAGATTATTACAAAATTATTACAATTCCATTATACAGGAATTCAGTCAAAAGAAAGTCACTTATTTGGGTGAATAAGGTCACTTTCTATAACGTTATTTTCTATTTTTTTCTACAACTCTGTTCTACCACGCCTCCTTAACGATTCCGGTAAAGCCTGCGCGTCCCCTGTGACCACAGCGAGAACGTATATAAGATATACATAGGTCGTCTTCATCACCCGCCGGAGTATCGCCACAGGCAAGGAGCACTCTATCAAGTACTTCGCGTTACTGAATATTCACCGGTAACAAAATAGAGTATACTAATTTTAGTAAGCTAAACCGCTTACGGGTGGAAGACTCATTTCTGCCAGGTGCGTTACAAAATATTTGTCTCATAACAGTCGGCAAGGCTTCTTAATACCACTCGCTTATGCGAGATGACTCCCACCCCCGTCACATCATCAATATTCTCCGTAATTTAGTTAATTGAGTGTTTCAATACTGAATCCAATTGAGTTTGATGGAATAAAAGAATCGAAAGGATGAACCATGTTCGATACTATTCTCGTCCCATTGGACGGTTCTCAACTGGCAGACTGCGTTTTACCGCACGTGACTGCCATTGCTCGCCCTTTTGATGCTGAAGTCACACTGCTCCGTATGTTGGAAAAGAACCAGACAATCGCCTCAGCGCAATTATTTGATTTACTTAATTGGCAAATTAATAAAACAAAGGCAACCCTCTATCTTGAAAAGGCCAAAGTGCGTTATCAAGAATCGGGTATTCGGGCGCGGGCGGTTGTAATAGAAGGATTGGTTGCCGATGGGATTACGGAATATGCCCAAAATCAGGGAATGAAATTAATAGTTTTGAGCAGTCATGGACGGAATGGCTTGACGCAATGGGGAATCAGCAGCGTTACACAAAAAATTATCCTGAGCGCTCAAACCTCGCTGCTCATTGTTCGGGCACACCAATATGGAGTCCACTCTGATGAATTTTCGGAAAAACCGGCATACCAGCATATTCTGGTGCCATTGGATGGCTCACAGCGGGCGGAAAATGTTTTACCGATCATCACGCAGCTGGCGCAATTTCATAAGTCTCAGATACATCTTGTGCAGGTGATCCAAACGCCGGAGATGGCGCGTCAAATGCCGCCAACTCCCGAAGACATTGAATTATCCAACCGCGTGATAAACCGTAATCAGGAAGAGGCCGAACGCTATCTCGAACAGTTGAAGTCTCGTTCCTATCTGGAAGGCATCCCTGTGCAAACTCATCTTCTAACCAATGACAATGCGGTCGTTGCATTGCATCAATTGACAGAGCACGAACATGTTGACTTGGTCGCGTTGAGTGCGCACGGATATTCGGGAAACCATCAATGGCCGTATGGCAGCCTGGTCTATAATTTCATCATGTATGGCAAAGTGCCGCTTCTGATCGTGCAGGATTTACCCGCTAAACAAGACCCTACCCTGCCTGACGCGCAGTCAAGCGAACGTGCAGAGCGATAACGAATGCAGATTGCCTCACAGGTTATTCCATCTGAAACAACCAGCCAGGACTCCGATAGTCGGCTGAAGAAATTTGCGCATCAACTGGCAGGAGCACACGTAGTAGTCCCAGCCGGACGGGATACGGTAAAAACACCTCGCATCCAAAATACGGATGTGTTGGACACCCTGCAAAGCTGGGACTTGGTTTTGCATAATGCCAATACGATTTTTAAATCCGTGCCTGCAAAGGATATCCCAGTATCCCGCGCGGGCGAATGGATGTTGGATAACTTTTACATTGTCAAACAGACCCTGCGCCAAATTGAAGAGGATCTGCCGGGAAATTTTCTGATCCAGTTACCCAAACTGGATGGGACTCCGTTGCAGGGGCATACTCGTATTTTTGCACTGGCACGCGAATGGATCTCATACAGCCAATGTCAGATCGATCTGACTCAAGCTGCGATTTTTATGCAGGAATATCAACAGGTGACGCCTCTGACGATCGGGGAGCTTTGGGCGCTGCCGATCATGCTGCGCATCGGAATTTTGGAACGCCTCACCTACGCTACCGCCGCGCTGACAGGGATCGATGTGCCAAAGGGATTGAAGGAAATCCCAAACCAGTTTGATTTCCAGTCATTGACAAACGACACCCTTGTTGCCAATTGTTTTCTCAGCTTGCGCTTGCTTTTGGCTACGGATTGGAAGGACATCTTTGAGCAGACCAGCCGCGTGGAACGAATTTTGCGGGATGACCCCGCAGCGATCTATGCGGGTATGGACTTTGACACCCGCAACAATTATCGCAACGTCATCGAGGAATTGGCGCGTCACTCCACTTTCAGCGAAGAGGGTGTCGCGCTCGCTGCTGTTGATTTCTCCCGAACTGCGGATGCCGCCGTTCCAAAACGAAAACTACACGTTGGCTTTTATCTGATCGACACGGGTCGTGCGGCGCTTGAACAAAAAATTGACTATAAGCCTGGGATGCGTATTCGCATACAGCGTGCTTTTCTAAAGTCCCCCACCGTTGCGTATCTGGGAAGTATCGCTATTTTTTCCATTCTGTTTGTTTTGGGCTTGCTCGCCTACACAAAATTTTTTGGCGGTTCGCTGATCCAGCTCCTTCTTGTCGGCGTGCTTGGACTCGGGCTGTCTGTCGAATCTGCCATTGTTCTCGTGCATTGGAATGTGACCCGCCGCATCAAACCTCAAAGCCTGCCGCGCATGGATTTTTCGGAAGGCATCCCATCGGATACTCGCACCATGGTGGTTGTCCCGACTTTGTTGGAAAATGCGGAAGAGCTTAATCATCTTTTACAGGAGTTGGAACTTTATTATCTTGCCAACCCAGACCCGCAGTTGACCTATGCCCTGTTAACCGATTTCGGGGATGCATCCGCAGAGTCCATGGCGGGGGACGAGGAACTGCTTGGGCTGGCTACTACTGGTATTGAAAATCTCAACTCCAAGTACGGGAAAGAAGCGCCTTTTTATTTATTCCATCGTCAGCGCCAGTGGAATCCATCTGAAGGGGTTTGGATGGGCTGGGAGCGCAAGCGCGGCAAACTCGCAGACTTCAACCGCTTGCTGCTTAATTCAGGCGGGACAGCCTATACCACCCAGGTTGGGAAATTCAGTATTCTGCCCGATATCAAATATGTCATTACGCTGGATGCGGACACGTCACTGCCGCAGGGCAGCGCGAACCGATTAATCGCCACGCTGGCGCATCCGCTGAACCGCGCGGAGTTTTCCGAGGATGGGCGTTCGGTGGTTGCTGGCTATACCGTGTTGCAGCCGCGTGTTGCCATCAAACCGACCAGTGCAAACCGTTCGATCTTCGCGCAAATTTTTGCGGGGAACGCGGGCTTTGACCTGTACTCCTTTGCTGTGTCGGACGTGTATCAGGATCTGTTTGGCGAAGGCAGTTACGTTGGCAAAGGGATTTATGATGTCGCGGCTTTCGAACGCAGCCTGGCGGGGCAGGTGCGGCAGAATACTTTGCTCAGCCACGATCTATTTGAGGGGATTTATGGGCGCGCGGCGCTGGTCACGGATATCGTCTTATATGAAGAATACCCGTCGCGCTATATGGTCTATGCCCGCCGCTTGAGCCGTTGGATTCGCGGTGACTGGCAGTTGATGCCCTGGTTGCTGCCCATCGTCCACACCGAAAAAGGGATTGCCCGCAATAGTTTGTCTGCGATTAATCTCTGGAAAATTTTTGATAATCTGCGCCGCAGTTTGCTGCCGCCTACGTTATTGGCATTGCTGGCCGCGGGTTGGTTGTACCTGCCTGGCTCGCCATTGATATGGACTTTGTTGGTGCTGTTGCCTTCCGCCCTGCCCATTGTGATACAGACCGTTCAAAATGGCTGGCACAATTTTGGAAAGATAACCCTTAAACAGTGGATCAAAACGGCCCAGCTTCCGTTCACGCGCTGGGCGCTTGCCATTATTTTTCTGCCTTACGAAGCTCTGTTGATGTTGGGCGCCATTGGCACAACGCTAATTCGTTTGCTGATCGCGCGCAAAAATCTATTGCAGTGGACAACCGCCGCAAACGTAGCCCGCTCGTTTGGATTGATGAACGCTCGTTACGAAATCTGGAGAGAGATGGCGGTTGCCGCGATTTTCTCTTTGCTGTTAGGAATGACCATTACCATGTTCAACCCAGGCGCGCTTTGGGCCGCGCTTCCTTTTTTGATCACATGGTTCATCGCTCCGCAGATCGCGTATGTCATCAGCCTGCCTGTGACGCACATAACCAAGCCGCTCTCCGAACCTCAGCGCAGACAAGTTCTCCGTTTGGCTCGCCGCACCTGGGCATTTTTTGAGCGCTTTGCCGGCCCCAATGATCACTGGCTGCCGCCCGATCATTTCCAGGAGTCGCCGCGCGGCAATGTGGCGCACTACACCACGCCAACCAATATTGGATTGTTTCTGGTTTCTACTTTATCGGCCTATGATTTAGGGTATATGGGCCTGTTCGAATTGGCAGTCCGTTTGCGTTCGACCTTTGAGAGCATGGATGATCTGGAGCATTACCGCGGTCATCTCTTAAACTGGTACGACTCACAAACACTGACGGCTCTTCCGCCCCGTTACATTTCCACCGTGGACAGCGGCAATCTGGCGGCTTGCTTGATCACCCTTAAACAAGGCTGCCTTGCGCTGCCAGAGGCATCTGTGTTTGACAACAAACGCTGGCAGGGCTTGCTCGTGATCATTGATATTCTGGCGGAAGCATTGCAATCGTTGGATAATACCCCGAATCCCTTACGGGGGAAAAATAATCCTCACGCTTCGCTTGAATCCTTTGAAGTGGAATTGACCAGTATTTACGAGCGCGTCAGCGCCATTCAGAATCAACCGTCAGAGTGGACAATGACTCTCGCCTGGCTGTCAGGCGAAGGCTGGGCAAGAGTCTCGCATCGCTTAATGCAGCTGCTTGAGAGTCATCCAAATCTCAACCCCGAATCCCTGACTGAGCTGCAACTCTATCTCGATCTGATGCATCAGCATTTGTTGGATATGCGGCGCAGTTTGGTATTGTTCGCGCCCTGGCTCAGCCGATTGGATTCGCCTTATCTTCAAACACCCAATGGACAGGAATTTCTCGCCAGCCTGCCCGCTGAACTGCCGAAGTTGAGAGAAGCGGGCGCGGTGTACGAGCGCATCAAAACTGCATTGAAAGATTTCGAAGCGCAGGATGATGCAGCCCGTGAGTGGTGCAAAAAGTTGGATGAAGATCTATCGTCCGCGCACATGGCCGTGACGCCCCTGCTGATCGGGTTTCAAGGTCTGGCAGAACATGCGAGCGCCGCTGTGCGGGATATGGATTTCCGCTTTTTGTTCAACGAGCGCCGTCAGGTTTTTCACATCGGCTATAACGCCAGCACCGAAGGACTCGACCCAAGTTATTACGACTTGCTTGCCTCGGAAGCGCGCATTGCCAGCTTGATCGCGATTGCCAAGGGCGATGTGCCGCACAGTCACTGGCAGCATCTTGGTCGGCCTGTGACAAAAGTGAACGGCAAGCAGGTGCTGCTTTCGTGGAGCGGCACCATGTTCGAGTATCTCATGCCGACCCTGTTCACAAAAAACTACAACGGGACCTTTCTCTCAGATAGCTGCTACGTCGCGCTCGATGCGCAGATGAGTTATGGAGAAGAGAAGGAAGTTCCCTGGGGCATCTCGGAATCGGGTTACTATGCGTTTGACCTCAATTTGAATTATCAGTATCAGGCCTTTGGCGTGCCTGTCCTGGGTTACAAGCGTGACCTGCCAGATGACCTGGTCATCGCGCCGTACGCTTCGCTGATCGGACTTTCGTTGCAGCCTCAGGCTGTGCTTGAAAACATGGCGCGTCTCGAAGAGCTTAACATGCTTGGGCGTTTTGGCTTTTACGAGGCGCTTGATTACACAAAAAAGCGATTGCCCGTCGGGCAGACACATGCCATAGTGCAATCGTATATGGCGCATCATCAGGGCATGGTTTTGGTGGCGGTTTGTAATTACCTGTTGGATGATGTCATGGTTCATCGTTTTCACAGTGACGAGCATGTCCAAAGTGTGGAACTGCTGCTGCAGGAAAAAATCCCGCTCAACCCGCCGATTGAATATCCTCACCTGGACGAGCCAACAGATACGCCCGATGTAATTCGTTTGGTCAGCAGTGACCCGTGGCGCGTGCCCGTGGATAGTCCCATTCCGCAGGTGCATGTGCTTTCACAAGGCGATACCAGTGTGATGATCTCCAGCGCGGGCGGCGGATACAGTCAGTGGCGCGAATTTGCGTTGACGCGCTGGCATGCAGATGCCACCCTCGATCAGTGGGGCACGTGGATCTACATGCAAGACCGCGAGAGCGGAGCGCTTTGGTCTGCCACCTGTCAGCCCATCGTCAATGCGCCTGATGGTCAGGCAGGCGACCATCAGGAAGTATATTTTTATCCGCACAAGGTGGAGTTTCAGCGTTCGGAAAATGGAATTTCTCTGCGCACGGGAGTCACTGTCAGCCCAGACGGCGTCGAGATTCGGCGCGTCAATATTCTAAATGACGGTGACCGTTCCCGAAAATTGAAGTTGACCAGCTATGGGGAAGTGGTGTTGGCCGCGCAATCTGCAGATCGGCGGCATCCCGCTTTCAATAAACTTTTCATTGAAAGCGAATATCTCCCCAACGAGAATGCGCTTTTGTTCCAGCGCCGTCCGCGCTCTGCGGATGAAAAGCCTGTTGTGCTGCTTCATGCGATGATCATCGAATCGGGGCGCAAAGTAACTGGCGATCATGAAAGTGACCGCGCCAAATTCATTGGCAGGTCGCAGACGATGCATAACCCGCTGGCGCTGCAAAGGGCCAATCGCCACCTAAGTGGAACCACCGCTGGCACGCTCGACCCGATCCTTTCACTGGCGCAGGAAATTGATTTGAAGCCGCATGGGAAAACCAGAGTCACATTTCTCACGCTGGCCGCGCCGACCCGCGCCGAAGCGTTGGAAAAATTATCTCGTTATCAAACGGGACAATCTGTCTATCGCGCCTTCGATGACGCGCGCGCCCGCAGCGAGCGTGAGCTTCTTGAACTTGGTTTGAATGCCTACGCGGTTGAAAATATTCAGCGTCTTTTATCTGCCTTGCTGTATCCCGTTGGAACCTTGCGCGCCGCGCCGCACATTCTCGCGCAAAACGAAAAAGGGCAATCGGGTTTGTGGGCCTTTGGCATTTCAGGTGATTATCCAATTCTGATGGCGCGCGTCCGCGATGGCGAGTCGCCGCTGTTGCGCGAGAGCCTGCAAGCCTTCATGTATTGGCGCAGCCATCACGTCACGATCAACCTGCTTATTCTCAACGATCAAGATACGGGCTACGCTCTCGATCTGCACAACGCCATTCAACGCCAGATCCGCCGCATGGGCGCGGATGGCTCGCTCAATCAGCGTGATGGAATTTTTATCTTGCGTACCGATCAACTTCAAAACGCCGACAGGATTTTATTTGAAACCGTGGCTGGCGTTATTTTGGATGAAAAGAACGGGACGCTTGCCGACCATGCATTGCGCCTGACTGTTCAATTCATCCGCCTGCCACAGTTCACCGCTTCACTCTCCCCGTTCACTGATTCTGAACCGACGAATTCGCTGCCTCTGCCAGTTGACTTGCAAGCCGGCAGCAGCCGCAACGGCCTCGGCGGATTCAGCCGCGATGGAAAAGAATATGTTATTCATCTAAAACCTGGTCAGCGCACACCGCATCCGTGGGTCAATGTGATCGCCAATCCGCAGTTCGGGTTTCTGGTTTCTGAATCAGGTTCGAGCTGTACCTGGGCAGAGAATAGCGGCGAGAACAGATTGACCCCGTGGCGCAATGATCCCGTCACCGATATGCCGGGTGAAGCGCTGTATGTCCGCGATGAAGAGACGGGCCTGGTCTGGAGCCCGACGCCGATGCCTGCTGGCGCGGATACCACGCATGTGATCCGTCACGGAGCGGGCTATTCGATCTTCGAGAGTCAAAGCCACGGCTTGAACCAGAACATGCGAATGTTTGCTGCGCCTGATGCGCCCGTGAAAATTGTGCATTTGCGTTTGCAAAATCTATGGGACCGTCCGCGCCGCGTGACAGTGACCTACTATGCGGAATGGGTGCTAGGCACCACGCGGGATATTCAGCAAGCCTATATCATGCCAGAGTTTGACCCTGATAATAATGCCTTGCTTGCCAGCAATAATTTCAATAGTGATTTTGGCGGGCGCGTGGCATTTCTTGCCGCAAATAAAAAAGCGCACGGCGTGACGGCAAACCGCACGGAGTTTTTGGGCCGCATGGGAAGTATGCGCGCACCCGCCGCGCTTGGCCGCATCGGGTTGGACAGCGCAGTCAATGCTGGGCTGGATCCGTGTGCGGTCATCCAACTGCATGTTGATCTTGCGCCAGGTGGAACGGAAGAAGTGTTCTTCTTAATTGGCGAGGAAAAAGATCGGGATGAAAGCCTAAAGCTGATCGGACAGATTCAATCGTCGGTGGAGGTGGAAGCGGTTTGGCAGTCCGTCCAAAAGCAGTGGGATGATATCCTGAACACCATCACGGTTGAAACGCCCGACCCTGCGATGAACTTGATGCTCAATCGCTGGCTGTTGTATCAAACCCTGTCCTGCCGTTTGTGGGGGCGGACTGCGTTGTATCAATCCAGCGGCGCGTTTGGGTTCCGCGACCAATTGCAGGATGTGATGGCGCTGCTGCACAGCCGCCCCGATATGACGCGCGCGCAAATTTTGGAAGCGGCGCGGCATCAGTTCGAAGCGGGGGACGTGCTGCATTGGTGGAATCCACCCGCAGGGCGCGGCGTGCGCACGCGCTTCTCCGATGATTTGCTCTGGCTGCCGTACGTCACCGCGGAGTATGTTTCCGCTACGGGGGATACATCCATTTTGAATGAGGAAGTTCCATTCTTGAAAGGCGAAGCGCTCAAGCCTGATGAAATGGAACGCTATACCCAGTTTGAAACAACTGACAAGAATTTTTCACTTTATGAACACTGTCGACGCGCGCTCGAAAAAGGAACCACGAAAGGAATCCACGACCTGCCATTGATGGGCGGCGGGGATTGGAACGATGGCATGAATCGCGTGGGCATGAATGGACGCGGCGAGAGCGTCTGGCTGGGTTGGTTCCTGCATGACACGCTCAAGCGGTTTGCATCGCTGGCTGTGTTAATGAAAGAAGACCCCGCGCCATATTTGCAAAAGGCGGATGAATATTCCAAGGCATTAGCCAATACATGGGACGGGGAGTGGTATCTACGCGCGTACTATGACGATGGTTCGAAACTGGGTTCGCATGAAAACATGGAATGCCAGATCGATTCAATCGCCCAATCGTGGGCGGTGCTATCAGGCGCAGCGGACCCTGCCCGAGCGGCGCAGGCAATGGAAGCTGTCAACAGGCGCTTGGTAAAAACAGAAGACCAAATGATCCTGCTGTTCACTCCGCCCTTCGATAAATCAGCGCGTGACCCCGGCTACATTAAAGGTTATTTGCCGGGCGTGCGCGAAAACGGCGGACAGTACACCCATGCCGCGATTTGGACGGCTTGGGCATTCGCCAAACTTGGACAGGGTGACCGTGCCGTGGAGTTATTCCGCATGTTGAATCCCATCAGCCACGCGGATACGCCCGAGAAAGCGGCGCGTTATAAAGTGGAGCCGTATGTGATTGCGGCTGATATTTACAGTGTGGCTCCGCACACCGGACGCGGCGGCTGGACGTGGTACACAGGTTCGTCTGGTTGGATGTATCGCCTGGGGATCGAAGCCATTTTGGGAATTACAAGAGTAGGGGATGCACTTCGCGTCAACCCATGCATCCCGCACGAGTGGACGGGTTTCAAAGTGGATTATCGTTTTGGAAGTACCCATTACAAGATCAGCGTGGAAAATCCCAATTCAATCAATCAAGGTGTCAAGCAGATGCTGTTGGATGAAAACCTGTTGGCTGCTGGAGTGATTCCGCTGCTGGATGATGGTCAACTGCACGAGGTGAGAATTGTGATGGGATCAAGGCGCTGACTAATGCAATACAGCGAAACTAAAATTCATTGAAATAGTTTGGGTGTGTTTCATTTCAGTTGAAACCGTCCCGAAGGTTGGCACAAACGACCAAATTTTCTCGACAAAACCTTCGGGACGTTCTTCTTGTCAAATCATTTGAAACACACCCATATAGTTTTTGCTTATTGCAGTAGAATAAATGGGATAACGGTAGATGTGTAGATTGAAATCGAGCATCTGCAAATCTGTGAATTTACAAAAGGCGATTTTTATGAGTCAAATTCCTGACACCCCATTAACTTCTGAAGAAGACTACCGAAGTATCTTTGAAGCTGCGAGCGATGGCTTGATTGTCTATGATACGGAGGCAGATCTGGTGGTGGAAGCCAATTCCGCTGCGTGTGCGATGCATGGCTACACCAGCCGGGAATTTATAGGACTGAATCCGGTAACCTACATGCTTCCTGAAAGCCATGCCTTGTTTATGGAGCATGTTCGTACGGCTGAAGCGGGCGGCGTGTTCGAAGCGCTCGTCGGTCATATCCGCAAGGATGGCACACCGTTTTATGTTGAAGTACGCAGATCGACGCTCAACTATCGCGGCCGGCCGTGCTTGTTGAGCGTCATCCGCGATGTCAGCCAGCGCATCCAAACAGAAAAAATTCTAAACGGAGAGATAGAAGCCCGAATGCGCGAGCAGACTACCCTGCTCGCCATCTCTCATACTTTGGCATCCACACTGGAGCTGCAGCCGGGTCTGATCCTCGATCAATTGCACCAGATCATCAAGTATAACCATGCCGGGTTATTCGCACTTGAAGACCCGGACTTAATTACCCTGGCCATGCGTGGGACACCACAATTGGAACAATCTGCGTCCATCCGCATTCACCTGGATACTCCCGAAATTCTGGTCGCGTTGTTCAACGAGCACCGGCCCATTCGCATCGTTGACGTGTGGGGTAACAACCCGCAGGCGCAATTCCTTCGCTCGCTTCTGGACGATGGGGCTGCTGTGCTGCTCGAAGGAATGCAGTCATGGATGTGGATTCCACTGGCAGTGAAAGGCCGCATTATTGGAGGGGTTGGTGTGGCGCACGAGGAGCGAAATTACTTTACAGCTCATCACGCCGCCCTGGCTCTCAGCGTAGCCAACCAGGCTGCCATTACCATGATCAATGCCGAACTCTATGGGAATGCGCAGGCGCTCGCGGTATTGGAGGAGCGACAGCGTTTGGCGCGCAACCTGCATGATGCCGTCAACCAGTCGCTCTTCTCTGCGGGTTTGATCGCTGAAGTCTTGCCGCGCCTCTGGGACCAGGATCAGGAACAAGCACGCCATTCACTCGAAGACTTGCGCCGTTTGACACGCGGCGCCATGGCCGAAATGCGTTCTCTGCTGGCTGAACTGCGGCCTTCCACGTTGACCGATTCAAGTTTGAGCGACCTGTTACGCTTGTTGGGGAATGCGTTCACAGGCCGAACCAATGTTCCCGTCGCTGTTACCATCATGGGGGAGTTCTTCCTGCCCGCTAAAGCGCAAATAGCCTTCTACCGCATATGTCAGGAAGCGCTCAATAACATCGCCAAACATGCCAAGGCCAATAATGTTGATATCCATCTCAAGCAGGAAGAATCCGTGATCGAATTACGTATTCGTGACAACGGACTGGGCTTTGACCCTGAACAAACATTCTCAGGTCACTATGGCTTGAGCATGATGCGTGAACGCGCGGAAGCCGCAGGGGCGCTGTTATCAGTTACGAGCCAGCCTGGTCACGGTACCGAACTTACGGTCTGCTGGACACAAACCCCACCCCCCCCCCCCTTAAGGAATCCTTATGACAATTACCCCTTCCCAACCTATTCGCGTTATGCTGGTTGACGATCATGCAATGGTGCGCCGGGGATTGGCTACCATGTTAAAAGTTTTCGATGGCTTGCAACTGGCGGGCGAAGCCGACAGCGGCGCAGCCGCCATCAAACTCTGCGGTGAAGTCCTGCCGGACGTGGTGCTGATGGATATGGTCATGTCGGAAATGGATGGGGCAGCCGCAACTCGCGCCATCCGCCAACAGTTTCCACAGGTGCAAGTCATTGCGTTGACCAGTTTCAAGGAAGGGGAATTGATCAAGAAAGCATTGGAAGCCGGTGCGATTGCCTATTTACTCAAGGATGTCTCTGCAGATGATCTGGTTCGAGCCATCCGCGCCGCATATGCTGGACGCACCACGCTCTCGCCCGAGGTTGCTCAAGCCCTGGTCGAGACAACTAATCAACCGCCTGCGCCCGGCCTCGACCTGACGGAGCGCGAGCGTGAAGTTCTCACCCTGATGATCGAGGGTCTCAACAATACGCAGATCGCCGGCAGATTGACCGTAAGTCCGTCCACGATCAAATCGCACGTCAGTAACATCCTGTCCAAATTAGGGGTAGCCAGCCGCACCGAAGCCGTAACCCTTGCGCTGCGTAACCGCATCGTTCCCTAGATTGTCTCCAAACCGTCTACCACTCCGCCCGCTTCGGGTACTATCTCCCCCAACTGGGGGAGACAAATACCCCCCAGTTGCAGGAGGTGACTGGGGGGTATTCGTTATAAAATAAAGTGCTGAAATGTTTGTTCGAACATTCGAGATATGTGTAAATAACTCACCTTACGCAGTTTTGCCTACTCATATACTGTACTGCGACATTTATGTCGCCTTTTACTCAAGAGCGACATAAATGTCGCGGTACCTATGTAGGATGAAACCGAATCGCATAGGGTGAGTAAATAACTCACCTTACACACCTAACCATGATCCTCTGAGTGTCGCTACGCTCAGAATGGCACTGTGAAGGTGAGTAAGTAATTACTCTATGCTGTGCGAAGATATGAACCCTAGCTGGTGGAGAACTGAACATTGACAAAGACAAAATCAAGAAAGCAACTACCCAAATCGCAGACCGGCATCCGGGGGTTGGATGAAATCACTGGCGGCGGATTGCCTAAAGGCCGGCCGACGCTTATCTGTGGCGGAGCGGGCTGTGGCAAGACTCTCCTTGCAATGGAGTTTCTGGTGCGCGGTGCAACCCAGTTCAACGAGCCGGGCGTCTTTATGGCTTTCGAAGAGACCACCGAAGACCTGACCAAAAATGTCAAATCGCTTGGTTTCGACTTGAAAGACCTGATCGCGCGCAAAAAGATCGCTCTGGAGTTTGTGTACCTCGGTGATAGTAAAGTGGAAGCGTCCGGCGAGTTCAATTTGGATGGATTGTTCATCCGCCTTGGTCATGCCATTGACTCGATCGGCGCCAAGCGCGTGGTACTGGATACGGTCGAGTCGCTATTTTTCAGCTTGTCCAGTCCGCACATCCTGCGGGCGGAACTACGCCGCCTGTTTCGCTGGCTGAAAGAAAAAGGGGTGACTGCCATCATTACCGGTGAGCGCGGCGATGGAAGGCTGACACGCCAGGGCTTGGAAGAATACGTCTCCGACTGTGTCATCGTGCTCGACCATCGCGTAAGCGACCAGGTCTCTTCACGGCGCTTGCGTGTGGTCAAGTACCGCGGCTCGACGCATGGGACGAATGAATATCCATTTCTAATTGACGAAGATGGAATTTCGGTGCTGCCCATCACGTCGCTTGGTTTACAACAAACAGCTCCCATAAGTCGAATCCCAAGCGGCGTTCCGCGGCTCGATGCCATGTTGGGCGGTGCGGGCTATTTTCGCGGCAGCGGCGTGCTGGTCTCTGGCACGGCAGGCACCGGCAAAACCAGCCTCGCTGTCCTTTTCGCAGTAGCAGCATGCAGTCGCGGCGAGCGCGCCCTCTATTTTTGTTTCGAGGAATCTCCCAGCCAGATCATACGCAATATGCGTTCCATCGGGCTTGACCTTGAGAAGTGGGTCAAGAAAGGTCTGCTCCAGTTTCAGGCAAACCGCCCTTCTTCTGCGGGCCTTGAAATGCATGTGACGACAATCGCCAAGGCGATCAAATCCTTCAAACCGCAGGTTGTGATCATCGACCCTTTGACCAGTTTCCTTATCGGAAACAATGAGCGTGAAATCAAAGGAATGGTGATGCAGCTGATGGATTTACTGAAGATGAATAATTGCACTACATTATTCACCAGTTTGATCCTGAGCGGCGCAGTACCTGAACATAGCCAGATTCACATTGCGTCCCTGATCGACACCTGGCTGCTACTGCGCGACATCGAGGTTGGCGGTGAACGCAATCGCGGCATGTACATCCTGAAATCGCGCGGCATGGCGCATTCGAATCAGATCCGCGAGTTCCTGCTGACCGATCACGGCGTGGAATTACGGGATGTGTACGTCGGCCCGAGCGGCGTATTGACAGGTTCGGCGCGGCTGGCGCAAGAGGCGCAAGAGCAAGCCTCCCAGTCATCGCGTCAGCAGGAAGTTGAGCGCCGGCAGATCGAACTGGAACTCATGCGCAAGACGTTGGAAGTGCAGATCGCAGCCATGCGTGCCGAGTTCGCGGTGCAGGAAGTCGGGTTGCTGAAGATCATCGGTCAGGAACAAGCGCAGGAAGCGCAACTGGTGCAGGAACGTGTGGATATGGGGCTGAGCCGCAAAGCGGATAAGATACCGAACAAGCGCAAAGGATCCTCAAAATGAAACCGGACCCAGCCAAGGGGAAATTGGATACCTACATCCTGCGCTTGTACGTTTCCGGCCAAACACCCAGCTCCATGACGGCGCTTGCCAACCTCAAGAAAATCTGCGAGGAATATCTGGAGGGTCGCTACCAAATCCAGGTGGTGGATCTGTTGAAAAATCCACAACTGGCGGGCGGTGACCAGATCCTGGCTGTGCCAACTCTGGTGCGGCGGCTGCCGGAACCGATCCGCAAGATCATCGGTGATCTCTCCAATACCGAGCTTGTGCTGATCGGTCTGGATCTGGTGCCGCGGAAATAGGGCGTGTCCATGTCCCCCAGGCGGAGACAAATCCCCCAGTCGATGGATGCGGCTGGGGGATGTCTGTTATATAATTAAGGTGTGTTTCATTTCAGTTGAAACCGTCCCGAAGGTTGGCACAAACGACCAAATTTTCTCGACAAAACCTTCGGGACGTTCTTTTTGTCAAATCATTTGAAACACACCCATATAATTAAGTGCCAAGGAGTCTATTCTCGAATTCGAGGCGCCTGACTGTTTAGTTCAGGAAATGTATCCGAATTAAGGCTTGATCCAGCCTGGTTTTGTCCGGCGCCAAGGAATCGAAAGGATTAACCATTGTTTGATCCAATTCTCGTACCTTTGGATGGTTCTCTAGTTGCCGAATGTGTCCTGCCGCATGTAATTGCCATAGGCCAGGCTGTTGACGCAAAAATTGTGCTGTTGCATGTTCTGGATAAGGATCAGACTAATGTCGCTTCAACAGAAATTGATCTGGTAAACTGGCAGATCAGTAAGACGGAAGCAAAACTGTATCTTGAAAGAATTGGCGCCCGACTTCAAAAGTCGGCTTTGCAGACAAAAGTCATTGCCTCGGAGGGACCGGCGGCTGAGGAGATCGTGGAATTTTCTCAAAGTCAGGAAGTGAAATTGATCATCCTGAGCAGCCATGGCAAAAGCGGGTTGAGAAAATGGGGCATCAGCAGCATCACGCATAAAATCATCATGAGCGCAATCACTTCATTGCTCATCATCCGTGCAGCTCAGGTGAGGCGAGAACAACCTTACCGACGGATATTGGTTCCTCTGGACGGTTCCTGGCGCGCAGAACATGTGTTGCCTATGGTCACGCTATTGGCTCGCTTTCACAGGTCGCAGATTCAAATTGTACATGTTGTGAAAAAGCCAGAAATGGCGCGTCATTTGCCTCCAATTCAGGAAGATATCGACTTGGCCAATCGAGTTATTGTGCGCAATCATGAGGAAGCTCGTTATTATCTTGATCAGGTACAATCGCATTTATCACGGGCCGGCATGGACGTAAAGACCCATCTGCTCATAAGCGATAATGTATCCGCAGCCATCCATGAATTGGCTGATCGGGAACAAGTTGACTTGATGGTATTGAGTGCGCATGGTTATTCAGGAAATAACCGCTGGCCCTATGGCAGCATGGTCAATAACTTTATCTTATATGGCAAGGCGCCGTTGTTAATTGTTCAAGACCTGGTTGCAAAGCCTATACAAGAAGGAATGGATCAGGCGGGTATCAGAATAAGGGAACATGTAATGCATTAACCCGTACCGGTTCCGATCTAGGTGTTTTGCGTCACCATCAAAATATTGCCATTTCTACAAAAACGTTCTCCTGTTTACTCCCCCAAGTGGTGGAGACAAATACACCCCAGCCGATGGATGCGGCTGGGGTGTATTTATTATATGATGGATTCAACGTTGGCATTCCGTACTGGATGACTTAGTTAACGGAATATTGATATCCGCATATTTTTAGAGGAACAAATGGAACTCCCTTTACAAGCTCAAGTTGAGTGCGCAGATGGTATCTGTGGTCACTCAGTGTATGTATTAATAAACCCGCTGATCGACCAGGTGACCCATTTGGTCGTGAAGGAGGATTCGCCTCCCAACACAGAGTACATTGTGGCGGTGGATCTCGTTACCGAAACCATAGCCAATACGATTCGATTGAGTTGCAGCAAGGCAGAGTTGGAGAAGATGGATCCGTTTATTCAAACGCAATTTGTCCAGGAGAAGGTACTTGACTATGCCGGATATCGCGGCGGAATATATGGAGGCTATGGAATGGGATCCTACTACTTTATGCCCTATGTTACTTCTGAAATACGAGTTCCCGTGTCTGTAGAGCATAAACAAATTCCGCCAGGGGAACTGGCCATACATCGTGGCACACGCGTGCAGGCCGCGGATGGCGATGTCGGCAGCGTGGATGAATTTGTGGTCGACCCGGAAAATGGTCACATCACTCATTTCGTGATGCGGGAAGGGCATCTTTGGGGAGCCAAAAATGTGATCATTCCTCTTTTGGCTATGGATGCTATCAACAATAATACTTTGTTCCTCAATATTGACAAACACCAGATCGAGTCTTTGCCGACTTTCCCGGTACACAGGCTCTGGTCTTGAAAGTTAATGAAAATATGAACTCAAACGATCAGCACCATCGCACGCTGTTACAGGGCATCGCCCGGCGGGTGATGCTTGAGCGCGGCTTGCTTTCTGATTTTTCATCCGCCGTGCTCGCCGAGCTGGACAAGCTGCAACCCTCGGTCGTGGACACAAACGATAAATCGGTTCGCGATCTGAGGGACCTTCCATGGGCCTCAATTGACAACGATGACTCCCGCGACCTGGATCAATTAACAGTGGCCGAGGTACTGCCAGGAGACAAAGCCAGGATTCTGGTGGCTGTTGCAGATGTGGACTCACTCGTCAAAAAAGGATCAGCCATGGATGAACAGGCGCGCCACAATACAACATCGGTGTATACCGCCGCCAGAGTATTCCCGATGCTGCCTGAAAAAATTTCCACGGACCTCACCTCGCTGAACGAAAATGTAGATCGCCTGGCTGTCGTGATTGAGATGGTGATTGGACCGGACGGCGCACTGCAAACTTCTGATATCTATCGAGCACACGTCCGCAATCACGCGCAGCTCGCCTATAACAGCGTGGCCGCCTGGCTGGATGGGAATGGAGTTGTGCCTGAAGCAATCACTGCTGTAAATACACTTGACGATAATCTGCATACACAGGATAGAGTGGCGCAAAGTATGAGGAGTTTTAGACATGCGCATGGAGCGCTAAGTTTGGAGACCATTGAGGCGCGGCCGATCTTTGACGGCGACCAAATCCGTGACCTCAAAACTGAGTTCAAGAATCGCGCCACAGACCTTATCGAGGATTTCATGATCGCGGCCAACGGTGTGACTGCGCGTTATCTCTCCTCCAGAAATCTTCCTTCGATCCGTCGAGTCGTGCGCACCCCCAAGCGCTGGGAGCGGATCGTCCAACTGGCAGAGGAGCATGGCTACAAGCTTCCCATCGAACCTGATTCAAAAGCGTTGGATGAGTTTTTAGTCAAGCAGAAAGCGGCCGACCCACTACGATTTCCCGATCTGTCTCTTTCGGTAATCAAACTTTTAGGCGCGGGTGAGTATATTGCTGAGATTCCCGGCGACACAGCTTCAGGTCACTTTGGCCTGGCCGTTAAGGACTATGCCCATTCCACGGCCCCAAACCGCCGATATCCAGATTTGATCACTCAACGTTTGTTGAAAGCCGCCATTGCCGGAAAAGTTTCACCCTATACTTATGATGAACTGAGTGTACTGGCACAGCACTTCACCAAACAGGAGGATGCAGCCAATAAAGTCGAGCGGCAGGTTGGAAAATCGGCAGCGGCGTTATTGCTTGAATCGAAGATCGGTCAACAGTTTGATGCCATGGTTACGGGCGCTTCAGAGAAAGGCACCTGGGTCAGACTGTTTGATATTCCAGTTGAGGGCAGGGTGGAACAGGGATTCGAGGGCCTGGATGTCGGCAATCGGATACGTGTTCAATTGATGTCGGTAAACGTTGAACGGGGCTTTATCGATTTCAAGAAAGTCAGTTCTTCAAAAAAATAAATCAGTCTAACTACGGACGATTCTAAAGTTGTCAACTGGAGAAGCACCCATGAAAAGTTTTATACACAAGCTCGATCCGTTCTTTCGCTTTGGCGCGCCCGTGCGTGCTGGGACGAATCGCATCCCGATTAGCATCAGAGAGTTGCCATGATCAAAAAACCGATTGTGTTCGTTGTCATTACTGCTATTGTGATAATCTCGGTTCTTGTTCTCAGCCCATCAATATTTGGCAGAGCAGCACAACTACCAGCTTCCAGTGGTTTCGGCCCTCATCCGCAGCTGGCGCTTCCCGATCAATCGTTTATTCCAATCATAAAAGTTGCCAAGGCCATTGGCTGGACGGCTGACGAGAAACCCACCGCGGCCGA
>JBBSCM010000015.1:0-29585 GCA_038250295.1 Anaerolineales bacterium | reverse complement strand
TCATACGCGCGGTTGATCTGTCGATACAAGATTCCGTCTCTGGTAAACAGGAACCCGCTTGGGTCACGAAAAGAAGCGGAGAGCTGTCCAGCGCTAGGCATTATCGGTATCGTCGTCCTCTTCAGGCTTTGGTTTAATGCCAAAAAATGATTTAATCCTGCTCCACGAAGCGCGCAAAGCAACCCCCAGTCCCAACAAAACAGCGATGGCAATCTGGATGATAAAACTACCGGAGCCGGGGTCTAGATATGGAAGCGGTGAAAAGTGCATGTATATACTCTCTCTATTCTACAGTTTCAGGAACGATCTCTTCAAGAAGAAAAGACTCGGAACAATTAATACATTGTGCTTCGCGTTTGTTCGCGATAACCAGCATGCCTTTACATTTGGGGCAAGGCACGGCCAGAGGTTTTTTCCACGAAGTGAATTCACAATTGGGATAATTGATACACCCGAAGAAAGTACGTCCCTTGCGGGTTTTCCTTTCGACCAATTCGCCGCCATCGGTGGGACAGGAAACACCGATCTTTAGCAGCCAGGGTTCGGTGTAGCGACATTCAGGGAAACCACTGCACGAAATAAATTTACCAAAGCGCCCGTAACGAATGACCAGTTCTTTTCCACAAGTTGGACAGGCTCGTCCAATAGGCTCTGGACCAGATTTGGTAACAGGCATTTCTGCCTGGGCTTTTTTGATATCAATCGAAAATGGTTCATAGAACTCGCGGATCGCATCGGTCCACAGCATTTCTCCCTCAGCGATTTTATCGAGGTCTTCTTCCATGTGCGCTGTAAAATTAAAATCCACAACCTCGGGGAAGTATTGCACCATCAAGTCGTTGACCTGCAAACCTGTGTCCGTTGGAATGAGACGTTTATCCACGCGCTCAACGTATCCACGCTGTTGAATGGTTGAAATTGTCGGCGCGTATGTGGACGGACGGCCAATGCCATTCTCTTCCAACGCCTGCACAAGCGATGCTTCCGAAAAGCGAGGCGGCGGCTGGGTAAAATGTTGTTCTGGAATAAGCCGTACCAATTCCTGTTCCTGCCCCTCGGCAATACCCACAGGGATCTTTACATTCTCTTCATCTTCTTCAATCTTCACATCTTCATTCTTGGCTTCTTCATAGACAACCAGAAAGCCTGGAAATTTAACTGCAGAACCAGATGCGCGCAAAAGATATTCATGTTCCTTTGTTTTGCCCGTGACTTCCACCTGCAAAGTATCAAATACGGCCGATTCCATTTGCGAAGCCACAAAACGCTGCCAGATCAAGCGGTATAACTTGAACATGGCCGGGTCAAGAAAACCTTTTACTTTCTCGGGGTCACGCATGGCAGAAGTTGGACGGATAGCCTCGTGCGCTTCCTGGGCATTCGCGGATTTTGTTTTATATACGGGCGCTTCAGCAGGCAGATAATCACTGCCGTATTTTCCTGTCACATATTCACGCGCTTCGTTTTGCGCGATTATAGAAACATTCATCGAGTCGGTACGCATATAGGTGATCAAACCTGTTGTGCCGCCTTCGCCCACATCCTGACCTTCATATAATCCCTGTGCCAGCCCCATCGTGCGCTTGGCGGTAAAGCCAAGTTTGCGCGAGGCTTCCTGCTGCAAAGTGGATGTAGTAAATGGACCCGATGGTTTGCGCCGCCGCTCGCCTCGCTTGACCTTTGTCACAGCATACGCGGCAGTTTCCATATCCACAAGAATGGGCTTAACTGCAGTTTCATTCGTCAGTCCGGGTTCTTTATCGTCAATGCGCGCCAGCTTGGCAAGGAAGGATGATTTAGGACTCCCATGCTTAAACTCACCGTGGATCGACCAATATTCGACAGCTTTGAATTCATCGATTTCACGTTCACGCTCAACGATGAGCCTGAGAGCCACCGATTGCACCCGCCCCGCTGACAGTCGTCCGCGCACTTTCTCCCACAAAATGGGACTGATGCTGTAGCCAACCAAACGGTCCAAAACGCGGCGCGCCTGCTGCGCGTTGACCAAATCCATGTTGATCTCGCGTGGATGCGAGAAAGCTTCCGCTACGGCAGGCGCGGTGATTTCATGGAACACCACGCGTTTGGTTCGTGCTGGCTCGATCTGCGCCGCCTCCATCAAATGCCACGAAATGGATTCACCTTCACGGTCAGGATCGGTTGCGAGGAAGATCTCGTCCGCAGTTGAGGCGAGCTTCTTGATCTCCTTGACCACATCCTTCTTTTCATTTGGAACGCGATACTTCGGCTCGAAATTATTATCCACATCCACAGAAAGCTGCGACTTAAGCAGATCGCGCACATGTCCCACCGAGGCGCGCACCGTGTAGCCCTTGCCAAGAAATCGCCCGACAGTTTTTGCCTTGGCCGGCGATTCAACGATTACTAATTTCCCTTCACGCTTAATTACTTTTACCGCCTTGGGCGGCGCGACCATATCTGTGTGGGCGTCAGTTCTGCCCATGCGATACAGTTTTGTGCCACAGACGGGACAGATTGCCGTGGTAACAGGAGACGACTTTGCATTAAATCCAGCAACGGGATCCTTCATCTCTCGCTTTGTCTTACACTTCATACAATAAGCTTCCATCAACAATCCTCGTTGTTCATGTCGTTGCGAGGAGGGCGCTGTTCCCGACGAAGCAATCTCAAGGTAGAAGAGGAGATTGCTTCGCCAACGAACGGCTCGCAATGACGATTGGTTTGCTATAAATATTTTTCCTGATTATGTTTGTTCAAATGCCCAACCACATCGCGCACCTTCTGTGATTGATCGGTTTTACAAACCAGTAACACATCACCTGTATCCACGATGATCATATCATCCACACCGATGGTCACAACCAAACGTTCGCTATTTCCACCATAGACCAGTGTATTGTGAGTTTCATGCGCAAGATGCAGGCTGGTGTTTGTGGCAATATTACCATTCATATCAGGTAAAAGCACTTCAAACAGGGACGACCACATCCCTACATCGCTCCAGCCCAATCCCCCGGCAGGCAGCACGGCAACCCTTTCCGCATTTTCCATAATGCCATAATCTACTGTTTCAGTCTTGAGATCGCGCCAGTATTCATTCAACACCGCGTCTTGCTGATCCGTTCCCCAGGCGGTCGAAATCTTTCTTAATGCGCCGCCAAGCGCAGGCATTTGTTTATCAATCTCGCCCAAAATGGCATCGGCCCGCCAGATGAACATGCCGCTATTCCATGAATGATCGCCGGTGCGAAGCAATTGTTGTGCGGCTTGCTCGTCAGGTTTTTCTACAAAGCGCTTTACTTTATAAGTAGGGTATTTATATTGCCCATCCAACGGTTCGCCTTGCTGGATATAACCATAAGCCGTTGAAGGCTGATTAGGCGTAACACCAAGCGTTACCAGGTAGCCGTTTTCCGCTACATCGAAGGCAGCCTTAAGTAGATAATGAAACAGATCGCGGTTGCGAATGAAATGATCAGAAGGCAATACGGCCATTTCCGCATTTGCATCACGCTTGCGCAATAGGGTCGCCGCCAATCCCACTACAGAGGCCGTTCCACGCGGCGCCGGCTCGATAACATAATTGTCTTCAGGAATCTCGGGAGCCTGCAAACGCATCTCGCGCGCCTGCTCTTCCACCGTCACAACCAGAATGCGCTCCGGCGGAAATAAATTTTCCAAACGCTGCACCGTACCTTGAAATAAAGTTTCCTGCCCGATCAAGGGAAGCAATTGTTTGGGTTTTTCTTTTCGCGAAACGGGCCAGAGGCGCGTACCGCCTCCGCCTGCCATAATAACCGCATAAGTATGTTCCATATTCTTTACGTATTACGAATAATGTATGAATCAAAATTATCATACTTAATTCGTAAAAGCTGCTCCTCAAATTCTGTAGTCGCCCTGCTCTTCACGCACTGAGACGTAATTCATACCGCCCACCTGGCGCACCATGCCTTTTAGCTCCATTAGCGCGAGTGTAGCAGAAACTTTCTCAATCGGCAAATCAGCCTGGTTGCGGATTTCATCCACGTGCAGCGGTTCGCCGCCCAGCACATTCAATAAACGCGCCTCGGTTTCATCGACAGGGATCACTTTGCGCGCGGCTTTGTGTTCACCGATACGCGTAAAATCCAATGCTTGCATCAGGTCGCTGACGTTCAATAATGGCTGCGCGCCGTTTTGGATCAGCTTATTGGTGCCTTTGCTTTGCGGCGCAAGTATACTCCCTGGCACTGCAAATATTTCGCGTCCCTGGACTGCGGCAAATTCTGCCGTGATCAATGCGCCGCTCGTCTCACCCGCTTCAACGACAACGACCGCCAATGATAAACCAGAAATGATGCGGTTGCGCGGCGGAAAATTGGATGCGTCTGGCGGCGTGCCGGGCGCATAATCACTGATGATCGCTCCGCGCTCCATCATTTGCTCGGCCAACTTTAAATGTTCGGGTGGATAGATCTTATCCACGCCTGAACCTAAAATGCCGATGGTTCGTCCGCCTGCCTTCAATGACGCCTGGTGCGCGATTGCGTCCACACCGCGCGCGAGGCCGCTAATGACCGTAATTCCATTGGATGCAAGGAACGCTGAAATCTCTTCCGTGATCTGACGACCATATGGCGTAACACGGCGCGTGCCAACGATGGCAACGGCAAACAGGTCATCTGGCAAATATTCGCCGCGAATGTACATCACGGGCGGCGGTTGGTCAATCTCTTTTAATCTTGACGGATATGCTTCGTCCTGCCATGTCAGGATTTTTATCCCCTGCGATTCGATTCTTGCCCAGACTTGATCGAGATTAACATTTTGACGGGCCGCGAGGACACGTTCGATCACTTTCGCGCCCAAGCCTGCTTCAGCTAAACTGGCAGGGTCAGCGTCCCAAGCCAATTCAAGGTCGCCGAAGTATGCCACAAGTCCCTGCATACGCACGGCGCCGATGCCTTTGATTAAGTTAAAGCCAACCCAGTATTTTTTGTCATCCATATTAATATGCTCTTGCCGCCGTCCCCGGCGGCGAGGACGCCTCGAGCAAGTATTATAGCCCCTCGAGCAGATGAACCTTCATAGTACGCTGAGTCATATCCACGTTAAGAATGACCGAGGGTATGGCGGGAAGAAGAATCTCCTTGCCAGAATCATCGCGGACAACATAAACATCGTTCGCGCCTGTTTCCAATATTTCAACCAACCTGCCAAGCGGATTCCCGTTCTCGTCCACAACATCCAGGTCGATCATTTCATATTGATAATGTTTGCCTTCAGGAAGCGGCGGGACATCCGATGCTTTGACATATACCCATTGATTGCGATACTTGCCAACTTCTTCGGGAGTATCCACCCCGCGCAATCGCACAAGCAGACCATTACCATGTACGCGGACAGAATCCAACGTGAGCGGTTGATGCTTTTCGCCAACAAGTACGTCGCGGCCTGATTTGATGCGGTCGGGGAAATCGGTGTGCAGATCCATGATGATCTCGCCGCTGACCCCATGCGGACGGCGCAGATAACCGATCACTAAATAGACAGGCTCGCCTGCCGGCGAGCCTGATAATTGCTTTTTTGCTGGCATTTAGGGTTCCATTACATCGAGCGTGGCCTGTTTGCCTTCTCGCTCGGCTGCCACCCGCAACAGTGCGCGAATGGAGTTTGCCACTTTGCCGCTTTTACCGATCACGCGTCCCATATCATCTTTCGAGACGCTGAGTTCGATGCGGACCCGTGACCCGCCTCCGCTTTCACGAACCTGCACTTCTTCAGGGTGATCAACCAGGGATTTGGCTATATATTCAATGAGTTCTTTCATAATTATTTACCCACGTCATTGCGAGGAGGGCTTCAGCCCGACGAAGCAATCCCCAATTTAGCAGAACGCTTCGCATGCTTCGGATTGGGGTCTCGATATGGCGGAAGAGCACCGCCTACTCGACCACCAACCCTCGCAATGACATAATTTAACTAATCTCTACGGGTCTTGCTAGGCGCGGCGCGCTTGGCTTCGGCTTCAGCGGCTTCGGCTGTGAGAACCTCAACGGCCTCACCCGTCTTAAAGCGGTCAAAACGAGCCTGCGTTCCTGAGGACTTGAATATCTGCGCCACAGCTTCAGTTGGCAGGGCGCCGTTCTTCATCCAGTGGAATACGCGGTCTTCTTTGATGTGAATGGTGGCGGGGTTGGTACGCGGATTATACACGCCCAAAATTTCCAAAAAGCGGCCATCGCGGGGGGCTTCCTTATCCGCAGCGATGATGCGGTACGTGGGTTGGCCTTTGAGGCCAATACGACGCAGACGAATTCTTACCATTTTATACTTACTCCTTGAGATGTTTTATGTTTCAGACAGGCAGGATGCGCTTGCGGGCTGAAATCACAGGGGCATATTTTACCAGAGAAAAAGGCGGAATTGCTGATTTTTGTGAGCTGGGGCAGTAACTCCCGCCTGATTTTTTACAAGCTATAATTGTGTATTCCTTTCGTCGCTTAATCAGGAGATTTGCCATGGCTCGTAAGAAATCAACATCCAAAGCAACTGTGCATGAAGTCCGCCTTGCAAAGATCATCGAACAAAATATTCATACGATTGTCAATATCCGCAAGGCTACGTCAGACAAACGCACAAGAGAAGAACGTCTCGCCGATATAATCACGGACTTCTCGGGGCGCATGTATTTTGTCTATTTTCATGTCCTCTGGTTTGCCATATGGATTTTGGTGAACCTGGGATTTTTTGGCTTCAAGCCGTTTGATCCTTTTCCATTCGGCTTGTTGACGATGATCGTTTCTTTGGAAGCTATTTTTCTGGCAACCTTCGTGCTGATCAGTCAAAACCGACTGAGCGCCGAAGCCGACCGCCGCGCCGACCTTGACCTGCAAATGGGTCTCTTAAGTGAACATGAATTAACCCGCGCCCTCAAAATGCTGGATGAGATCCAGGACAAACTGGGCATCGAGAATAACGCCGACCAGGAACTGCTCGACCTGGAAAAAAATGTCCATCCGCAAGATGTAATGAAAGAAATGGAGCGCATTCAAAAGCAGCAATTGAGCCGACAAAAGAAATGAACGGACAAAAACTAAACACGATCATCCTGCACGATGTATCAGAATCTGACCTGCCAATATTCTATGAACAGCAGCTAGTTCCAGAAGCAACTCAAATGGCCGCCTTCCCATCCAGAGATCGGGATGCCTTTATGGAGCATTGGATAAATAAGATTTTAGGCAACGAAGGCGCTTGCAGAATTTCCAGAGTATGTGACGCCTCGTCCGCTGTATGCGCATGTTGCAAAGCCTAATGTTGGGCCTCTACGCGTGTTGCGAAATGCGGATTTGTGATTTTGGGTGAAGATAAATTTTCTGATGAAAAAGTTGGGGAGATCGAAGAATTTATTTTGAAACTGGAGTAAAAGAGGGAAATGCATGTTTAAGAATGAAGCTGCTTTTCTTGTTTGCGACCTTCCAAAAGTCGTGTAAAATACTTTTATGGGCGAACGCGAATTTCTGATCTATCTTGATCCTACGACTCGTTTGTGTCGGTATCGCCACTATCATGCTTCGCAAGGGACTCAGATTGTGGAGTTCCGCATTCAACTTGAAATTATGGCCGCAAGGATTTGGTATGCTGTTGTTCGCTATGACACAACACATAGACAACCTCATCGCGATATCCTGCACCCAAACGGCAGTCAAACAAAAGAATGGCTGGATGGATATTCAACCGCTGGCGCATTGACGTTTGGTCAAAAGGATATTATGAAGAATTGGCAGGTTTACAGAGAACGATTTTTGAAGGAGATGAACTATGAATGATCTATATACACTAAAACACAGCGACCTCTTTCTGGAGTTCACACGCTATATCACCAACCATCCCAAATTTAGCGAACAGATACCTGATGGCGCGGAAGTCATCCTTCTGGATTCCCGTGATAAGGGTTACACACGTTTTATGCTCAATTACGCGCCCAAAAAAGATGCCGATGTCGTCTTCGTTGACATTGGAGAACTTGCCCCTATTCGCTCGCGCGTGAAAAACCCAAAGATCATTTCGCGCGAGACTGCAAAAAAATACACGGCAAAGAATGGGAGTTCATCGCGAACCCGCAAATCCAACTGAATAGACCCTAAAGGTTTTCCTGCCCTAATGTTGGGTCTCAGCGCGTGTTGCGAAATGCGGATTTGTGATTTTGGGTGAAGATAAATTTTCTGATGAAAAAGTTGGGGAGATCGAAGAATTTATTTTGAAACTGGAATAATCAGTTCTTCGCGTCCAATGCAAGTGTGACGCACCAAACGGGTTGGATAAATCTGATACAAGAGATTCGGCTATTCGATATGACTCATCTCATTAAGTCAGGTCCCCATTCGGGGATGATATGCGACGCACCCTCCTCGTCACCACAATTTACCCAAACAACTTCCCCAGCCCCTTGCCCCCAGTTTTTTGGAACATCTTCATCATCTTTTGTGCTTCACGGAACTGCTTGATCAGGCGGTTGACATCTTGCACTTCCATACCACAACCAGCAGCGATGCGGCGGCGGCGTGATGCATTTAATAGATCAGGGTCGCGGCGTTCTTTCACTGTCATTGAATTGATAATGGCTTCCGATTGCTTGAACGATTTCTCCACAACCGTCGGGTCAATGCCGCGCGCGGCTTGTCCCATTTGGCCGGGCAGCATATCCATGATCTGTGCCAGCGGACCCATTTTTTTCATTTGTTTCATTTGGTCAAGCCAATCCTCCAACGAGAACTGACCCTTCATCATTTTCTGCGCCTGCGCCGCCTGCTTCTCTAGGTCCTGCCCCTCATAGGCTGCTTCAGCTTTTTCGATCAGGCCGATCATGTCACCCATGCCCAAAATGCGGGAAGACAAACGCGAGGGGTCATATGTTTCAAGCGCGTCGAGTTTTTCACCGGTGCCGATCAATTTAATAGGGATGCCCGTCACCGAGCGGATGGAGATGGCCGCGCCGCCGCGTGAGTCGCCATCCATTGTTGTGAGGATGAGGCCCGTAAGATTGATCGCATCTTTAAATCCCTGCGCGATGTTCAACGCTTCCTGGCCGATCATGGAATCGACCACGAGCAGGATATCTACCGGGTTGACGTTTGCGGCGATGGCTTTTAACTCGCCCATCAGATCCGCATCCAACTGCGACCTGCCAGCTGTGTCTACAATCACCAGGCTGAATCCACCCTTTTCAGCTTTGTCCACGGCGCGTTTGGCAAGTTGCGGCGGCGTAAGTGATGTATCTGTTTCGACCTCAACGTCCAAACGTTCGCCAAGTTGCTGCAATTGTTTTACAGCGGCGGGACGATATGGGTCGCCTGCTACAAGTAATACACGCTCGCCTTTTGATTTCATGATTCGCGCAAGTTTGCCAGAGGCTGTCGTTTTACCAGCGCCTTGCAGACCCACCATCATGATCACGCGCGGTTTCGGGCCCGTGAGATTTAATCCGACAGGTTCGCCAAGCGATGCGATCAATTCGTCGTTGACGATCTTGATCACCTGTTGACCCGGGTTGAGCGCTTTAGATACTTCGGTGCCTACAGCGCGTTCACGAACTTTAGCAATAAAAGTTTTAACCACGCTAAAATGCACGTCCGCTTCGAGCAGTGCGAGGCGCACTTCACGCATGGCCGCATCCACGTCCGCTTCGGAGAGTTTTCCGCGGCGGCGAAGTTGATCGAATATTTGGTTAAGTCGTCCAGTGAGAGTTTCAAACATAGGTTATTTTATTTTACGTCATTGCGAGGGCGCTTTTGTTTTTCGCCCGAAGCAATCTCATTATCAAATCGGAGATTGCTTCGTCGGGAAGCGCATCCTCCTCGCAATGACGGGTTAGTGGATTCCTTTTCAGTGTAGGACAAGCATTTTAGCGTGTAGCAGGTTGAGGGTCAAGTGAGAAGCGGCGCTATAAGCGGACTAAAGTCCGCAGTCCAAAGTCTTCAATTCGTTAAATATTTCTTTACATGGGAAGCGAAACTACTTATACTGGCTCGTGTTGTCTTATCAACAACCCATCTCAGTTTTGGAGGATATATGGCAAAAGACACTTCAATGATGAACGACAGAAAAGAGATCTTCGGCTGGGCGATGTACGACTGGGCGAATTCGGCCTTCAGCACAACCATCGGAACGGTGTTTCTTGGGCCATACGTGGCGTCGCTGGCGCGGACTGCGGCTGAAGCGGCTGGGACATCTACCGCTTCATTTTTCGGGATCCCGGTTGCGCCTGATTCCTTCCTTCCCTACTGCATCTCATTTTCCGTGGGTATGCAGGTTTTGTTCCTGCCCATTCTTGGCGCGATCGCAGACTATTCTCATTTGCGAAAACGCATGATGCAGATATTTGCCACCCTTGGCGCAATCGCCACGATACTAATGTTCCTGGTAACAGGCGGTTTATGGTGGCTGGGCGGTGTGCTCTTCATTGTTGCCAACCTTGCTTTTGGCGCAGCCATTGTTTTCTACAATGCCTATCTGCCAGACATCGCCAGTGAAGATGAACGAGACAGGGTTTCTTCTTACGGCTGGGCAATGGGGTATTTAGGCGGCGGTATTTTGCTGGCACTCAACCTGGCTTTCTTTACGTTCAGTGAAGATCTTGGCGTGCCCGGCGACCTGGCCGTGCGCATCAACCTTGCCTCGGCTGGCATCTGGTGGCTTGGGTTTTCATTTATTACCTGGGGCCGCTTGCGACCGCGTCATGCGGCGCGTCAACTCCCGGCGGGCGAAACTTATGTAACCATTGGTTTCAAACAGCTTCGCAAGACTTTTAGCGAGGTAAAACATTTTCCTGAGACGCTGAAATTCCTATTGGCTTATTTTTTATACAATGATGGTATTCAAACTGTAATTGCTGTAGCTTCCACCTTTGCAGCAGCGCCTCTTATTCAAGGCGGCCTGGAGATCGGTCAATCAACTTTGATCGCGGTTATTTTGATGATCCAATTCGTGGCTTTCTTTGGCGCGTTGTTCTGGGGCAAACTTGCAGGCTGGATCGGTGCGAAACAATCGGTGGTTGTCAGCCTGGTGATTTGGGCGGGCGTGGTGATCTACGCTTATGGCGGATTGAAAGGTCCAACCGCGACAGCGCAGTTCTTTGTGCTGGGGATTTTCATCGCCATCGTTCTGGGAGGTTCCCAAGCAATCAGCCGAAGTCTATATGCGCAGATGGTTCCCAATGGCAAGGAAGCGGAATTTTTCTCTTTCTATGAAATCAGCGAACGCGGCACCTCATGGATCGGGCCTTTGGTATTTGGCCTCGCGAATCAAATGTTCGGCAATTTACGCATTGCCATCCTTTCGTTGATCTTCTTCTTCGTCATGGGACTCATCCTGCTTCCGTTCGTAAATGTTAAAAAAGCAATTGACGACGCGAAGAAATACGGCATAGATTCAGCAACTTAGTTATACTTATACAAAACAGCGCGGATATGATGTCCGCGCTGTTTGTGTTTAATGATGTTTTTTCTTTTTGAATAGCAGAGGAGGGCTTTTGAATTTTGGCGCGCGGTCACTTGACCAGGGCGCAGGTGGCGCCATGACCAACGTGCATAATACCAGCAGCACCCGGTCGTAGTTGACGCGCCAGCCTGCGAAATCCTTCCATGCCTGTTCACGGTCCGCTTTGATCGGGAGGCCAGCTTCTTCCAATTTACGGATGACCTCGTCATATTCTGCGCGTGTGACCGTAATGGGCGTGGTTGGATAATGAGGGTCTCTGGGGTGGGAAATATCAAAGTAATCTGCGATGCCCCGTAACGCGAGAAATCCAGCGCGGACACATAACGCTCCAGAAGCTTCATAGGGAATATCAATTGACGATAGCGTCAAAGCGGCAGTATCCAGCACGGCTCCGGCAGATATGATCCATGAATTCTCGGCGCGCGGGGAACGAAAGAAGACCAAGGCCGGCAGGGTCGTATGACTTTCCTCCACATCTGCAAACCAGATTTCCCATGTCTTCCAGTAGTCGGTCAACTTGTCCAGGCCATGAATTCGGTTGAAGCGCAGCAGCATTTCCAATGCAGAGGGTGGATTCCCTGCGCGCACCTGCATCATGTTCACAGCCTGCTCACGGCGCGAAAAAGCGGCGTACATGGTCGGCAAATAGGCCATCAATAGGGCCACAAGAAGAAGTCCAATAAGCGCTTCTGAAAACGAAAGTGCATTTACGGCTGGATGATCAGATGTGGCAAAGCCAAGGGTAAGCAATGAAGAGCCGCTGAAGCGGAAATCTGTGATCACATCCCCTACCCCCAACGACCAGTACATGGCTGTATAACCCGCCATGATCAGCACATACCAGACCGGCACAAGCATGATCAAACTAATCGGCGAATAATACGCCATGATCGCGTCACGCCGCTCATAGGTGCGCGCGAATTTCAGGATGAAATCAAATACGCGGCGCATGATCCCAAAGACGATTCGATTCAGCTGACTGCGAGCTGCGCGAGGCAAAACGAAGGTGGCCAACGCCGAGGATATCGTAAGAGCAACTACGAGAAATCCAAGGATGAAAACTGAAATTTTTATAAAAGTATCCATGACAGGCGATTATAAAGGAGAGAATGCAAAGATTAGAAAACTATCCATCTTTCGATGGATAGTTTTGGTTATTGCAAATATTGATCGAATGTGCTTCTGAGTTGCTCTTCTGATGTAAAACCAATAAATTTTTGTAGAACATTCCCATCTGCATCCAGGAGATATAGCTCGGGCTGATAAGCAAAACCGAATGCGCGCTGGAATGTGTCGGTGTTGGGGTCGTCTGCATCGAGATACGAAAACTTGATCCTGCCAAAATACTCCGCTTCAAGCCCATGAACCATGGGCGCCATTGCGCGGCAGGTACTTCAGGTAAAGCGGAAGAACTCAACCAACTGCAATTGACCGGATGCCAAAACGACCGTGAAAGGATCTGTAGCTTCGAGGTTGGGTCCACGGGACGTGGCGACGGCTTGAATATCCACAGGCTGTGTGGGAGCGGAAACTGTGGCTTCAGGCAGCGCTAAATCCGCAAGCGTAGCAGTTTCAGGAACTGATGCGGTTGGGGAAGCTTCTATTGGCACAGGGGTGGCACTGGAAACTGCCGGGGCGCAGGAAGAAAGCCCGATGGCTGCCAGCAGGCTAACGGTCCAGAAAATGAGGCGGGGTTTCGTCATATTTATCCTTTTCATGATGTTTTATCATAAAATGATAACTTGTCTTCACATCTTCTTACACTCTCTCACAAAACTCTAAGAGTCATCCAAATAATGGAGCGCAGACTTCAGTCTGCTTTATTCTTCTACATTGTTCTGCGAACTGAAGTCTGTGCTCCGCGTTTTCCAGGCAGGATGTTCATCATAATGAAAAACAGCCGCTTTACTTTGACGGTTGTGAAATCCTACGCTATACTAGATTGGTCAACCGATCATCGTTCTAACTAAATCAGTTAGAGTAAAAAAATTCATCAGGAGGCACTGATATGTCAGATTTTAAACTCACCTACGCAACCATGTTCAACCCGCCCGAGGAGCTGCACACCGGCTTCGATAAAGCTGTGGAGAAACTTAAGAAAAATATGGGGCAGGAATATGGCATGTTGATCAACGGCAAGGAAGTGATGGCCGATGAAAAATTTGACGACCACTCCCCTGTCAACACAGATTGGGTGCTCGCGAAGATACAAAAAGGAAATTCCAAACACGCTCAGGAAGCTTTGGCGGCGGCACGCAAGGCGTTTCCGGGCTGGAGTCGCACTCCCTGGCAGAAGCGTGTGGAGCTGCTCCGCAAAGCTGCTTCATTAATTGAGGAGCGCATTTTTGAGCTGGGCGCGGCAATGGCATTGGAGGTCGGCAAGAACCGCATGGAGTCTTTGGGCGATGTGCAGGAAACAGCCGACCTTATTTATTACTCCTGCTATCAAATGGAAAAGAATAATGGCTATGTAGTTGAAATGGGCAAAGACCCGCTCGTAGGCTATGACGCCAGCAACATGTCTGTGCTTAGACCCTATGGTGTTTGGCTCGTTGTTTCTCCCTTCAACTTCCCATTCGCATTGACAGGCGGACCTTCCGGCGCTGCACTCGTCGCTGGCAATACACTCGTCATCAAACCCGCCACCGATACCGCGTGGATCGTGCGCCTGCTTGTAGATTGCTTCCGCGATGCTGGCCTTCCCGAAGGTGTGGTGAACTTCGTTACAGGACCTGGCTCCACATTAGGGCAGGCACTTGTAGACAGCCCCGAAGTGGACGGTGTGACCTTCACGGGTTCCTTTGGTGTGGGTATGAAGATGTTCCAGGATTACGGCAAGCGCAATTATGTCCGCCCGATCATTTTGGAACTCGGCGGAAAGAATCCTGTCATCGTTTCGAAGCATGCAGATCTCGAACGCGCCACGATTGGAATTATCCGCTCGGCATTTGGTTTGCAGGGACAGAAATGCTCCGCCGCTTCACGCGTGATCGCAGAGGATTCTGTTTACGATGAATTGACTGCCCGTTTGAAGGAGGCCGCTTCGAAATTGGTTCTCGGTGACCCGACCGAACGCAATACTTATAACGGCCCTGTTGTAAATAATTCCTCCTATAAAGACTTCAAGGATTTCTGCGAAGAGATCAATCAAGGCGGCGGGAAGTTCCTCGTCGGCGGCAATGTAAAGACGGGCGGCATGTTCGACAAAGGCTATTACTGCGAAAACACATTCGTCACCGACCTACCATTCAGCCATCGCTTGTGGAAGGAGGAAATGTTCCTGCCCATCACCACCATCGGCAAAGTGAAGAGCATGGATGAAGCCATGGCAATCGCCAACGATGTGAACTATGGTCTCACCGCTGGCTTCTACGGTTCTCCCGAGGAAACCGAATGGTTCTTCGATAAGATCGAAGCAGGCGTCACTTATGCAAATCGTCCGCAGGGCGCAACCACTGGCGCATGGCCCGGCTTCCAACCCTTCGGCGGCTGGAAAGGCTCTGGCTCAAGCGGCAAGAACGCGGGCGGCCATTACTATCTCCCGCTCTACATGCACGAACAGATCCGCACCCTTGTAAAGTAACATCAGATAACCCATAGCCCCTTTCTCTCAAAAGAGAAAGGGGCATATTTTAAAGGTAAACCCATGCCGTGGAATCCAGAGCAATATCATAAATTTCAATCGGAACGCTCCGCGCCGTTTTATGATTTGTTAAAACTCGTGGAGATTCGTCAACACATAAAGGCAATTGACCTCGGCTGCGGCACCGGCGAATTGACTCGTGTGCTCGCTGATGCCTTGCCCGAAAGCGATGTGACTGGTCTGGATACTTCATCCCAAATGTTGAACAAGGCCGCTTCACACATGACCTCGAACCTGCGCTTTGGACAAGGAGATCTATCCCAGCTGACAGGGAACTGGGACCTCATCTTCAGCAACGCCGCCATTCAATGGTGTGAAAGCCATGAAAAGTTAATTCCGCATTTTTTCTCAAAACTAAACCCCGGCGGACAGCTTTGCATTCAATTGCCGTCAAACCATAATCATATTTCGCACTTATTAATCCGCGAGACGGCAAAAGAAGAACCGTTCAAAAAAATCCTGAATGGTTTCGAACGGATCGCACCTGTTCTTACCATTGATCAATATGCCAAAATCTTATTCGACCTAAACGCAAAGGATATTCTCGTCTTTGAAAAAATATACCCGCACGTTTTGGAAGATTCAGATGCGGTCGTCGAATGGATATCCGGGACCGCACTTGTTCCCTACTTTGAAAAACTTGGCGAACATAAACCTGAGTTCCTTGAGACGCTTCGTCGAAAGATGAAACAGTCCCTGCCAGACAGCCCGTTATTTTACCCTTTCCGCAGAATATTATTTTCAGCCGTAAAGCCATAAGCCCTTTAAATAAACAGCCGTGGTTGGAGACTCGAAATGGATAATGATGACCCTGTAATCGTCCGCATGGGAACATTTTTCTTCGTCATCGGCGTGGGAATACTTATTCTCTTCATCGCATCCGACCTGGCCGACCAGGCAGATTTTGACTATTTTTTTATGGCAGTCCTGCTCATCGCCATCGGCTGGGTATTTCGGCGTAAAAAAGCCCCGCCTCCATCCGCTGGACGATTTGCTTATCTAAAGAATATGCGTGAAAATGCCAGGAAGAAACGCGAAGAAAAACTAACAGCCAAACAAGAAGCAAAGAAGAAATAATATGTCCAAACTCATTTCACTTAAAAAAGCAATTGCAGAATATGTAAACGATGGCGATGTAGTCTACGCGGCGGGATTCACCCACCTCATTCCATTCGCCGCGGGGCACGAGATCATTCGTCAGGGCAGGAAAAATCTCACCCTCGCCCGCGCCACACCCGATCTAATTTATGACCAAATGGTCGCGGCGGGATGCGCAAAGAAAGTCATCTTTTCATACATGGGAAACCCTGGAGTTGGATCATTACGCATCGTCCGTGCGGCGCTTGAAAAAGGCCAACTCGAATGGGAGGAATATTCACACTTTGGAATGATTACGCGCTTGCAGGCAGGCGCAGCAGGGCTTCCGTTTTTACCGATGAAACAAACTGGCGCAACCAGTCTTGAAGAGGTTAACCCACTGATCAAACGCATCCCTGACCCGTACGGCGGCAAGGATGTCATCGTTGTACCTGCGTTGAATCCTGATGTGGCAATTGTCCATGTACAGCGCGCGGACAGAAACGGGAATGCACATTTATGGGGAATCATCGGCGAGCAAAAAGAAGCCGCCTTCGCCGCAAAAAAAGTCATCCTGACCGCAGAAGAGATCGTGGACGAATCAGTCATCAGGTCAGACCCGAACCGTACGATGATCCCCGCGAATATCGTGGATGCAGTCTGTCATGTCCCGTATGCAAGTCATCCATCCTATTCACAGGGATATTACGACCGCGACAACGAGTTCTATCTCGCATGGGACAAGATCAGCGAGTCACAGGAAACTGTCAAAGCATATCTTGATGAATGGGTATACGGTGTAAAAGACCGCGACGAGTATTGGGAAAAACTCGGCGCAAAGACTCGCAAGCGTTTGAAGGTGAAGGCGCTGTATAGTGAAAAAGTCAATTATGGAAAGTATTAGTGAATATTCCGCGATTTGATTATGGCGGTGATAACCTGCCATTACATTTTCTTCACGCCAACGGTTACCCGCCTGATTGTTACAAACCGTTATTTGAACTATTAAAAACCCAATACCATCTTTTCGGGATGACGCTCCGTCCGTTATGGCCCGATTCAAAACTGGACGATATCAACGATTGGCATCCTCTCTCCGATGATTTGCTGCGCTTCCTATCTGACCATAAGTCTGGTCCTGTTATCGGAGTGGGTCATTCCATCGGAGGCATCGTCACCCTGCGCGCGGCACTACGCGACCCAAAGAAATTTCGCGCCTTGATTCTATTGGATCCAGTATTATTCATGCCATCACGTTTGATCCTATGGAATATCGCCCGCGCAACTGGGCTTGGACAAAGACTCCATCCACTCATTGCAGGCGCGAAAAGACGGCGAAGAACATTCGATGATCTCGAAGGTGTCTTTCGCGGATATCGCAATCGCAGCATCTTCAAATACATGAGCGATGAAAACTTACGGATTTACATTGAGGGCATCACGAAAACAACATCAGATGGCGGTTACGAGCTGGTATTTTCCCCTGAATGGGAGGCTCACATTTATCTTACCGGTCTGCGTGATTTCGACCTATGGCGCAACCTGCCCAAGCTTGAAGTCCCTACGATTATCATTCGCGGTGCTGAGACAGATACATTTTTAGAGAATGCGGCAAATTTGGTAAAAAAGAAAAACTCAAAAATACAAATTGAAACATTAGGGAAATCAACACACATTTTGCCGCTGGAACGTCCGCGCGAAGTGTTTAATATTATGCAATCATTTTTAAAAGAGACTCTGGAGTCCGACAGCTTGCTGTCAGGACATTTGGGAGCAAGCTCCCTGACTCCAGAACTTTGATAGAGGAGAATTTATGACCGAAATAAAATACTCATCCGCTGAACTGATGATCGTCAACGCCGCACGCCTGCTCAAAGACGGTGACGTCGTATTTGTTGGCGTCGGCCAGCCCAACCTTGCCTGCAATTTGGCAAAACGCACACATGCGCCGAATTTAGTAATGATCTACGAAGCCGGCGTGATCGGCGCGGAGCCAGAACGCCTGCCGCTTTCCATCGGCGACCCAACTCTCGTGAGCGGATCACTCTCAGTTGTAAGCATGTACGATATTTTCGCAAACTACTTGCAGCGCGGCAATGTCGATGTAGGCTTCATGGGCGGCGCACAAATTGATAAATATGGAAACATTAATGCTACAGTCATCGGCGGATACGACCATCCCAAAGTACGTTTGCCTGGTTCCGGCGGTTCACAGGAAATCGCCGCATGGGCAAACCGCTGCTACATTATGACTCCGCATCAAAAACGCCGCTTCCCTGAAAAAGTGGAATTCATGACTTCCGCCGGATTCATCAATGGCAGAGGTGATCGTGAAAATGCGGGCCTGCGCGGCGGCGGCATGGTCGGTGTGGTAACGGATATTGGAATGCTGGAACCCGATGAAAACGGTGAGATGATATTGACCGCCCTGCACCCCGGTAAAACCGCTGACGAAGCAAGGGCAAACACGGGTTGGGATTTGAAAGTTGCAAACCAAGTCAGGGTCACCGAACCGGTCACGAAGAAGGAACTAAAGATTTTACGTACTGAATTGGACCCGACAGGAATCTATTTGAAAAGCGGAGCATAGCATGACTGAACTCCAATCTGCCCCAAAACGCAATTTCATTTCAAAGATTTTTATTTCTTCAGACGAGCCGAGGCTGCGCGCCGGCTGGCGCTTTCTTTTACAAACTCTCCTCCTGATCCTCATTGCAATTCCGACATCCTTGCTTGCACAATATATTCCGCCGATCGGAGACGGATTATTTACGAGTCAAATCGTCGAACTGATCGTGCTGACATCGTCCATTTACATTGCCCGAAGATTTTTGGATAAGCGCACGTTTGTCAGCCTGGGCCTCCAGGTCAACAGGCAGGCATTTGCAGATATTTTCATGGGCATTGCAATTACGTTCGTTATGATGGGTTTGATCTACCTCGCCGAAGTTACAGCGGGCTGGCTAACCTTTGAAAGTTTTGCATGGCAAACCGAATCTGTTTCAAACGTAATCACCGCTGTAATGAGTTTTTGGGTGATATTCATTTTCGTTGGCTATAACGAAGAACTGCTCTCACGCGGATATCATTTACAAACCTTCGCCAGTGGAATCAATATGTTTTGGGCCGTCTTGATCTCATCGAGCATATTTGGAATTGCACACCTTGGCAACCCGAATGCCACCTGGATAAGTGCCGCAGGCATTTTCTTTGCAGGCGTATTTCTCGCCTATGCATACATCCGCACAGGACAGCTTTGGTTATCCATTGGATTGCACATTGGCTGGAATTTCTTCGAGGGTGTGGTTTTCGGTTTTCCCGTTTCAGGATTGGATATTTATCGTTTGATCCGCCATAATGTTCAAGGTCCAGAGATATGGACTGGCGGTGCTTTTGGTCCGGAAGCCGGTCTGATTGTTCTGCCCATGCTGCTTATTGGCTCTGCTTTGATCTATCTGTATACAAGGCCTCGCAGCTAAAAAATTGTAATCAAACTCTAATGCTCCAGGCGACTACTTTCCCTTTACGCAAAACAATTGTCAGGGTATACCAACCTGATAATGATCGCTCCCATTCGTCACATTCTATTTGATCTCGGCGGCACGCTTATGCATTCACGCGGAGATTGGTCCCCCATTCTCGAAAGCGCAGATCTTGCCCTCACCAATAAACTGCAGGAATATGATATTGATCTGGATAGCCGCGTTTTCCGCACACGCCTGCATGAATACTACGATCAGCGCGAGCAGGATTTTCGAGAAACCACTTATCATTTCGTTTTGCGCGAATTACTCGAAGAGTTGGGATATGCAGAGGTCGAAGAACCGGTAATCAGGTCCGCGCTGGATGCGATGTTCTCCACCACGCAAACCAATTGGATACTTGAAGAAGATACACTAGCCACTCTCCAAAAACTTAAATCTCAAAAATATCATCTCGGCATTTTCTCAAACGCAGGCGACGATAAAGATGTGCAGGAACTCATCAAAAGTTTTGGCATTCGTTCCTATTTTGATTTTGTGCTCACATCCGCCGCATGTTATTATCGCAAGCCGCATCCGCGCGCCTTCGAGATCGCTCTTGCTCAGTGGAATATCTCTCCAAATGAAGCAGCGATGATCGGCGATAATTTACAGGCAGATATTTACGGCGCGAAAAATCTGGATATGCAAACGATCTGGATCACCCGCCGCGCGCAATATAAGGTGGATGACGAACAACGCATCAAACCTGACTTTAGCCTGCGCGGCCTCAATGAGCTTTACCCTGCCCTTGAGCAGATCAACCTCATGCGCGCCTGAGGGCACATATCTGTACTGCGAGATTTATCTCGCACTAAATGCAATAATGCGACATGAATGTCGCGGTACAATTTCCAGATGCAAAACAAAATTTTTCCGTATATTGCGCTTGCGGTTGGGATCAGTGCGCTCAGCCTTTCCGCCATGTTCGTGCGTTGGGCAGATGCACCAGGCCCAGTTACTGGATTCTATCGTTTGTTGATTTCCACAATTTTGCTTACTCCCTTATTTATTCGACAACAAAAACATCTTGAACCTATTGAAAAGAAATACCTGCTCTTTCCATTACTGGCAGGTATCTTTACCGCAGTCGATTTCGCATTTTGGAATTCATCTTTAAAATTTACCACCGCAGCCAATGCAACCCTGCTTGGCAACACAGCGCCTTTATGGGTTGCATTATTTGCGCTGCTCATCTTTCGCGAAAGACTACGCGGCATTTTTTGGTTTGGACTCATCCTTGCCCTGACAGGCGCAGCGCTCGTCATGGGCAGCGATTTCCTGCGTCACCCCACGCTCGGCCTTGGCGATTTGATGGCAAGCACAGCGGCGATATTCTATGCAGCCTACCAACTCACCACGCAACGCGGGCGAAAGTATATTGACCCTTTCCGTTACACATGGATCGTTGGGGTAAGCGCAACCCTTGGCATGTTGATCATAAATCTGCTGCTGGGCAATCCATTGACAGGTTACTCCACGCAAACCTGGATCATCTTCTTTGCCACAGCCATTGTCTCCCAAATAATCGGTTATCTCGCAATCACCTACTCGCTGGGGCATTTACCCGCATCGGTTGTTTCCCCAACGCTCATTGGGCAGCCTATACTGACAACAATTCTCGCCATTCCCCTGCTTGGTGAGATTCCCAATACGCTACAGTGGATCGGCGGCGGTATCGCATTGGCGGGGATCTATATTGTCAACCAATCACACAGACAAACAGCAGAAGAAATACCCAACGCTTAATCACCTTGCAGACCTTGAATTTCACATCATGGACATATATACTATAGTCTACATCCCACACCACCCTTTGATTAGGAGGACACCATGCAATTAGATGCCATTCTTGAAGTCGTTATCGGACTCGTGTTCGTATGGCTGGTTATTAGTGTTGCGACGCTTGAAGTTCAAAATCGCATTAGCATTATACTTAACTGGCGTGCTGATCTTTTGGAAAAAACCATACACGATATGCTGAAAGACCCTGACCTGGTCAAGAAGTTGTATAACCATCCATTGATCCAGCAGTTGACTCCAAGAGACAAAAATAACAAACTTAAACGGCCAGACTATATTCCCAATCCTCTCTTCGCCAGCGTGGCGTTTGAAGTAATCATGAATGCTGGCAAAGAAGGCGACACCATCCCTGTGTCCATGATGTCGATTGAAAGTATGCGTGAGAGCGCAAAGAATCTCGCCATAACCAATCCTCCTTTGGCACGCACATTTCTGCATATGATTCCAAATCTTGAAAAAGATGTGGAAAACTTTGAGCAGATTATCACAGGCTATCGTTTGAATATGGAAGATTGGTTCCACAATGTAATGGGGCAGGCATCTACAATTTACAAACAGCGCGCGCAACTCATCGCTTTTGTTGTTGGTCTTGGAATTGCCATATTCCTAAATATTGACACGATCAATATTGCCCAAAAACTCTGGCAGGAACCAACCACCCGCGCGATACTGGTTGCCCAGGCTCAGACACAAGCCGCAGAACCAGACGTGCCTGCCTCGGATATTTTGGTCAAAACACAAAACCTGGCCTTTCCTTTGGGGTGGACTACAACACTGTCAACCAATCAAAATTGCGGCTTAATTGGTGCGGAAAATTATCAACTCGTGATACGTTCTGCCGGTAAATGCCTTCTGCTGACAGGTTTCCCTGCTTTGAATAATGGTTGGGGATTATTGGTAAAACTATGTGGTTATTTATTAAGCGCCTTTGCCGCAGCACAAGGCGCCCCTTTCTGGTTTGATATTCTGCGAAAATTGGTTGGTATTCGGGCACAATCCGAGTCCCAATCCAATAAACCTGTCTAAAGGATGAACACGTGGATATCAGAGTTACAACCGGGCACGGCCAGCTTCCCGTTACGGTTATATATGTCAACGGTGATGTCGACTCAACAACCTCCCAGGATTTTCTAGTCAAAATCGAGGAGTTGATATTCGATGGAGCGCGACACATTCTTATAGACTTATCCAATGTACCTTTTATCAGCAGCGCAGGTTTGCGCGCGATACACAATATCTTTAATCAATTGCGCGCCCTGCACAAAGATGCGGACGACGATGCCTTGCGGGCTGTTAATGACGGCACCTACAAATCACCGAATGTAAAATTGCTCAATCTATCGGAACAAACCAAGTTTGCCTTTGAAACCACAGTTTTTGATATGTATATTGAAACTTTTACGGACAGAGATACTGCTATTAATTCGTTTTAGATTCAGCCCGAATCAAAGAAGAGTGTGCCAATACACCCTTCTTTGATTCCCTATTTATCCACATGCTATAATCCATCTCATGTCTGACGATCTCTTCGACCACGCCATGCATGAGCGATTAAAAAGCGAGGCCCCTCTCGCTGCGCGCATGCGCCCGCGCACATTGGATGAATACATCGGGCAGGAACATATTGTCGGTGAAGGCAAACTTCTACGCCGTGCCATTGAAGCAGATAAACTTTTCTCATCCATCATTTTGTGGGGTCCTCCAGGTACGGGCAAGACCACTCTTGCACAAGTCATTGCCAACACGACCAAGAGTCATTTCACCACTATATCTGCCATCCTCGCTGGCAAAGCGGATTTGCGCGTGGTTATTGACGAATCCCTCGAACGCCGGCGCTTGCATAACCTCCGCACCATTCTTTTTGTGGATGAAGTTCACCGTTGGAACAAAGCCCAGCAGGACGCGCTTCTCCCCCACGTTGAAAATGGAACGTTCACCCTGATCGGCGCAACAACAGAGAATCCATATTTTGAAGTCATCAAAGCGCTCATCTCCCGCTCTAGAGTTTTTCAACTCCGCAATCTAAATCAAATCGAAACGGGGATATTAATTGACCGCGCCCTTGGGGACCCTGAGCGCGGCTACGGGCACAAACGCATCACACTTGACCTGGATGCCCGCACCCACTTAATTGAAGTTTCCTCAGGCGACGCACGCAACGCCCTAAATGCCGTCGAGCTGGCTGTTGAATCCACAGTCCCAGATAAAGATGGCGTTATCCATATCACATTGGATGTGGCGCAGGAGTCGATTCAACGCCGCGCAGTTCTATACGACAAAGATGGCGATGCGCATTACGATACGATCTCTGCGTTCATCAAATCTGTCCGCGGAAGTGACCCTGATGCAGCTTTATACTGGCTCGCAAAAATGATCTACGCCGGCGAAGACCCAAAATTCATCATCCGCCGATTAATTATTCTGGCCGGTGAAGATATCGGCCTGGCAGACCCCATGGGACTTGTCGTAGCAAACTCAGCCGCCCAGGCATTTGACTATATCGGTTTGCCCGAGGGTATCTATCCCATTGCTGAAGCCACGCTCTATCTTGCTACTGCGCCGAAATCCAATAGTGCGGGAGCATATTTCAAAGCCATGAAGAAGATAGAAGAAGAGGGACAGGTTTCTGTGCCGCGTCATTTGCAGGATGGCAATCGTGATGCCGCCGCAACAGGACAAGGCAAGGATTATGTTTATCCGCACGAAGAGGAAGGTCACTTCACGCCGCAGCAATATTTGCCGAAGAGATTACTCGGCACTTATTTTTATACGCCCTCACAGGAAGGCTATGAATCACAAGTGACTGCGCGATTGGAAATGTGGCGGGATGCGCAGCGTAAAGCATTGGGAATTTCCAAGGTTGAAAATATCCCTGATATGAGCGAAGAAGAGATCAAAGAGATGAAGAGGAAAATAAAATAATGACCCTGTTATTATTGGTACGTCACGGCGAAAACGATTATGTCAAAACAGGCAAAATGGCAGGACGAATTCCGGGCGTCCACTTAAATGAAAAGGGGCAGAAGCAGGCTCAGGCGTTGGGCGAGGCGTTGAAGGATGTCCCGATCAAGGCTATTTATTCGAGTCCGCTCGAACGGGCAATAGAGACAGCGACTCCCATTGCAAGCGCGCGCAAGTTACAGCTCATTCGTGAATCTGATGTGATGGATGCAGACATTGGCAAATGGCAGGGAAGATCATGGAAGGTTTTGCGTTTAACAAAAGTATGGAAGATCGTGCAGAACTCCCCCTCCCGTTTTCGGTTTCCTGACGGCGAATCGTTTCCAGAAATGCAAACGCGGATCGCGAATGCGCTCGAACGGATCATTAAGAAACACAATAAGCCGCAGGATATTGTAGTGGTCGTCTTTCACGCGGACCCAATCAAGCTGGCCGTATCGCACTTCCTGGGTTTGCCGCTCGATCACTTTCAACGCTTGAGCTGTGACACCGGTTCTCTGACAGCGATCTATGCGGGCGAGTCGGGCGCTAATTTGGTAAAGTTAAATCAACGTCCGCCGTTTGATTTTTTGCCGAAAGATAAAAAGAGCAAATAGCTTAATTATCTTTTTTACATTTATTCAATAAATAGGTCACGCTTGAAGCGTGACCTACAGACTATTTTCACAACTTCGCCAACTCATTCAACGACTTGTAATACGGCTCATGTTGGGAATGTAATGTCGTCCATCGTTCATGAAATAGAGCCTATGTTCCAAGTACATAAGCGACAGCTTGATCCACAGACATTTTACGTCCTTCTGTAGCATACGCCTCAAAGGCTGCCTCCCCAAGTTGATCACGCGCAACTTGAAGATGACGTTCAAATTCTGCGCGGTCGAATGGCGAGTTTGGAACATCAATACTTTTAAGAATGGCCTGTGCCGCACCGCTTAACTTTGCAGCGCGTTCAGGCTGATTTGTCCCCGCAGCAACAGCTGCCAACCCTGTCAGAAAATCAAATGTGCTTGTTTTCTCGTAAATTGTACTGGCAAAACTGAAAAAATCATTGAAACGCCTGTCAGCTAACCGATAGTCATTTTGGTGTAAAGCAAGTAATCCGAGAGAAAAGAGAATATTGCTTATGTCGTCTTTCAAGCCATGGTCACGACATACGATGAGGCTTTTCTCGTAAAACTGTTCTGCTTGAGCATAATCACCTTGATAACGATATAAATTCCCAAAATTACAAAGAGCGACTTGAATCCCTTCTATAAAATTAATCCCTTCGTCTATCGTTAGGTGTTGATCAAAAAAGAAACGCGCCTGTTCATAGTTTCCCTGATTCAAGAATTGTTGTCCTATAAGTTGAGACACCCTGGCAATACCCCAAAGATCACCGAGTTGGCGATACAGGGTCATACTTTGTTCAAAAAGAGAAAGCGATTTATCCGCATTTCCGCGGTCCAATTCAACAATAGCCAGGTGAAACATGCTTTCTGCCATTCCCATTTGATTCCCATGGTTCTTATAGATAATAAAACTTTGTTCAAATAGAGGGTTGGCCGTGCTGTTGTCTCCCATGCCCCAGCGAGCAACCATCCCCAGCCAATCCAAAGTCTTGGCCAGCCCCTGCTCACCATCTTTTCCTAATTTCAACCAAATTGCCCGGCTTTCCTCCAGCAGAGATTGCGCGTCCCGAAAATCACCCAACATCCATTTATGTTGTGCGGCATGATTGAGCACGTTAGCATAGACCGCTGGATGATCATCAATTCGGAGCAATTTGCGGATTTTATCGAACCAGCTATGCATCTCACTATAATGACTACGCACATCCCATGACCAACACAACGCACTGAGCAGACGCAGAGCAGCTTCCGTTTTTTGATGGGCAATGCACCAGTCAAAAGCGGCGTGAAAATTATCGTTTTCGCTCTCCACCTGATCCATCCAGAAGACTTGTTCTGGCCCATGAATTTCCTTATCAGCCTGTTCGGCAAGTTTAAGGAAATAATTCAGATGCCAGTCCTGTACCTGTTCATCAAGTCCCATTTGGCGCAGGCTGTTTAGCGCAAAATGTTTGATGGTCACCAGCATGTCATAACGAAACTCACTGCGTGCATCGAGTGTACGCTGCAGAAGGCTTTTATCCAGGAGTAACGCAATGAGGTCGGATACGGGCTTGTCTGTGAACATGTGTGAAAAAATTGATTCAGCCGCATCCAACGTAAAGCCTCCTGCGAAGATCGAAAGGCATGCAAATAGATTTTTTTCGTCAGAGGAGAGCAGGTTATAACTCCAGCCGATGGCATTATGCAGCGTTTTCTGGCGCGCCGATTCAGCGCGCATCCCATCGGCGGATAATACATATTGACTGTTCAAACGTTCGAGCAAGGCTTGCGGTGACATCAACCGCATTCGTGCAGCAATCAATTCAATGGCTAATGGCAGGCCGTCCAATTGCGTGCAAATGGATGCAACAACCTGGATATTGTCGTCGTTAAGCGCAAAGTCAGCTCTTACCGCGCGAGCCCGCTCGATAAAAAGAGTCAGCGCTGGAAATTGCGAGGCTGTATTCAGATCAATGGATGAATTTTCTCTGGGGATATTGAGCGGTGGTACGGAGTAAAGCCATTCGCCGGAAATGCGTACCGCTTCACGACTGGTGATAAGAATCTTTAAATGGGAACAGGCCGAAAGGAGTCTGGAGACGAGCGGCGCAGATCCTTCGATGAGATGCTCAACATTATCCAACACAAGCAGCATTTGCTTATCCCCGATACTTTCCACAACTCGTTCAATGGCAAGCTGACTCTTGGCTTCAACATAACCAAGCGTTTGAAGAATGGTGGAAGCGATCAGGGACGAATCGTCGAGCGGGGCAAGGGCTACAAAGAAAATTCCATCAGGAAAATCGGAAAGTACTGCGCGTGCTGTTTCGAGGCCGAGGCGCGTCTTGCCAATGCCGGGAGGTCCCAGCAGGGTGACAAGACGAATATCAACATTCAACAAATAGCTGCGAATGTCAGCAATTTCCTGCTCGCGCCCGATCAGAGATGTGGTGGAGGATGGGATTTTCGACCGCTGGTGAGACGGTAAGGGGTGCCAGGGTTTATCTTCAATAATTTCAACAGGCATAACCTGCAAATTACCACGCGCAAATTTTACAAATGCCGTTCGTTCGTTTTTAGGAATATTGAAAACTTCGGCAAACAGTTCAATCATCTGCGCGGAGGGACGGCGCTCTTCACTCTCGATCTTACGGAGCAGGATCGCCGAGCAATTAAGTTGCCTTGCAAATTCTTCCTGTGTAAGCCCGAGGGATTTACGCCTCAGTTTCAGCCATTCTCCGAAAGATGTTTCAGTCAGTGTAGTCTCTCCAAAATGTATCGGTGTTTGTATCGTTCAGCGATACAAAAATGAACCTGAGTTAAGTTACATTGGAAGTGCTGAACAAAGTATATCACGCAGACAAAAGGAGAATTTTATGAGTGTACTTAATAAAATCCATCTCCTAAAAAGAGATGAAGGCAGGTCTTTTTGGTTTTTGGGAACGTTGATGACTCTCAAAGCTTCAGGAGAAACAACTGATAACGCCTTCTCACTTATCGAGCAGGTGGCGCCGGTTGGTTTTGCTCCGCCGCGTCATGTGCATCACGCAGAAGACGAGACATTTTATATCCTTGAAGGCGAAGTGACCTACTTTGCCGGTGAGAAAACCATTCATGCACCCGCTGGTTCTTTCATCCATCTTCCACGCGATGTGCCGCACAGTTTTCGGGTGGACGGTTCAGCGCCCGCGCATTTGCTTCAATCGACGTATCCTGCAGGGCTTGAAAATTTCTTCATTGAACTGGGAGTTCCAACCGATGATCTTGTGTTACCGCTCCCCGCTTCCCTTGACATGACTCAACAAGGCGTTCAAAAGTTATTGGAACTCGCACCAAAATATCAACTGGAAATTGTCGGTCCTCCGCCGGGCGCATCTTAATTATACAAAGTAACCATTAAAAAGGAGATACAACATGAAAAAAATATTCAAATGGATAGGAATTGTATTGGGTTCTGTAGTTGGCTTAATCCTTGTGTTCGCCGCCATACTTTTTTTCAAAGGCAGTGCGCAACTCAACAAAACTTATGATATTCCCGATGATAATATTGTCATTCCCACGGACGCGGCAAGCCTTGAAAAAGGAAAACATCTGGCCGAAACGCTTTGCACGCACTGCCACACTACAGACTTGAGCGGCAAAACCTGGTTTAGCTTTCCTCCCGCTGGCAAAGTGGATTCAGCAAACTTGACCTCCGGCGAAGGCGGCATTGGGCGCGAATTCACAACAGACGCCGATTATATCCGCGCGATACGTCACGGCGTGGGTCCAGATGGGAAGCCTATCTTTATGCCTGCCGTTGCGGCATTCCAAAGCATGAGCGATCAAGATCTGGGCGCGCTGATCGCATATCTGAAAACTGTCCCGCCAGTCAATCATAAAACAAATGGACAGCAGTTCACACCGCTTGCAAAGATTCTGATCGGCGTAGGAGTTATCAAACTGCCTGTTGAAATTGTCAGTCATAATTCGGATGTGGCCGCACCCACTCCAGGCCTGACCACTGAATATGGTCAGTATCTTGTCACGGTCGGAGGTTGTTACGATTGTCATGGATCGAATTTGGCAGGCGGACCTTATCCTCAACCGGGTGTCTCGATTCTCGTTCCCAACATTACCCCGGGCAGTGAAGTTGGCTCATGGACTGAAGAACAATTCTTTGCCACAATGCACACTGGCGTTACACCCGGCGGACAAGAATTAAATCAAGAATATATGCCCTGGCAGGAAATTGGAAAATCCACTGACGATGAATTGAAAGCGGTCTGGATGTTTCTACAATCTCAACCCAAGCTGGAACAAAACACAAAATAATTTTTCTTAAATAAAAAGCAGTCACGGGTTATCCGTGACTGCTTTTTATTTCCACAACTTTGCCAACTCATTCAACGATCTATAATACGGTTCAATACTTGGGATGTAATGCCGCTCATCTTTTGCGTGTGGACCAAGACCTGATTGCCCCCATACGACTGCTTGACCGCCGGGGGCAAATCTTGCGCTGGTGCCGGGCAGCTT
>JBBSCM010000014.1:0-29588 GCA_038250295.1 Anaerolineales bacterium | reverse complement strand
ATCTGCGGTCTTCGCCTAATGAAGCGCGGACGTAATCTATAAACGGTGCGACTTCAGGGAAGGTGAGATGATTCTCGAATTTGTGTAATTCGGTTTTTGCGAATATTTTGCTGATCGTATTGAAGATGTCACCTTTGAAACGCGAAGAACCAGGCATGGGTGGAATAGTTGCATTGGTGGCTTCTTTAATGATGTCATAGAACATCTGCTTGTTCTCAGGCAATGGGCCAGAGACAAAAAGCCGTCCGCCGGGCTTTCCCGAAACGGCATCGGGACTTCGCAGCACCCGATGAGCCTCACCAAATGTAAAGTCCAGATCTGATGCGTAATAGATCGCGAATGCGCTCGTGCATAAGTCAAATGTGTTGTCTGGGAAGTTAAACGGCTGATTGAAATCCAAAAACTGAAAATCTATAGCTGTCCCGAGTTTCTTATTTTTCTCGCGGGCCTTATCGAGCAATTCTTCAGAAAAATCACCGCCTATGATCTTCGCCCCGCCTTTCACATAATCATTAAATAGAAAGGATAATTTTCCAGCGCCGCAGCCCACGTCGAGAATATTCATCCCAGCTTGAGGCGTGAGCAGGTCATTGGTCCACGCATCAATATTGGCGGAGCCATATTTCTCGTGGATGTCAATGCGCATGAGCAGGTCTTTGCTGGGTTCCTGATAATCAATTTTCATTTATCTCTCCTTGATGATGCGTAAGGGCGACCCGTCAATATTGGTTGTGATTTCTTATCAATCAGGATGGGTCGCCCCTACGCTAATCTCTATGAATGATTATACCAAAATCAAATCAAAATTCAACCACTGAATTTTGAAGAGTCATTTTCGCTTATTCTCTTCCTGGCTTAGCCAATAACGGATTCCCTTGCCTGCATATGGTTCATCCTTGTAACGCGGAATGATATGCAGATGCGCGTGAAATACATGTTGTCCGCCAACTGCGCCGCAATTCCAACCCAGGTTATAGCCATCGGGTTGATATGTTTTATCCAGCAAAGTTTTTGCCTGATGGATCATATCGTGCAGGGCGTTCCATTCTACGGGCGTTAGATCAAAAGCAGTTTCACGGTGGGCACGTGGGATGATCAAGCCAGAGCCGATCAAAACAGATTCTTCGTGCTGTAAAAATACGCATAGATCATTTTCAAGTACGGTCTCGGTTTTATCAGCGATACGATCACAAAAACGACAGTCATTCATTTTTTATTTCTCCTTGAAATCTCATGATAGAATTCGCGCACTGGAGTCGCCATGGCAAGCAAAATACAATCTGTAAAAGGCACGAGAGAATTTTATCCTGAGCAAATGTTCCTGCGCAACTTCATTTATGAAAAAGTGCGCGCGGCGTCTCAGGCTTTTGGTTATCAGGAATGGGATGCGCCGTTCATCGAGACGATTGATCTTTACGCGGCAAAATCTGGCGAGGAATTGGTTAAGAAACAATCATTCACATTTCAAGATCGCGGTGGAGATTTGGTAACTCTCCGGCCCGAACTGACTCCCAGCCTTGCGCGCATGATCGCCGCCAAACAAAACGAGTTAACGTATCCGCTTCGTTGGTGGTCATTCGGTCCGTTTTGGAGGTATGAACAGCCGCAAAAAGGACGTACGCGCGAGTTCTTTCAATGGAATATCGACATGTTGGGAGTCAGCTCGCCGGAAGCGGATGCGGAACTGATTGGAGTCGGTGCAACATTCCTGCGCTCGGTCGGACTCAACCCTCAGCAGGCCCTTATTTATGTGAATAATCGGCGGCTGATGGATTCTGAATTCGACGCTTTGGGGATCGCAGGGGAAAAACGATTGGATGTGTCCAATCTGGTGGACCGCCGTTCCAAAATGGAATCTACGAAGTGGGACGCGTATGCGCTTGAGCTTGGATTGAATCAAGCACAGCTTAACGGCTTAAAGGACATTCTTGGCAATTTTGACCTGTGGAAAAAGAGTGACGAGCTTGTGCGTTTATTCGCTACGCTTGAAGCATTGGGTGTCAAGGAATATGTAAAATTTGACCCAAACATTATGCGCGGCCTTCTCTATTATACTGGCACGGTCTTTGAAGCCTTTGATACGAGCGGCTCGTTAAAACGTGCGATTTTTGGCGGAGGGCGCTATGACAACCTCCTTGCCGATGTGGGCGGGCAGCCGCTTTCAGGCGTAGGATTTGCAATGGGCGATGTGGTGATTGGAATTTTCCTGCAAGAGCAGGGACTCCTGCCCGAATTTATTCCCAGCCCCGCGCCGGTTCTTGTTACGGTCTTTGATGAAAATCTATTGGGAGAATCGTTCTCATTGGCTGCCGAATTACGTCGCGCAGGCATAAACGTATTATGTTATCCCGAACCCGCCAAACTTCAAAAGCAATTCAAATTTGCGGATAAGATGAAGGCACGAGTCGTTGTCACTATTGGTCCCGATGAGGCGGCAAATGGTCAGGCGGCGGTGAAAAACCTGGTTAATGGCGAGCAGGTCACAGTTAAGCGCGATGCGGTGATCGAAGCCATCCGTAAAATCCTTGCGGGTGTTTAAGCCTAATGTTATAATGTCGCTCGCTCCAAATATGGAGCCTGTAGCTCAACGGCAGAGCGCCGCCCTGTGGAGGCGGATGTTGCGGGTTCGAAACCCGTCAGGCTCCCAAAGTCAAACCTCCGAGGTCTCAAAGACCTCGGAGGTTTGTGCAAATCTTATAGAGTAAAATACCTCACAAAAAGAACGTCCCGAAGGTTTTGTCGAGAAAATTTGGTCGTTTGTGTCAACCTTCGGGACGGTTTCAACTGAAATGAACCCCCCCCCAAATCTTATAGAGTAAAATACCTTCATGCCCAAAACTATTAACGTACTTTTCCTTGCAGCGGAAGCCGAGCCTTTTATAAAAGTAGGGGGACTGGGTGATGTAGCTGGTTCTTTGCCGCGTTCCTTGCGCGCCCTTTCCAATGATGATGTAATACTCGATGTGCGGCTGGTTCTGCCGTATCACCCAGCTGTAAAAGCGGATGGACTAAAACCGCTGGGAATGTTTTCCTTGAGCCGTGATGGTTCAGATGTTCAAGTGGAAACGTTCGAAACAACATTAAACGGCATGCCTGTATATCTTATCAATGGCGAGCCGATCCGGGCAAACGGCTCGGTCTATTCATTGGATTCAAAATTAGACGCAGAAAAATATACTTTCTTTTCGCTGGCAGCGCTTGAGCTGCCGCGGCAGATCAATTGGCTTCCAGACATCATTCATGGAAATGACTGGCATACTGCTTTGAGCCTGTATGGTTCGCTCGCAAAACGCTGGGAGGAAGGTGCGCGTAAGGTTGCTGCATTGATCACGTTGCACAACCTGCCGTTCATGGGCCCGGATGTCAGCGCCATTTTGGAAAGTTACGGTGTAAAGCTGGCACAAACTGACCTGCCCGATTGGGCGCGCGTTATGCCCCTGCCTTTGGGGTTATGGGCTTCCGACGCGATCGTAGCTGTTTCGCCGACTTATGGAAAAGAAATACTCACCCCAGAGTATGGCTGTGGATTAGATGACTTCCTGCAAATTCGCCGCGAAACCGTGCATGGGATCGTAAATGGTCTGGACACAGACTCGTTCAATCCTGCAGACGATTCGGCTTTAGGCGTGAACTATGATTTCGATACCCTTGAAAAGCGGGCAGGGAATAAGGCCTTGTTGCAGGAGAGACTTGGCTTTGCAAAGGAGTCCGAAACGCCTTTGTTTGCTATCGTCTCCCGCATGGATATACAAAAAGGCGTTGACCTTGCATTTGCGGCGCTTAAGAGCATGAAAAAGTTGAATTGGCAGGCCGTAATTTTAGGGACAGGCGATCCAAAACTGGAAGAAGCTGCCTTAAAGCTGCAAGCATTGTTCCCCGATCGTATTAAAGTTGAGACCCGTTACGACGCCGGCTTAGCCCGTCAGATATACGCCGGAGCAGATATGCTGCTCATGCCGTCACGTTATGAGCCTTGCGGACTTTCGCAAATGATCGCCATGCGTTACGGCTGCGTGCCTGTTGTGCGTGCGGCTGGCGGGTTGAATGACACTGTCCGCAACAACATAACAGGCTTTGTCTTTGAGAAGATTCATCATCTCTCTCTGGTTGGTGCGATAAAGGCGGCCATGAAAGTATTTTCAGACCCTAAAAAATGGCAATCCATTCAACGCTCAGGAATGGCCCAGGATTTTTCCTGGGAAAATTCTGCAAATCGATATCTTGAAATCTATCAATCCATAATCAAATTATGACCTTCAAACGCTCTTCTGGAATCCTTCTTCATCCATCCAGTTTGCCCGGTCCATATGGCATTGGTGATATCGGCCCGCAGGCTTATCGTTTTATTGATTGGCTCTTATCGACAGGTTCCAAACTCTGGCAGGTGCTGCCGCTCGGGCCGACAGGCTATGGCGATTCGCCCTATCAATGTTTTTCCGCATTTGCGGGAAATCCATATTTATTAAGTCCCGATGAATTATTTGCTGATGGGCTTTTGACTCAGGATGATCTAGATTCGATAAAAAGCCCGCCCTCACAAGGCCCTTCGGCGCACCTCAGGATAAACTTTGGCCTGCTCATCCCCACAAAACTTGATCTTTTACAAAAGGCATTTTCCCGCTTTCAATCTGCGCCCGGGCATTTGCAAACGGCGTTTGACTATTTCCGCGCTGAGAACGCCTCCTGGTTGGACGATTACACCCTCTTCATGGCGTTGAAAGAATCCAATGGCGGCGGCGCCTGGAATGGCTGGCCTCAAGCATTGCGTTCGAGAAAAAAAGCTGCGATGACGAAAGCCAGAAAAGAATTGGCAGAGAGTGTCATGCGATATTCCTTCTATCAGTTCCTTTTCTTCAGGCAGTGGAATAAGGTCCGCAAGTATGCAAATGAAAAAGGGATCCAGATCATTGGCGATATTCCGATCTTTGTAGCATATGACTCGGCAGATGTTTGGGCGCACCCTGGTTTATTTTTCCTCGATCTAAACGGCAGCCCAACGGTTGTTGCCGGGGTTCCACCGGATCTGTTTTCGACCACCGGCCAATTGTGGGGCAACCCGCTTTATAACTGGGAAATCCACAAAAAAGACGGCTATGCCTGGTGGCTTTCCCGTGTGCGCGCCTCTTTGCAAATTTTTGATGTTTTGCGGTTTGACCATTTTCGCGGCTTTGCCGGTTATTACGAGATCCCTGCTGACCACAAGACTGCCGAAAAAGGCCGCTGGGTGACCGGCCCCGGCAAGGATTTGTTCCGCGCTGTGGATAAATATCTCGGCGATGGATTGATCACTCATGGAACAGGCTTGCCAATCATCGCTGAAGATCTCGGCCTGGTTACGCCCGATGTAATTGAATTGCTCGAAGCCTTTGATTTGCCCGGTATGAAAGTTTTACAATTCGGGTTTTCCGGGCCCGATAACCCATTTTTGCCTCATAATTATGTTCCCAATTGTGTCGCATACACAGGCACACATGACAATGACACGGCGCATGGCTGGTTCAAGTCTGCTGAACCGCATGAGCGTGAATTTGCCATGCATTATCTCAGCGTGGACGGCCACGATTTTGCCTGGGACTTGATCCGCAGTGTTTGGAAATCTGTTGCAGTATTTGCCATCACGCCCATGCAGGATGTGCTTGGCCTCAGCGGCGAGGCGCGCATGAACTTCCCCAGTAAATTAGGCGGCAATTGGGAATGGCGCATGAATGAAAATGATATGCGCGAAGATCTGGCGGCTGGATTGAGAGATTTGAACTGGTTGACGAATAGATAACAAAAACGCCTTGATGTTGAGAATGTGAGGTTGTCATAATTTGTTCCTTTCATGAACAGAATAATATTTACAATTCGATGTACTTGTTTAGCGTTGAAAGATAGTACTGGAAAAAGCTGAATGGATCCAAGCTGGGTTTGTGCGCCTTGAGCGCCAGCGCCTCCTGCAAGACCAGCATCACTTGTCTTGCAAAATGCAGCGCTCTTCCGCTTTTGCTCTCCTTCATTTCTTTCAAGTCTTTCAGCAGGTGACCTACACATTTTTGCTTTTTATCAGCGGAAATCAGCGTTTTTCAGCGTCCAAAAAAAGATTTCGTACGGTAGAGAGTCTATAATCAAAGGCGTGCATCTTCTTTTATGGTTATAATCAACGAATGGATTTTTTCTTCCCCGAAGACGGCCTCGCCCGCGCAGTTCCCGAAGAGACAAAACTCAATTCACTTACCGCCCAGCCATATCCCGATGGCTATCGTTTGCGCGTCAATATGGAGATCACCCCCTTTCAAAAACGTCCTTACATTGAAGTCATTCTCAAAGACTCAAATAGTGATGAAGTCGCCTCCACCAGCATCGTCGAACCGCTTTCGTGGAAACTCGAATTCACCATGCACATCCGCAGCGAAGAACTTCACAACCCATACACACTCAGCGCGCGTCTGTATTACCCGGAGGGGCCATCCGCCGAACCTCTCCTTTTTTCATTTGATGTAGAACCGCCTCAGGCCGACCCCCAACCTGATTCCAATTAATTGACATTATCCATGCCTTTGCATTTTCCAACATCACACACTATTAACATGTCGTTGCGACACAGTCCCCGAGCGGAACGAGTGGGAGGAGGGCACTTGCTCTCCCCGACGACACTTGCGCCGCACGCCAGTGCAGGTGAGCAATCCCCTCGCGGCGACATATTTATAATTTTAATCATCAGCCTCCTCCTCTCTGCCTGTTCACAAAACGTCACACCGACCATCGCTCCAGAAGGCACGCTCATCCCTGAGATCGTCAACACAGCGGATGTCGCTAAATACAGCGGCGAAGGGAATCTTGTCTTTCTCTCCATTGAAGAGAACGGGTACGCCCATCTCTTCGTGCAAAGCAACCCGCCGCAGGAACTACCTCTCACGCGCATCACCACAGGTGACTGGAACGATACTGCCCCCGCCCTCAGCCCAGACCGTAAACAACTCGCCTTCGCCTCCGACCGTGACGGATATTGGAACCTCTATGTGATGGACTTGCAGAGCGGCGCTGTAAAACAAATTACAGACTCACCGGAATATGACTCCGCGCCCTCATGGTCACCGGATGCGCAGTGGCTTGTATTTGAAACTTATATCAACGAGAACCTTGAAGTTTCAGTGGTCTCTGTTAATGACCGTACTCAGGGTGTCATTCCGCTCACACAAAATTCCGCATCAGATCACTCGCCCGCCTGGGCGCCGGATGGCAGGCATATCGCATTTATCTCCTCGCGCGGCGGTGACAGCGACGTCTGGCTCGCGGACCTCGACCTCGCCGGCGACGAGCGTTATCAAAATTTGAGTAACACACCCTTTGCCTCTGAAAATCACCCCGTTTGGAATTATGACGGCTCACAATTGTTATGGGCCTCCATCTCGCAAACCGTCGGCTACAGCGGGCTGTACATTTGGAATTCAAATGACCCGGGCCGCACTGCGCGTTGGATCGGTGATGGAAGCTGGGGCGCATGGAATGAAACCGCCGATCAGATCGTTGCCATCACCAGCGGACCCAATCAACAGTATGTAACCTCCTATGACCTGCAAGGAAACTTGCTGCTCTCTCCAACTCCATTAAATGGACAGGTGCGCGGCCTGGTCTGGGGTTTTGCCGACTTGCCGAATCCATTTCCCAATTCATTCTCACAAGCATCGATAGTTACGCCTTCCATATTATGGTCGCCGATCATCACGCCCGGGCCGGATGTACCCGGTCAACGCTGGTATGTTGTGCCTCTTGCCGATGTCCAGGTGCCTTTTCCTCAGTTGCACGACCTCGTGGATGAATCTTTTGTGGCCTTGCGCAGCCGCATCATCCTCGAAACGGGTTGGGACGCGCTTGCCAGCCTTGAAAACGCGTTCATTCCACTTACAACGAGTCTTGAACCTGGCCTCGAAGAAGATTGGTTGTATACCGGCCGCGCCTTCGCGATCAATTCCTTAATGGCAAACGCCGGCTGGATGGTGGCTTTGCGTGAGGACGTTGGCGCCCAAACCTATTGGCGCATCTACATCCGCAGCACGGTGCAGGATGGCTCACTCGGTGAACCAATCCACAATGCGCCCTGGAATTTGAACGCGCGCTATGAATTGAATCCGCGTACGTATGAGCAGGGCGGCGAATACGCGGCTGTGCCCGCAGGCTATTGGGTGGACGTCACCTCATTAGCTACTGCCTATGGCTGGGAACGTCTGCCGTCTCTCCCCAACTGGCGCACTTATTATGCAGGCACTCGCTTCACTGAATTCGCATTAACCAGCGGCTTGGATTGGTATTCTGCCATGCAGGAACTGTATCCACTCGAAGCGCTGGTCACACCCACCCGTGTGTTTGCTCCCACCCTCACGCCCACTCCCACCTTTACATCCACTCCCACAAAGCGCCCCACGCGCACTCCGTATGCAACGAAGACAGCCACGTTATCACCAACGGCCACAGGTTCGCCAACCTTCACGCCCACTCCGCCCACGGTGATTCCGTAATGACATTTGGAGTCCATCAGCTTGCTGATGGATGTTTTAGGCAGCACCCACAGGGCAAGTGAGCTGCCTGACTCCAGAATTAAGATATGAATCCAAAACAGACTCTCCTTTCCACATTATTAATTCTCATCCTCTCCTCTTGCGCGGGCGTAGGTGGATCAACTCCAACGCCAGTGATTGCCGAAGTGGTGAAACAGCCTGAGGTCCACGCGGAGCGTGAAGCGGCGTTGACTCCCTCGCCTGTACCCTTTCAATTTAATCTCCCGACCCCGGGCGCAGAACCAGTCTCGGGCTGGCGTCCTCCGCTGTATCCCATTCCGTGGGCCATGTCACCCTATGACCATTTTTATTTTGCGCGGCCCATCGCAGCGGATAATGTCAACTGGCCGCTGGCGGAGTATCGTTACGGCGGCGTGTTTTTTGCGCCGAAGATCGTGCATACCGGCGTTGATATCGATGCTGAATTTGGAACTCCCATTCTCGCGGCAGGACCCGGCACCGTGGTTTCTTCAGATTGGGGTTTATATACCGAAGCGCCGGGCAATCAAAGTGATCCGTATGGAATGGCTGTGGTGGTTCGGCATGATTTTGGTCATAAAGATCAGACTCTATTTACGATCTACGCACACATGAGCAGGCTGCTTGCCGTGGTGGGTTCGCACGTGGAAACCGGGGATGTGCTTGGTTTGGTGGGTGATACAGGCGCAACCACGGGGCCGCATTTGCATTTTGAAGTGCGCGTGGGAAAGAATACTTTTTACAACACATCCAATCCTGAATTGTGGATGGCTCCGCCTCAAGGCTGGGGCGTGCTGGTCGGACGATTAATGGATGACAAGGAAAAACTGCTAAACCGCGCTCAGGTTTCAGTTCAGTTAATCACGCCCAGGTCACCGCTTCGTATTGTAAACACTTATGGCATAGGGGCAGTTAATTCAGATGCGTATTATCAGGAAAACCTGGTGCTCGGCGATCTGCCCGCGGGAATTTACAAGATCACGTTTAAATATAACGATGAGGATCAACAAACCTGGGTGGAAATATTCCCCGGGCAGGTGAGCTACTTTACATTTGAAGGGGAGAACGGCTTCAACACGGTCCGCCCGCCCGCTCCCACACTTGAGTTTTTGCCTGAGACGCTGCCGGCTACTCCCGCCTCTCTCCCTTGACGTACTGAACATCTGTGCTATACTCTCGCAACACACAAATTTACGTCATTGCGAGGGCGGGTGATTGAGTAGGGCGAGTGCTTTTTCTCGCCTGTATCGAAACCCAGCCCGAAGCAATCTCCTACGAAATTGGAGATTGCTTCGTCGCCAAGAGCAAAGGCGCTCCTCGCAAAGACATAACCGCTAAATTGGAGAACAAAATCATGGCACGAAAATCATCCCGCGCAACAGAAACACCCGCACAGACTCAAAATATGGATAACGCCAAACGCGCCGTACTCGATAAAGCCGTTGGCGATATTTTAAAACGTTATGGCGATGGCTCCATCATGCGCCTTGGCGAAGCCCACGGAATGGTGACTGAAGTCATTCCTACAGGTTCGCTTTCCCTTGATATTGCTTTGGGTGTTGGCGGTATTCCGCGCGGACGTGTCATCGAGATCTACGGCCCTGAGTCATCAGGTAAAACCACGCTTTGCCAGCATATTGTTGCAGAAGCGCAGAAGCTGGGGGGCACCGCTGCATTTATTGATATGGAACATGCGCTCGACCCTGGCTATGCCGCAAAGGTCGGTGTGGATATTGATAACCTGCTCGTCTCGCAGCCTGATACCGGTGAGCAAGCTCTCGAAATTGCAGAAACTCTCGTGCGCTCTGGCGCAGTGGATGTCGTTGTGATCGACTCTGTAGCCGCGCTCGTTCCTCGTTCTGAAATCGAAGGCGACATGGGTGATGCGCAGATGGGTTTGCAAGCCCGTTTGATGTCTCAGGCGCTTCGCAAGCTCTCAGGCGCGATCAATCAAACCAAAACATCTGTTATTTTTACAAATCAACTGCGCCAGAAGATCGGCGTCATGTTCGGCAATCCTGAAACCACCACAGGCGGACAAGCCCTCAAGTTCTATGCTTCCGTGCGCCTCGATGTGCGTCGTATTCAATCCATCAAAGTCGGCGAAGAAGTCATCGGGAATCGCACGCGCGTCAAAGTGGTCAAGAACAAACTTGCAGCGCCCTTCCGCACTGCTGAGTTTGACATCATGTTCAACGAAGGCATCTCGAAGTCCGGTGATGTGCTTGACCTCGCCACTAAATTTGAAGTCCTCACCAAACGCGGCGCCTTCTTCTCTTATGGTGATATCCGCATCGGCCAGGGACGTGAGAATGCCAAAGAATACCTGCGCGGCAATCTCGATATGATGAATGAGATTGAAGGCATCATCCGCCAGAAGGCGCTCAGCGGCGAAATTGCCCTTCCACTTGACCTTGGCGCCGAAGTTGCCGATGTGGGTGTTGCGGCTGAAGAAGAATTATAGGCCGCAGAAATTGCAGGGACACAGCGCTCGCCCTGACGCGAAAGCGTATCGAAGGGTCGTTGTGTCCCTGCTTTATTTATAGATGAAGCGCTGCCTCGTTCTCAGTCAATTCTTGATTCCCCTCTTGATCATAATTTTTGTTACATCAGCGTGTACGCCTCAGAGTACGCCTGCGCCTTTTCGTCCGCCCACACAGCCTCAACCCACGCAAATTCTGGCTACTACAACCCCCGTCCCTGCAATCTTTACGGCTGTACCAACCGTGACTGTTTCACCTACAGCCACAACAGGTCCTTGTGTAAATAACCTTGAATTTCTTCAAGACATCACCATCCCGGATGACACAGCCGTCTCGATCGGCTCAACAATTGACAAGCAATGGCTCGTCAAAAACAGCGGCGCCTGTAATTGGGACTCGACCTACCATCTCAAATGGATCGGCGGCGATCCGCTCGGTGCAGCGCAGGAACAGGTACTCTTCCCGGCCCGCGCAGGGACACAAGCTACATTGCGAATTCTCTTCACTGCCCCAACAGTGGAGGGAACGTACGAAAGCGCATGGCAGGCTTACGGTCCGGATGGAAGCGCATTTGGCGATCCAATCTACATGAAGGTTGTAGTATCCCCGTAGCTCAGACAAGTCGAAACCAAAAAGGATTGAAATACGAAGGAAAATAAAAAAACGGAGTCAGGACTGGCGAACAAAGAAAATAAATGACTATACGGTTATGCAAAAGCGGGCAAAAAATAGATGGAATCTACATCATAAAATCTGGAATATCCATAAATAAAACGTGAAATTTTAATGCAAATATCCTGTAAAGTTTTCGACGCCTATTGAGTGCTATAGTCGCTGCTACAAGATACCCAAGGTATCTCAAGTTAGATAATTTGGGTATGTTTCAAATGAGTTGACAAAAAGAACGTCCCGAAGGTTTTGTCGAGAAAATTTGGTCGTTTGTGCCAACCATCGGGACGGTTTCAACTGAAATGAAACACACCCAAATAATTTAGTCGAAAGTATAAAATAAAAATTTATACCAGTGAAAAATAAAGAGCAATCGAGGTGAGCATGGCGAGATTAAAACCAACGTAATCCAAAACAGCATCCTACAAAGGCAAACCCGGCGAAAGCCGGCGACGCAAAGTCATGGGTCTACCGTCACTGAATGTGACCATGACCGCCAGGCCGCTAAAGACCACAATATTTTTTCTGGTGATTGTTTGGCCTGGCTTATCAAAAGTCAGGCTTTTTGTTTAGCGGGCTGACCAACCTTCAAAAAAGAAAAAGCCGTGTTACGCAATTTCACAGTTCTTCTGAACACCATAGCCATCATCCTCGCAGGCAAATAACCTTTCAACTGAGTAAACACAATTTACATGGAATTAACGACATGGCACTAAAGTTCCAAAGAAGTTTGTCGAAACTGATTGTAACGAATAAGCATCAAAAATCTGCACGTTAGCGCGAAACCAGGTGACCCTGGCAACGCAAGGAGAAAAACCATGGTACGTAATTTCAAACGCTCTATAACAGTTCTAATTGTCCTCATTCTCGCTGCCAGCACCTTCGCTTTCGCAGCCGCAAATACCACAGTGCCATCCGCTGTAGGTTACCTTGCCAAAGTGGTTGATGGCTATGCAGTCACCAACATCGTCTATGACCTGACTGCTCTCGACCCCACTACCATTGACAATATTACATTCACCATCACCCCCCTCGACGGGAATGTGTTGAATGCGGCTAAAATTGTCAAACTCCAAATTGTCGGAGCTGGAGCTTGGAAGACATGCACCTTGGTACCTGGGATTGCTCCTATAGTGGCAGTGACCTGCGACTATTCTTCGTCAGCAATCGCTGCGAGCTCAGTGGTCACGCTGAATATAGTCGCCAGCAGCACCCTCGACCCGTAAGCTAAACTGCAAGCAACTTACACGCAAACAACAAAAGATAAGGCTTGGCGCTGCCAGACCTTATCTTTTGTCTACTAAAATACAAGTTTATTTGGCACGGCTCGCCCACCTAACTGGCGTGAAAACACCTTCTTTGCACATCGCAACCTAAACCCTATTCATACCCTATATGGACTTATATTCTTACACGATTAAAGGATGCCGAGCAATAAGTCGGACAAGGAAAATATTAAGCTATTTTTTACTACTTTTAAAGCGTACCAGATGTATCATTCAATGGAAAAATGATTTCCGAATTCAACCCAGACTGCTATCATGCGTAAATTTCCTCGTTTGCCCGCTATTGTAAACAACTTCATCATGATCATTTTGGGGTACATTCTGGTGATGGTTTGGATCGCTTTTGCGCCGCTGAAGATAGGCGGACAAGCCTCCTACGTGCTGGTGAATGGCATCAGTATGGAACCAGGCTTTCACGGCGGCGACCTTGCAATCGTGAAGGCGGCTTCGGTCTACAACGTAGGCGAAGTTGTTACATACTACGAACCTTTACTCAAAGAATATGTTATCCACCGCATCATCCGCATTGAGCGAGATAGCTATATTCTCAAAGGTGATAACAATTTGTGGGATGATCCCCACCACCCCACTGAGGATGAAATCCTGGGCAAATTGTGGATCCACGTCCCAAAACTTGGACTGATAATGCAATGGCTGCGTTTGCCGATCAATATGGGACTCGCAGTGCTCTTGCTTGGAGGTGTTCTTATGATAGAACCAAAAAAACAACCGAATCAACATGGAAAAAAAAAGGATAAACCACCTGGCGGGAGATCTTCTGCAGGATGGTTCGAGGCGGCAATCTACACGTTCGGATTTCTAACGGTGGTGTTTTTAACATTATCTCTTTTTTTCTTCAGCCGACCCCTCACACGTACCGCCGACGATATTAAATATGAACAGACGGGCATTTACTATTATTCTGCCACCAGCCCCGATGGAATCTTTGACACCGAAATTATACACTCCGGCGACCCGATCTTCACAAGGCTGACCTGCTCGATCATTATTGGATTTTCCTATAACCTAACGGGACCACTACAGGAAGTCGCAGGTACGCAACAACTTATTGCACAGATCTCAGACCCAGGAAGCGGCTGGCAGCGCACCATCCCGCTCACCGCATCAACGACTTTCAGCGGCACTTCCTATTCTACAAACGCGCCTATTGATCTGTGTCAGTTCCAGAATTTGGTACAAACAGTGGGAGTGAAAACCGGATTCCAGCCAGCCACTACCCTGCGTATCACATCCAAAATGGCTGTTACAGCAAAAGCTGGCGGTCAGAATGTGTACGATTCTTTTGATTCAAGTCTGGTTTTCCAATTTGATGGCGTTCACTTTTACCTGGTTCGAAACGGCGAAAACGATCCTTTACAGACATCCAAGAGCGGCCTTATTGCCAACCCAAACATGCAGGCAAACACGGTCAAAGTCCTGGGCTATGAATTAAATGTTGGCGGTATGCGAATTCTGGGTGTTGGAGGATTGGCCTTTTCACTTCTTGGCTTGCTGGTCCTGGGTTTGTATATTTTGAATGTTACCAAGCGCAGTCAGGAAACGCTGATCCGTATTAAGTATGGTTCCATGATCATGGACGTTTATGAGCGCAGTTTTAAGAACATATCAGATTTGATCGAAGTGACAAGCATTGAAGATCTGGCAAAATTGGCAGAACGACAGAACAGCATGATCCTGCACATGAAACGGGATTTTCTGCATTATTATTTTGTCCAAAGCGATGGTACGACCTACCGTTTTGTGAGCGGCGAAAACAATAACGGAGTTTCGAATCAAACTGTGAGATCGAATCAGACCGTGAGAAATGAAATTCCACCCGTAAATATTTTGCCGGTCAAGACGAATCAAGACCTGGAAAATGTCACAGTCCAACCCATAAGCAACAATCATTTTCAAACAAATTTCATTCCGAAAAAAGTTGTCATAGCCTATGATGGACCGCTTCCTCAAGAGGAGCAGTATGATTTGGAATAGCAGTTAGCTGCATATTCAAACCGAGCTGAGCGATAAACCCATGAAAATGCGTGCTTTTTTTCAAATCATATTATTCGGATTGATCACATTGATCTTTGTCAGTGTGATCACCGCTTTTGCAGCCGGCATGATTATCGAGCCTTCAAATCTAGGCAGGCTGTCAATTCCTATCAGCGCAGAAGATATTAAGCCGCCAGCCTGTTCGGCATTGTTTTTAACCAATATTGTCAAAGGGACGGGAACGATTAATGGAACAGCCGGTAACGATCTGATCCTCGGCAACTCTGGCGCAGATATGATCAACGGACTCGGCGGAGATGATTGCATTCTTGGCGCCGGCGGAGATGATAACATCACTGGCGGCGATGGAGGCGCGGACGTTTGTATTGGGGGAACAGGAAGCAATACATTTACCACATGCGAAACAGTCATCGATCCTTGAAAAAACTTCTGAAGACAATGCTTCGGAAGTTTTTGTTTGCGGCCACTTATTTCACGTTCATAAACCCGAGCATCTTCCACAATCCTCGCATCATGCCGTGCGCGAAATCCGGCTTGATATATTGATTCGGACATGAACCCGCTATGACCGTGATGCCGTTCGCCTTGCATAGTTCCACGGCAGATTGCGAAACACTGGTCATGCCCGCCGCGAGGCCGGGTTTGGTTCCCATCATGCAGTGCATCCAGACATGTTTGACCCCAAGTTCCACACATTGCTGAACCATCTGTTCAGTGACTTTGGGGTTGGTAAGAAGAAAAACTGCATCTGGCTTTTCGGGCAGGGATTTCAAGTTGGGATAACAGGCATCTCCATTGAAAGTGGAAATGCGCGGATTAACCGCGAATACCTGATATCCATTTTCCTTGAATTTGGTGTAAGCCAGGTTGCAGCCAGTCTCGCGTTTGTCAGAAACGCCGACCACAGCGATCTTTTTCTGGGCGAGAAAATTCTGCACAAGATTATCGATTTTTGCCATAAGAATTCTCCTATATAAAATATTCTCGGAGCCATTTGGCTCCGAGAAAGTCTGTTCAAGAAATAATTTCATACACAACATGTTTACAGTATACAGAGTATGTGTTGTGAAACAAAGATGATGAAAATCACTTTACTTTGTTTACATTGGCATAAAAGGTTACGGTCCCCATCGAGGTTGATAATCGCAATAATCGTTGTTCGTTAATCGGCGCAGATCGGTGCCATCCACACGCATGATGTAGATCTCACAGCCATTCACGTGGTATTTGTCGAAATACGAAGTGAAAGCGATCCACTGTCCATCGGGCGAAAATGATGGGCCTTGAGAATTGCCGCCTGCCGGCGAAATTTGGCGTTGATCAGAGCCATCTGGATTCATAAAAAAAAGCTCACGCGCCCAGGGTTTCCCGGAATAGGTAACGATCAAACCTTGAGGCGACCAGTCACTTCTGCCTCTTAAGGCAGGCAAATCGCTGACCTGATGCAGGCCCGTGCCATCCACATTGATAATAAACAATTGGGTAAGGCTGATGTTGTCCTTAACAGATGCAAACAGGATCTGCTTTCCATCGGGCGACCAGGTTGGGTCAAATGCCCGGTCTGGCGATACTTCACGCGGGTTGCTTCCATCGCGATTGATCAGCCATGAAGTAGGATGTTCAGGATCGTTGTAAAAACGGGTGAGCACTATCGTGGAGCCATCAGGTGAAATTTCGGGCGCGTTGAGATCTCCCAGAAAATAAGTCAACTCCCTGGTTTCACTTGTTGAGATGGTTATTTCATATATTTCGTAATTTTTCGTTTGTTCGTTGTAGGCGGAATAAACCACGCTTTGCCCGTCAGGAGAGACGGATGGATAGAAATGGCGGATATTATCTTCAAATGTTAAGCGGCGGTAATCCGACCCATCTGCATTGACGATGCAAATTTGCTCGTGAGATATGTCCTTATTCAACTGGCAGGTCATGACGATCTTTCCAGTCGGCTCAGGAGGCGGGGCAGTTTTTTGGGTGGTTGGGATGGGAGAAGCTGGCAGAGGTGTACTGGCTTGTAATGTGGCAAGCAGGCTTGGGGTCGGGTTGGGGGCGGATGACGGTAGATTACAGGCAAGGATAAAAATCAACAGTCCCATAAACCCAATGGCACGTTGATTCATCACCCAGTATTCCTCAACCCTGCGGCAATGCCATTGATCGTCAAACCAAGCACCTCCCGTATCGATTGAGCTTCAGTGCTTTCCGAGTCGGATAACGCACGTATTCTTCGCAGCATCTCCACTTGAATGTAGTTCAACGGGTCTACATAAGGATTTCGTAGTTGCACGGCAGTTTGTGTAATGGGTTCGGCATCCAGTAAATTTGTGTGGCCGCTGATCGACAAAACAATATCGTGAGTTTGGTTGTATTCTGTTTTGATGATGCCAAATATTTTTGCCGCCAATTTTTTATCAGGGACGAGATCAACATATAGGGAAGCAATATCCATATCGGCTTTGATCAATGACATCTCCGTGTTATCCAGCATGGATTTAAAAAATGACCAGCCGTTGTACATTTCACTCAGAAGCTCAATATCTTTCACAGAACCAAGCGCAGTGCCGAGGCCGAACCAGCCAGGCAAGTTGAAGCGGCTTTGCATCCACGAGAAGACCCAGGGAATGGCGCGGATTTTTGTCACTTCACTGCTTTGTGACCGCGCGGCGGGACGTGAACCAAAGTGCAGACGTTTGATCTCATCCAACGGAGTTGCAGCCTGCCAGAAGTCAATAAAGCCCGCTGTTTCATAAACAAGTTGACGATAAATACGCTGTGCCACAACAGACATCGCATCCATGCTTGTGCGCCATAAGCTGGGAATCTCAACCTGATTTTTTATAGGAGAGGATGCCAGCAGCACGGCATGAACGATCTGCTCAAGATGGCGATGGGCAAGCTCAGGATTGGAATATCGGGATGCAATCGTTTCGCCCTGCTCGGTCAGGCGAAAACGGCCGTTGATCGAGCCGACAGGCTGCGCACGAATGGCGCGGTTGGCGGGCCCGCCTCCGCGGGCAATCGTCCCGCCGCGGCCGTGAAAGATCGTCAGTGTGACTTTATGTTTTTGCGTAACTGCCGTCAGATTTTCCTGTCCCTGGTATAACGCCCAGTTCGCCATCACATATCCGCCGTCTTTGTTGCTGTCTGAATAGCCGATCATTACCATTTGTTCATTATTGCAAGCGGCCAGATGTTCGCGATAGAGCGGCAGGGTGAACAAGCTTTCAAGAATGGTTGGCGCAGCTTTAAGATCTTCGATGGTTTCAAAGAGCGGGACGATTTGCAAAGCATGGTCACAACCTGACCAGCGTGCGAGCAATAATACGCTCAACACATCTGAAGCGGATCTGCACATCGAGATCACTACCGGTCCCAACAATTCGGCGCCATAGATCTCGCGGACTCTTGTGATGAGTTGGAATAAGGACCATGTTTCAGCTGTGGCTGGCGTCACTCCGGGCTGGGACGAAAGATCGGGCAGAGAAGCAGATAACAGTTGCGTCAGAAGCGGCAGTTTTTCTTCATCGGGCATATTAATAAAATCAGAAGCGATGTTCAGCGCGCGTAAAGTTTCGTCCACTGCGGCATTGAAGCGGCCTGACTCTTCGCGAATATCAAGACGCATGGCGTGCAAACCAAAGATGTGCAATTGATGACGAACATTTCGCATTTCATCGTGGGCAAGTGAATAAGGCAGCCTTGGCGCAATGATGTTGATCGGATCAAGCAAATGCTGCAAATTGATTCGCGCCTGATGGGGTTTGCGTTCGAGCAAACGCTCGGTCATCTCGTCGCTTGATGCATCTTTAAGATCTGCGGCGAGTAATGAAAGCACAAGGCGATAAGGCTCTGCGGCGTAACGTTCTTCGATGATGGCAACGTGCTTCGGCAGCGGGCGGCGAGACTCGATCCATGCGGTCAGTTCAGGCGGCGGCGGCAAACGCCGATCACTCATGCTCAGGCGGCGCGCAAGCCCCTGCAATTTATGGCGATGGCGTTCAATTGCAAGACCGCGATGCAGGCGCAGTGTTTCGGCTGTGATCTGGTGCGTTACATTCGGGTTGCCGTCACGGTCGCCGCCCATCCATGATGCGAGTTGAAGCCAGTTCGAAGGCGATGCAGCTTCGGGATAGTGCGCAGCCAGCGCATGGTCGAGGTCGTTATATAGTTCAGGCAGTGTGTCCCAAAAAACCGATTCAACAAAATACAATCCCGTACGCACTTCATCCGTGGCGGCTGGACGTGTGCTGCGGTGGCGGTCTGTGAGCCACAAGCCCACAACTTCGGCATGAATTTTCGCGCGGATTTTTTCCTGTTTGCGCGGCGAAAGATTTTCATTTGAAAGATCATCCAGCATGTCCGCCAACCGCTGAAGTTTCCCGATCATGGTGCGGCGGCGTGACTCGGTTGGATGCGCCGTGAGAACCAACTCAATGGAGAGTCCGTTAAGCAGGCTTTGCATTTGCTCGGAGCTTACGCCCGATTTTTTTAGCGAAGCAATTGCATCGCCAACGGATTCATCCAGAGGATTGGGCGAGAGATTCTTTTCGCGTTCCCGCAATTGCTGTACACGCTGATTTTCCTCCGCAAGGTTGACCAGGTCAAAATAAGACGTGAATGCGGCTGAGACGACGCGCGCGGCATCGACATCCAGCGCCTCAACCTCCGCCTCAAGCTGTTTCGCCGCTTCAGCATTCCCGCCGCGACGGTCTTTCGCCGCTGTGCGAATGCGTTCTTCGACTGCAAATAATTCTGGTGACTCAAGTTCACCAATGACAGTACCAAGGATGTCGCCAAGTACATGAATAGCCGCAGAGAGTTCCATGGGAAGATGGTTTAACGAAAATCAGCTGATCGTTAGGTAAGTTTTCCCTTTTGATAAGTACGTTGTCCAGCGAGGAAGCCAATCACAACGCTTAGGATCGCAACGATAACAAAAATCGAGTTAAAGTATTGAAAATAACAATCCTCGGAACAACCTTCGATGAAGTATTGGGACAGGATTTGCGTTATTCCATAATCCAACACAATGCCGATTAGGAGAGACAGAATTGTTATGCCGATCCCTGAGAGTACACTGCGGACAATATTTTTGGTGTTCTTTTGCGCTTCCATTTTCAATATTCCTCTTGTTGTTGGATACATTTTTTCATGGCCTGAAAAGCCAATATGCTTTATCATTCCTTCGGAAATTTTAGAGGATTATAACCCAGCAAATCCTTGCTGATTCAGCCCGATAATATTTGAACAGGTTGATATTCTTCTAACGAAACTCTTACCTTTGGATTAATGCCTACGATTTAAAATTTACAAAAATTGAAAGACCCATTTTCGTTTTTTAAGAGGCAACTATGACAGACGCAAACGCTGGACAACAATATTCATTTAAAGCAGAAACCAAACAACTGCTTAATATTCTGATTCATTCTCTATATAAGGATCGCGAAGTATTTTTACGCGAATTACTATCCAATGCGTCGGATGCGCTGAACCGTCTGCGCTTTGAGATCGTGACCAATCACAACGTGCTTGACCCTGATGCAGAATTGAGCATCCGTATCGCAGTAGATAAAGATGCGCGCATGCTCACCATTCAGGATACAGGCATCGGTATGACGAAGGATGAGATTATTGAAAATCTCGGCACCATTGCCCAATCTGGCGCGCGCAAATTTATTGAAGTGACCCAAGACCAAAATACAGACCTGTCCAAAGTCATTGGTCAATTCGGTGTGGGATTCTATTCCGTGTTCATGGTGGCGGAATGGGTGAGAGTAACTTCACGTTCGTATAAACCAGATGCTGAAGCGGTTACCTGGTATGCCACGGGTGAGGATAATTATCAGATCGGCAAAGCAGATATGAGCGAGAGAGGAACGAAGGTCGAGATCAAGCTCAAAGAGGATGCTTCTGAATTCGCGGAGGAATACCGCCTTAAGAACATCATCCACAAACATTCGGATTACATTGGCTTTCCTATTTTCATCGGCGATGGCAAGGATGCGGTCAACAAACAGACCTCGCTCTGGCGCACTTCGCGGCAGGAGGTGACTGAGGAGCAGTATAAGGAGTTTTACCGCCAGACAACTTTGGATTTTGAAGACCCACTTCTGCATATTCACATGTCCACCGATGCGCCTGTGCAGATATATGCGCTGTTATATATTCCGAGCAAGGTGGAACGCGGTGTTTTCTCATTGCGAAAAGATGACGGCTTGAAGTTGTACACACGCAATGTCTTGATCGATGAATATAACAAGGATCTTCTGCCTGATTATTTGCGCTTTGTGCAAGGTGTGGTGGATTCGGAAGATTTGCCGCTCAATGTCTCGCGTGAAACTGTTCAGTCCAGTGGACTGATGCCGAAGCTGAAAAAGGTCCTGACAAACCAGGTCATGCGTGATTTGGGAACGCTTGCAAAAAATGACGGCGAGAAATATCAAACTTTCTGGCAGGAATTTGGCGTTTATCTGAAACAAGGGATCGCCGCCAGCCCTGCGGATACAGATGCCATCAATCCATTGCTGCGATTCAAAACGAATTTGAATCCTGAAATATGGTCTTCTTTGGATGATTATCTTTCGCGCATGAAGGATGGACAAAAGGAGATTTACTACATAGTGGGTGAAGACCCGAAATCTGTGTTGCGCAGCCCGCATCTGGATTACTTCCACTCGCAGGGTTCGGAGGTGCTTCTTCTCACTGACCCAATGGATTCGTTCATGTTGATGGGTTTGCATAAGTACAAAGACTTTGACTTGAAGAATGTAGCCCAAGCCGAAGTGGATACAACTCAAAAGCCAAAGGAGCAAGCCGAAGAAGAGAAAATTCCAGATGCGGATTTCAATTCGTTGGTGGATCGCTTCAAACTGGTGCTGGGCGAACGTGTGACCGACGTGCGTGCCAGCAATCGGCTGTATCAATCTGTCGCGCGCCTCGCGGATGCGGATGCCAATGCAAACCCTGAATTACAGCGTGTTTATAAATATCTCGGTAAAGAGTATGAAATTCCAAAAAAGGTGTTGGAGTTAAATGCTTCGCACTCCATTCTGAAGAACCTGCTCAAATTGGAAGCAGGTTCAGATTTGCAGAATATCATCATCGAGCAGATTTACGATAGCGCCCTGCTTGTGGAAGGTCTGCATCCCGATCCATCCAGCATTGCACCGAGGGTTCAGCAGATCATTGAGGCGGCTCTACAGCAAAAAGCTAAGTGAGACAAAAAAGACAGTTGCCTATAAGATGACTGTCTTTTTTGTTTTATTTCCAAGCAAATAAGTTAAGCATAGGGCTTTATATATTACTGCGGTGTAACTTTTACATAATCACTGTTCTTATCCCCCAATAACCCACTGACCAGGTGATATAACGCGAATAATTCGAGTGCAAATGGAAGATAGCCGCCGTAGCCAAGCAGCGGCATTTCAAAGATATGCAGCCAATTTCCCCACGGGACGTGATAGACCCATTTTGGGAACGAATAGTAATTCCACATTTCCCAAAAGAAAGCAGTCAGCTATCACAAACCCAACAAGTCTTTTATCTCCCGATTGACATTCCCCATTAATTCTTCTTCAAGATGGCCGATCTTTTTTGTCACGCGTTGTTTGTCGATTGCGCGCAATTGAAAGACAACGCAAAACAGACGGCATGGACAATCCATTTTCCTTCGATGGCTGAACGACAATTGTATGTGGAAACCGTTTCGCTTTGAGGTTACTTGTAAACGGGACAATTATCACCACAGACAAGGTGCCGCTTGTGGCATCATCATGCACAATAAGCGCTGGGCGCGTTCCCACCTGTTCGTGACCAGCACCGTCTGTCACTTGCGGCAGGTTGACAAGAAAAATATCCCCACGCTTCAATTCTTCAATCCTTTTTCAAATTTTTCGAGTGCTTCGTCGCTGGCAAGTTCCCATGCGGCAAACTCAGTGGAAAGTTTGCCAGAAGTGATTTCCTTATATCTCTTCTCACCTAATTTTTCCAACAACATACGGCGGGAGGCTTCTTCAGTATTTTCTTCGCGTTCTTTATCAATCTCCACCTGATGAGCAAAATAATAGTGGATGGCTTCATATACCTGAGGCAAGGTAACATGAGGGACAATCTCGTTCGCTATGATTTCAGGCGTTTCCCCAACCTGCAAATAACCTACGATATGACTCACTTTTATACGCGTACCGCGAATCACAGCACTCATCCCGCCTGTGAACTTGACCATTTCGATATTAGGAAATGATTTTTTTGCTTTTGGCTTGGGCTTCTTGACCGTATAACTAGCGGACTGTTCCCCAACCTTGCTTTTTTTTTATTTCCAGATACGCCCGCAACGCCTCGCGGATCAATTCACTGCGCGAGCGATGTTCGGCGGCAGCGACATTGTCAACTTCTTCGAGAAATTTTTCTGGGAGGGAGACTAAGATTTTGTTTGCCATGAGGATATATCCTATATATCCTCAATATACACCGCCCATATGAGTGCGTCGTACCATACAGACAGGATAATCTGATTAATCAGGATTCTCCACCCTGTTGACAAGTCCCATTTAGTAAGGTGCGACGCACCATCCAACTAGAGCCATCTCAATTGCCACACACAAACTCTTAACGTACTCTAATCGACGGCGCTAGTTTATGCTTTAGAATGTAATTACTCCGATGGGGAGTAGCGCCCGACTTTTTCGGGAAGAACAGCCGTCAAGACGGAAAGAGATTTCCCGGCTGTTTGAAAGAAAACGCAAGACCATCGCCTTCTTGGCGGTGGTCTTTTTTTATTTTTAAAGGAGAAAAAATGTCAGAACGAACATCGCAGGTTGTCCGTATGGGTCAGTTGAAAGGCGCGAAAATAATAATCAAAGAAGTTAAGAATGATGGCTTGCATGAATATGCCGCCATCGTCAATCGTGGAACGGTTACTCAACCCATGTCTGGTTGGGTACTGGCCAGCCTGCGTGGACAGGTATTTTATCCATTTACAGACGATTTAATGTTTGAGCCTGGCATGATCGTGAAAGTTCAGAGCGGGCAGTTGGAACCGAAAGCAACACAAGCAGAGCGGGGCGCTTTGAAAAATTTATTATGGACTACTGGTCAGGTTTGGAACAACCATAGCGATACGGCAATTTTGTTTGACGCAAATGGTTTGGAAGTTGACCGACTTTCCTACCCGTACGAGCGTGTAATGGGAAGCAGCGCTAACCGCCGAAAAATTTTGATAGACGGCGATGGCGGTTTTGAAATTGTCAACGATTCGCTCCCCCGATCCAAAAGAGTAATTCGGAAATAGAACCGCGCGCTGACAGAACCATCCAGAACAGGTTGTCGTACCTTTCTATAACTAACAGGAGAATACTCAAAATGGACTTTCTAGAGGAGTTGTTTGAACTTGGCAGGCGCAAAACTCAAAAAAGTGGCGGAGTCTTTCATGACAAAGACCATAAAGATGACGATCACGATGATGACGATGATGACGATGACAAGCGCCGTCAATATCCAACCAGGTCGTACAACCAGGTACCTGCATACCATCCGCAGGTGACCGCAAGCCCTGTGACTTTATTTTCCAGCAGCGTTTGTCGCAGGTGTTCCATGCAAACTGTTCATGGCGCAAAATTTTGCCACAACTGCGGAACTGCCATCGGGCTGATTTTGCCTTGTGCCAGTTGTGGTTCGAAGCTGCCTGTCAATGAAGCCCTCTGCTCACAATGCGGATATGGAAATTGATTACTTGAACTCTTGCAAAAGTCTAGGGTGCTAACCACGGAGGCACGGAAACACTGAGAAAAACAAGAAAAAACTCCGTGACTTAATTACCCTGTGGGCTGTGTCTCAGTGGTTCAAAAGAATTTCCAAGCGTTTAAATCGCAACTTATGCAAGAGGTCTACTGACCTTGAAAACACCATACGATCTGCCGCCCAAACCATCTACAATGCCTGATGCTGATTTGGAGCAATGACACAGCATGATCCAACTGTAATAGACTTTATTGGAAATAATATACAAGTACCGTCCCGAAGGTTTCTTGCGAGTAATTTGAGTGCCTGACGGCAACCTTCGGGACGTTTTTCCTAATAATAAAGTCTAATGTAACGCCCGCTGCTTGAACGAAGAAAAAGGAGAAAAAATGAAACTTCAACTCATGTTCCTGCTCATGGATGTTCTCATGCTCCTTGCCTGCGGCTATTTTTGGCTGAAAGCCGCCTTTGTTCGCGGGCTGCGCTGGCACTTGAAATAAAAAAATCATGATTTGACCTCTTGCAAAAGTCCAGAGCCTAACCACGGAGGCACGGAAACACTGAGAAAAACAAGAAAAAACTCCGTGCCTTAATTACCCTGTGGGCTGTGGCTCAGTGGTTCAAAAGAATTTCCAAGCGTTTAAATCGCAACTTATGCAAGAGGTCTATTAAAAGGAATTTACAAATGGCAGCACAAAAGAAAAAACGTAAGCGTGATATCGAAAAGAACTATCCCGTAAAACAGTTTGTCAAAAAACTGCGGCGGCTGGCTGACTGCATCGAGCAGGGACAGAAGTTTCAGATTCAAGTGGCAGGGGAGCGTGTTTCCATACCGGCTGCTGCGATCATCAACATCGAACATGAGCGCAGCGACTCTTCGGAAGAGATTGAGTTCCAGCTTAAGTGGTCGCTTGAAAAGAAGTAGTGCCCCGCACAAGGTAAAAAAACCAATTTCTATAAGAAAACAAGTCCATTGAGTCTATTGCAAAACCTGCCCCACACTTCGACAGGCTCAGTACACCGCCCGGCCTCGCCAAAATGGGACATGAAAAGTTCTCGAATTTTTTTATATGTTCCGTTGTCCCACAACGTCCCCGTATGGGGATTTGGGGGACATCGTACCCGTAGCGAAGCGAGTGGGCGGAGGGGCTCCTCCCCGCCTTTCCTCCCGCGGATGCAATTTCATTTAGCAATATCTACAACCATTTCCACTTTGGTCGGGCAAGCGCGCGACCTTTCCAAGTTATGCGGCCGCTGAGGCTGAGGCGGAGGGATTGAAAGGCAATGGCTTCGTTTGCCAGTATGGTGAATGGATAACACAGCGCCAGACCGAGAGGTACACCCATTTCAAGATAGGGTATTAACCACAGGAGCAGGGAAAGTCCGATGCAGGAAACAAGTTCACCCAGCTGAGCTTGTTGCGCCCGTCCAGAGGCCAACAGTATGGCGACGATCAAAGGTTCCCAGAACATCACCGCCAACCAAATGAACACAAACAAATAAGGCAGCACATGAAAACTAAAGACCGCAAAATAGTTTTTGGTAAATCCATTAAAAGCTTCATGACTGTCATCGTACATCCGGCAGGTGATTAAGTCGGAAATATGTACCACGCGCCAGCGCAGACCCGCTGCCTTAATCCCCTTCGCCAACATCAAGTCATCCACAATTGACGATCCCACGCTCGCATGTCCGCCAATTGCTTTATAGGATTCGCGGCGAAACAACATCATCTGTCCCACCGCATTGGAAAGCGCCGGTAGTCGAGCTCTGTATGCCAGCCAAAGCGGGGTGAAACAAATTAGAGACCATGTAAAAAATGGGACAAGCAATCGTTCTGTCCAGGTGCGCATCTCTTGTCGCGGGAAACCAGTTAACAGGTCAGCCTGTTCGCCAATCAAAGCGGTCACAATCGCGCGCAAGGTTGCCGGACGGTGGATGGTATCGGCGTCGGTGAAGAATAAAAGATCGCCTTGCGCCGCTTGAGCCAATTGAACGCATGCCCAATTCTTACCCACTTGACCTTCAGGCGGCGCGCTTCCAGTCAAAACCTTTAGATTTGGCTGTGAACTAAAAATCCCTTCAAGGACGGCGAATGTACTATCGCTGGATTGGTCATCCAGAACAATGACTTCAAAATTTGGGTAATCCTGCGCCAGGAGTGATTGGATACAACGACCAATCTTCTTTTCTTCATTTCTCGCCGGAATAAGAATGGAGACCATTGGATAATCGAGTGGCGGGCTATGCCTTCTGGCCCGATGAAGAATTAGGATATTACTACATATTACCAGAAGGATTCCCATTTGAAATATGATGATGTGAATAATCAGATCATGAGTAAAGTATTTAGCCATGGCCTGCTGAATCCTTGAACCGGGATAAGCGCTTCGTGAGCCCGGGGCGCAAGCGTGGGGGCTGGCCCAAGGCTGCACGGTGTGTCCATGCCAGAATAAGCGCCTGGCTTGCCCATACCATCAGTAGAAGAGGATCTGGCATCCAAAAAAGCAGCGCGATCAAAATTATTCCCATTGCAAACATGACTGCCCAACCGGCCGAAGTGAAGAGCGCGAGTCCGATTATCGCTCCGATCACCCCAGCCAGCGAAGCCTTCCAGATCGTCAAACCGATCCATACTCCGAGGGCAGTGGCAAGGGCTTTACCGCCCCGGAAGCATAAAAAGGGGCTGAAGACATGACCAATGATCGGCGCTATTGCGATAAAAAACATGGGCAACCCGCGAATGCCAATGTTGAAAAAAGCCAGACCAACCGGCGCGGCTGCTTTCGTGATATCCAATAACAGGACCAATAAACCAATCACCCTGCTGCCCGATCGAAAAACATTCGTTGCACCCGGATTTCCATCGCCATAGTTACGCACATCCAATTGCAAAAATAACTTGCCGAGCCACACTGAAAAGGGCAGGGAACCGCATAGGAATGAAATGAATACAAGCACGACCCAGTTCATGGATTTAGTTTTCTCCTCATTGATGGAAGCGGACGAAAAGAGTTTTGCGGTTTATTTGGTTCAATTACTTGCGCCCGCGGATCACCCTTCAGCACACCTTTCCCCAATTATAGTGGATAGGTGAAATTATCTTGGATAGCTAATGCCGTGCACATATCAGCCAGCGGACGGAGGGGCTGCGCGGACTTATCTACTCCTTGCTCAAAGAAAGCTCAATTGCCAGAACGACTCCATTGATATCATTCATCACTTGCTCATTCCAAAAGCGGACTACCTTACACAGCCCTGCGGGTATCCCTGTGACTCAAAATACTTGCTTCGTTCAGCATCATACGCGAAGCGGGCTTGTTCAATATGCTGCGACCAAAGGGAGTCCATCGAGTTCAATGATTAGTTTTCTTTTGATGGCTACAAAATCAGGGATGCCTGTACTGAGCTTGTCGAAGTGAAATTCCCAATGGCGTGTTGTCTTCTACGAAGTGCCCCGAAGGGGTAAAACTTACGCCGTTCAATTTATCCCCCCGTAAATATGCCCACAAGAGCTTCTCCGCAGAGGTAGGGACTTTTCTCAGCTTCGCCGCTTGGCGCATGGTTCCTGGATTGGATCGTTTGACTGGCATGGTTTTCTTTCCCCGAGTGTATCATCACACTTAAAACCTGACATGTCTTACCCGCGCCGATGTCAACCATAACCCGTGCATGGACATGAATCACGATTAACCAACTACTTGAGAAGACATGTCAGGTTTACCCCCGCTCCCCGCCATTCCTCCCGCGGACACAAACAAAGTCGGAGCCTTTCGACTCCGATTTATTTCACAGCTTTTATGAATTCTTCAGCAGAAACTCTGGCTTGTTTAAGAATGCTATGCAAGGTTCCGATTGCCACTTCCCCGTGCATGGGCACAACACAACCAACATTTCCCTCTGGCATGGACTTCTTCATCACCACATGACTTCCACGTTGGCGTGCTTGAACGAAACCAACTTCTCCAAAGCGCGGACAATTTCCTGCCCTGAAAGGTGTGGAAGATTAGGCATACGTCGCTACATCGAAAGTGGTCAAAAATGGATGGTTGGTTTCTGGCAAGGGAAACTCTTCCAGATAGAGTTCGGTTGCTTCTTTGAGATTTGCAACAGCCTCTTCGACAGTTTTGCCCTGGCTGACCGTCCCAACTTCTGGACAATCCGCCACATACCAATCATCTTCTTTATGGATTAAAGCAGTAAATGTTCGGGTCATGTTAAATCTCCTGTTTCTTGGTCAAATTATACTCCGCTCAAGGCAAGTTCAATCGCGCGGACAACTCCCCCAATATCATTCATCACCTATTTCCCGCGAGTGCGTCGCACCAAACTAACAAGATAATCTGATTAATCAGGATTCTCCACCCTGTTGACAAGTCCCATTTAGTAAGGTGCGACGTACCCTCCTATCGAGTTCGATAATGAGTTTCTCTTTGATCAAGCCGAAGTAAACCCCTCTCCCAAAGGGGCGGAGCCAATAGGCTCGAGAAATCAAATAGCATCTTAGAAGCTCACCCGCCCATCAACCCAGAAAGGAAATCGTCCTATACCCTCTCCTTTAGGAGCCCACAGGGTGCTTCGCAAAGGGGCAAACCGTCTCGCCGATCAATCGTCTCAATCAGGCGATGCACTGAGCCTGTCGAAGTGGTGAGGTCCGCTCCCCGCCATTCCTCCCGCGCTCACACAACAAACTCACATTTTGTTGTAAATCACTGTCGCTTATATTTTGCACCTTTTTTTGAATTACAACTTCGGCACATCAACTTCGCATTTGAAAGAGAACTTTTGCCGCCGAGCGAATGTGGTTTTATATGATCAATTGTAAAATTTTCCCAAGTCAAAGGCTCGCCACAGCGTGAACATTTTTTCTTGTCATCTGAATT
>JBBSCM010000013.1:0-30726 GCA_038250295.1 Anaerolineales bacterium | reverse complement strand
TGAAGATGCAGGTCCCATCCTGTTGAAGATGCTTGAAGAAGAGGAGGAAGATGACGATGTGGTTGCCGCCGCGATCTGGTCGCTTTCACAAATTGGCGGCGACGACGCGCGCATTTACCTCGTCAGCTTGATCGAGAAGACCGAAGATGAAGACGCCATCGCATTTTTGGAAGATGCCCTCGAAAATTTGGGTTTTACCGAGGAACTCAACAAATTCGATCTCCTGTCCCTTGATGACGATGAAATCGATGAGCTGGACGAACTCGATGAATTGGAAGAAACTGACGAAGACGATTCATAGATGTCATTGGGGGTGTTTCAAATGAGTTGACAAAAAGAACGTCCCGAAGGTTTTGTCGAGAAAATTTGGTCGTTTGTGCCAACCTTCGGGACGGTTTCAACTGAAATGAAACACACCCATGTCATTGCGAGGCGGCGCACTTCCGCCGAAGCAATCCCCAACTCGGCAGGGAGGTTGCTTCGCACAAAACGCTCGCAATGACATATGTAAAATAACAAAATAAAAGTCCTCCAAATGGAGGACTTAATTGTGAGCGCGGGGGGACTCGAATAACATCCCCCCTGCGGGGACGCTCAACAAAATAAAAGTCCTCCAAATGGAGGACTTAATTGTGAGCGCGGGGGGACTCGAACCCTCAACAAATGGCTTAAAAGGCCACTGCTCTGCCATTGAGCTACGCGCCCATCATGAAAGCGGACTGCATTTTATCACGTGAAAATACTAACGTCAACGTAATATTGGAAAATGACATAACGTCTATGTGCCTGGAGGCAAAAAATGACAGATGTAAATTATGTAACCGAAGCAAATTTTCAAGAAGAAGTGATCGGCGCGAGCCTGCCCGTCCTTGTGGATTTCACAGCAACCTGGTGCCAGCCGTGCAAGATGATCGACCCCATCGTGAAGCAGCTTGCGGGTGAATGGGACGGCAGGGTCAAGGTTGTAAAGCTTGACGCGGACCAGAACCCGAATATCATGATGCAATACGGCGTCATGGGCATTCCCACGCTCATGCTTTTCAAGGGCGGCGAGGTCAAGGAACGCATGACCGGTTTTCAGCCCAAGGATAAGCTTTCTGCAAAAGTCACCCCGCATGTGTAATGCAAAATAAAGCCGAGTTCTCTCGGCTTTATTTTTTTCAGCACTTTTGTATACCAAATTGCAATATTGTAATTTGGCAAAACCCAACTATAGGAATTAGAATGACACAAATATCCTTTCATGTACGAGGCAGGGTTTTGTGTCAGAAGAAGAAAAACTAAAAGTGGGAATGGCAGCAATCAGGTCGGGGGAGCGGGGTCGTGCTGCATCCATATTTGCCAGGGAATTCACTGGTGATTATGATGTTTTCCCATATCGACGAACACGAAGCCCTGTATCAAACCGTCTTTTTGCCCATGGTTGACTCTGCAAAATAGCGTACAAGCCCGCGCTGTGAGCGTCTTTTCGTTGACGATTCACATGCCTTCATGGTATTATTCGACCCGCTAAAAAACCAGCCTCGTTTAGGCTGGATTTGTTTCATAGATAACGAGGAGCAGCATATCAGCGCCAACGAATTTAGAGTAAATGAGGGCATCCGCGTCGCGGAGGTTCGCCTGATCGGCCCAGATGGTGGCAATGTCGGTGTTGTACCGATCCGTCAGGCTTTGCAAATTGCCCGCGATGCCGAGATGGATCTCGTAGAGGTCTCCCCCGGGGCCACCCCGCCTGTTTGTCGTGTAATGGATTTTGGGAAGTTCATTTACGAAAAGGCGAAGAAGGAACGCGAAGCCAAGAAATCCCAAACCAAGGTCGAGATCAAGGAGATCCGCCTGCGTCCTAAAACGGCCGGAGCCCATCGCGGTTTCAAAGTGGATGACGCCCGCCGCTGGCTGGGTCAGGGACATAAAGTGCGCGTCACCATCAAGTTCCGCGGCCGCGAAATGGATTACCCTGAGATCGCGCTCGAAGACTTGAAAGAGATCGTTCAGGATTTGATCGATGTGGCCGTTGTTGAAGTGCCGCCGCAAATGGAAGGCCGCACGATGCTCGTGGTGTTGGTGCCCGCTAAAGGCGCAGTGAAAAAGAAGGAAAAGACCGAGCAGGCTGAGGTTAAGTCTGAAGCGAGTCCTGAAGCGCAGTAGATTTCCAAATTGTTGATAGTCTGCGGAAGCAATTCAATCCGCCGTTAATTTTTTGAAAGGAGCAAACAGCAATGCCTCGCAAAGCAAAGAAGTCTGGAAAAATCAAGCTGAAGACGCACAAAGCGACATCCAAAAGATTTCGCTTGACCGGCTCCGGCACACTTGTGCGAACCAAAGGCGGCAAGAGCCATTTACGCCGCCGCACGTCGGATCGTACAAAGGCGTTATTGAGTGAGATGATTGTAGTGAAGGGTCGTAAGTTCATCAAACGTATCAAACGCCTTGCCCCTCACATGGAACAATAAATCGTTCCGGTTGTTGTCAATTTTTAGTTGCGGCTTTTGGGTGTATGCAACTGGCGATCCTGAGCAAAGACGAAGGACACCGACGCCCACGAGTTTGCAGGAGGTATAAGAAATGCGCGTAAAAAGAGGTCCACACAATCACCTGCGTCACAAAAAAGTTTTAAAGATGACGAAGGGTCAGCGCGGCTCGAAGCACTTATTATTCAGACGTGCGAACGAAGCCTTGCTGAAAAGCCTGTGGTACGCCACCCGTGACCGCCGTGTGCGCAAGCGCGACCTGCGCAAGTTATGGATCGCGCGTATCAACGCCGCGGCCCGCTTGAACGGCACCACGTATAGCAAGTTGGTGGCTTCACTCAAGAAGGCAAACATCGAGCTTAATCGCAAGATGCTGGCCGATATCGCAGTTCGCAATCCGCAGGCATTCGCCTCGGTTGTGGCAAAAACGAAATAAATGAAATTGGTCGGGATGAAAATCTCGACCAATTTTTTTAACGGGGTAAAATAAAACCATGAATACCATTTTGATTGAACACGGTCTTTCAACAGATCAAACTTTGCAAATTGTTCGAGGCGATATCACAATTGAAGAAGTGGATGCCATTGTCAATGCGGCTAATGAAGATTTACAGCACGGCGGCGGTGTGGCCTGGGCGATCGTGAAACGCGGCGGAGACGTGATTCAACAAGAAAGCGATAAGTGGATTCAACAACATGGGCCTGTCTCACACTCGCATCCAGCCTGGACCTCAGGCGGGGCGCTGCCTGCGAAATACATTATCCACGCTGTGGGTCCAGTCTGGGGTGATGGGGATGAAGACAAGAAATTATCTGACGCAGTAATTGGTTCATTAAGAGCCGCCGATGAGTTGAAGTGTTCATCCATTGCCATGCCTGCCATTTCAACAGGGATATTCGGCTTCCCGAAAGATCGCGCGGCAAAAATTATTTTCAGCTCCATTGATCAATATTTTGCTAAAACTCAGGAAACAAGCATTCGAAAAATCAGGATCGTTTTGTTCGATATACCCAGCTTGCAGGCATTTATTAAAGCGTGGCAGGCGCACGTATCAAAGAATAAGAAAATGAATCTTGATGATTGGATTGATGGAATTGACGAACTCTTTTCATAATTTTTTTCAATGATCACATCCAGCCAAAATTCAAAGATAAAACTGATCCGCGCTTTGCAGGGCCGCGCAAAAGAACGCCGCGATGCGGGCGCTTTCCTTGCGGAAGGGGTGCGGCTGGTGGAAGAAGCGGTAAATAGTAATTGGGGATTTCAATTTGCTTTGTATGATGAATCTTTGAGCGAAAGAGGAAAGTTGCAGGTTGCAAACCTAAGGTCGCATAGGGTGGATGTGGAAGAAGTTTCGACGAACATAATGAAATCTCTGACCGAGACAGAAACTCCACAAGGGATTCTTGCTGTCCTCAACGATTCCCGACTTCCGATTCCCGATTCCCCAAATTTCATCCTCATCCCAGACCAGATCCGCGACCCTGGCAATCTCGGCACATTACTACGGACTGCGGCCGCGGCAGGCGTTCAAGCTGTGTTACTTCCACCCGAAACAACTGATGCGTTTTCGTCAAAAGTCGTCCGCTCTGGCATGGGAGCACATTTTCGGCTGCCGATCCACTCGATGACATGGGATGAGATAGAGAAATTCATAAGTGCGTCGCACCCTCGCCTGCAAGTTTTTCTGGCAGATATGGATGGTCAATCGTGTTGGGTAACTGATTTACGTCAGCCCTTGGCGTTGGTCATTGGCGGCGAAGCGGAGGGTGCAAGCGAGTCCGCGCGCGAACTGGCGAATCAAAAGATCAGCATCCCCATGAATGGAAATATCGAATCGCTGAATGCAGGAGCAGCAGGAAGCATATTAATGTTTGAAGTAGTACGGCAAAGAATCTAAACTCAACGGAGAAGGAGACTTAGAAATGTCTACAACACTTGAGGCTATCCGCCCGATAGAATTGGCGGAGATTAAGGAAGCGCGCGAGCGCATCGCAGGGACAATCATTCGAACGCCGCTCATCCGCCTGGAATTGGGAGCCGGCTACCCGGATATTCGGCTCAAACTTGAGAACCTGCAGCCGATCAACGCCTACAAGCTGCGAGGCGCTGCCAATGCTGTAGCCATGCTGTCTGAGGCCGAACGTAAGCGCGGCGTATGGACGATCAGCGCGGGAAATGCAGGACAAGGTGTTGCCTACGCAGCGAGAAAGGCCGGTGTCCCATGTTCAGTGGTCGCAATCGAAACAGCACCAGCCTCGAAGCTTGAACGGATGAAGGCGCTCGGCGCAAAACTTATTCTGGTTTCATATGATGTCGCATGGAAAGCCCTTGAGGAGCGTTCATATCCCGGGGCAGAAGGAACCTTTGTGCATCCGTTCGACGACCATAATTTCATTGCCGGTCATGCGACTATGGGATTGGAGATTCTTGAAGATGCGCCAGATACGTCTGCGGTTATTGCAGCTATCGGCGGCGGCGGGCTTATCACAGGACTCGGCAGTGTTATCAAGGCGCTCAAACCAGACACCCAAGTTTGGGGCGTCGAACCGGAGACGGCCGCTCCCGCAGCACTTTCGTTTAACATGGCATCTCCTCAAGTATTTACGGAATGGAAGCCTTCGTTCGTTGACGGCGCTGGCGGTCAGAGCGTTTTCCCGCGTATGTGGGAACGCATGAAACCGGTAGTCGATGGCTTCATTGTGGTCAGCCTGGAGGAGACGAAGCGAGCAATGCGACTCATGGCGGAAAAGGCGCGCGTCATCTCTGAAGGCGCAGGAGCCTTGCCGCTCGCGGCTGCATTGACGGGGAAAGCAGGTCAAGGTCCGATTGTTGCGATCGTCTCCGGCGGCAACATCGATCTGAAAAAATTCTCAGAGCTTATCGAATCAGTAGCGGGTTGAAATAAAAGTTTCTCCTTTAAAAAAACGTTCCAACGATTAATCGTTGGAACGTTTTTTTATTCACGCCAATATTCTCCTCCACCGCCTTCGCGTTTCATTAATCCATAGCCGACCAATTCACGCCTTAAGCTGGCAGTATCTTCATGATATTTACCGAGTATCTCGTTGACTTTTTTCTCACTGTATCTTTTATTGGCTTCAAAAGCTTTCACGACATAACGCAATATAGCTTCAAGCTTCTTGCGCTGGGCCGGGATTGTTTTCAAGCTGCCGTCTTTGCGAACATAATCCTTGACTACTTTGTTGTCGTAGGCATCCGCGTCTATATCCACGACGGAGGCGGCTAGATTCGCCTGTGAGAATAGATTCCGCGATTTATTTTGCAATGCCTTTTCATCCAGTTGATAGATGTTGTAATAGCTTTCTGTTTTCGCGCTGACCAGTCCGATTTGCGCCAGTCTTGCCAGATGATGCGAAACCGTGGATGCCTTTAGATCAAGCAACGCGGCAAGCTCTTCTACGCTATAGGGCTGTTGTGCCAACAGACCGACGATCTTAAGCCGGTTGGCATCTGCGAGAGCCTTGAAGAAGGTGACAATTTCGTCGCTCATACAGCACCTTCATCCACACGCCAATATCGTGAGCCGTTGCCTTCACGATCCAACATTTTGGCATCCACCAGGTAACGACGCAAAGCGGCAGTGTCTTCATGAAAGCGGCGCAAGATCTGGTTCACTTCCTTTTCGGTGTAGTTTATAGACGGAGCAAATGTCTGGATGAGATAATTTAGGATCACCCGCAACTTGGCGGGCTGACTGGGAATTTGTTTAATGCTTCCATCCGCGTTGAGGTAAGCCTTGAGAACCTTTTTGGATTTATCATCCAGTGCAGGTGCAGGGACGTAGACCGGGCGTTCCTTTGCCAATCTGTCGCGTGCGAGCGTGGCAAGCTTGTCATCGTTCAATTCGTACAGGTCGTCTTTCTGACTGATGACGCCTACGAACTCAAGGAAAGCAAGATGATCTACAACCTCACGCAGAGAGAGGTTAAGCTTTGCGGCAATATCGGCGCGGCTGGCGCGTCGTTGGGTCAACAAGCCAATGATGCGCAAGCGATCTGCATCCGACATGGCTTTGACGAAATCGAGTATTTCAGGGTTTGTATCTATTATTCACTTTCGTAAATCTAATTAGACAAGTATCGAATTAGATTTTAGCAGGATCCTGTATTTCGTCAAGGCGTGTTTGGGAGGATTGAGCAGGTTTGGGGGCGGAAGTGAAGCGGAGTGAATCGGTTATAATTCGCGCGTAAGAGCTGGTCCAGTCTATATCAATAGGGTGTGATTCAAATGAGTTGACAAAAAGAACGTCCCGAAGGTTTTGTCGAGAAAATTTGGTCGTTTGTGCCAACCTTCGGGACGGTTTCAACTGAAATGAAACACACCCATATCAATATCAACTTTGGAGGTGCTTAGTGGATCTCTCGAAGCACGCATTTTTTGAGGGAAAAATTGTCCCGCTTGTGGATGCCAAGATCAACATATCCACTCATGGCTTTTTATATGGAACCGCCGTTTTCGGTGGTATGCGGGCATACTGGAACGAAGAGAAGAAACGTCTCTTCGTTTTTCGTCCCTATGACCATTTTCACCGTTTGTTAAATTCGGGGCGTATGATGGCGATGAATATTCCCTACGATGAAGAGAGTTTGATCCAACTTACGCTGGATGTTTTGCGGACCGATGGTTGGAAAGAGGATGTATACCTGCGCCCCACCATTTACAAATCGGATATGGGTATCGGTGTAAAACTGCATGACTTGAAGGATGAATTCTGCATGTTCGTCATGAAATTTGAAAAATACGTCAAGAACGATACGAATGCGCACGTCACTTTTTCCTCCTGGCGGCGCATTGACGATAATGCCATCCCTGCGCGCGGCAAAGTGGCGGGCGCATATGCAAATTCTGCGCTCATCAAAACTGACGCAAATCGCGCAGGCTTCGATGAAGCCTTGGTGCTCGATCAAAACGGACATGTCTCCGAAGGCTCGGCGATGAATATTTTCATGGTGCGCGACGGAGTATTGATTACGCCGCCTGTGACGGATAATATTCTTGAAGGGATCACGCGCCGCTCCATTATTGAGTTGGCGCGTAATGACCTGGGGCTTCAAGTTGTGGAGCGTTCGATTGATCGCACAGAAGTATTTATTGCGGAAGAAATGTTCATGACGGGAACTGCCGCGCAGATAGTTGCTGTAACCCAAATAGATTACCGTCCAGTCGGGGCCGGCATGATGGGACCGATCACCACGAAATTACGTATGCTATTTGACGATGTGGTGCGTGCCAAAAACCCGAAATATCATCAGTGGAATTTGGAAGTGTAATAGTCAGGTAACATAATTAACCCCGAATTTAATTTGGACGCAGATGAACGCTGATTCTCACTGATAAAAAAAGGGAAATCAGCGTTTTCTGTATTAGTCACGGAAAGGTTGAACAAAAAACTTTTACCACGGAGGCACTAAGGCACGGAGTTTTACCCTTGTTTTTTCTCAGTGACTCCGTGTCTCCGTGGTTCAAAAAATGTACAACCTATTCGTGACTATTACAAAAATCAGCGTTTTCTGCGTTTTTCAGCGTCCCCTTTGGATTTAAAAACAAACACACCCACGAAAGATTAATTTCTGGGTGTGTCATATTTATTCTTTCTTCTTACTTCTTTCTTTTCTTCGTCCTGCTCTTCTTTAATCTCTCAAGTTCCAGCTTGCTTTTCTCAAGCTCGGTTTCCAATTTTTTGCGTTGCACGTCTGCCAGAGATGCTTCGCGTTTTTCCCTGCGCCAGGTGATCACAGTAGTCGTTACAAAACCAATAAGTGAAGTAACAGATGTGATGACGGAACCAATCAATGCCGCAAAAGCTATACCTTTGGAACTTTGTGATGAAGGGTCAGTGTCAGGGTTATTCGGTGAAGGTGTTGGGACAATGCCCGGGTCTTGCGTAGACGATGGCGCAGGAGTAGTCGTCAGAGACTGTAAATTCACAAACAGCATCAACACTCCCAACGTGGAAACCACAAATAAAGCAAGGAATATTTTTCTGGCCGTATTCAAGTTATTACCAGATCATGGGTTTTTCTTAAAGGTCACAATCGCCAGGTTTTTTGAACAGTCATTGAATGTATCGAGATAGATATTATCGGAAAGGGGCAGGCCAGCCTGGTCAAGCAGTTGAATATACAGTTCACCCTTGGATGCAATCGGAACTGTCCCAAGGAAAAATTCATAACCAGATTGTCCGTAGGCAGGGGCGATGCTGCTTACCGTCAATTCATTCTTGGTCTTGCCATTATAAAAACCAACCAAACGGATGGTCATTCTAAGCATATCCGCGTTATTGACATCTTTTACCGTTCCGCCGACGCCCTGCCAGTTACAAGCCGCTTCAGAATGAAAGAGAGTGCTGTCAATATATTTAACATTTGCAGAAAATGGGGCTTTGGGCGTGACGGTTGGTACCGGTGTTTTGGTGGGCGGAACAAGCGAGAAGGCGGTCGCTGAAGGCTCCAGCGTGAAAGTCGGCAAAAGAGTCGCCGTTTCGGTTACGTTCGGAAGAGGAGTAACAGTCCATGTTGGCTCCAGTTGAATGGGCGTGATCGTCGCCGTGGGCGGGGCAAATGGGTCAGTGGGTGGAAAAGGATTCAAAGCAGAGTTGGGAGCAAGAAAGACCGCAATAAAATATACACCAATACAAAGTGTGACCAAAAGCACAACAATGCTTAACATATCCCATAATTCCAGGCGGGAACTTTGTTTCGGCGCGGAAGAATCGTTATAGTTGTATTTGCTCATTATGTCACTCCAAAATCATTCTTTATTTTATTATTTCGGGTTACTACCCAGTTTATTACTTATGGGGTTAAAACAATATCACTCTGAGCGCGCTGCTCATCCAGCCAGTTCTTTATGGTAAATTCCTGCGCTGTCAACAAGGCATCCGGGGTAAGTGGATGGTCGCCGCGTTCAAGAGCTTTGAAAATATGAAAACCCGCGTCCGTTGCGATCACATCGCTGTATGCGCCGGCTTGCAAAGCAAATACCGCTTCATCAGCTTTTGCATCAAGCAGGTAACCGCGCGGCACCCAGCCCAACTCGCCGCGTGTGATCGGATCATATAAAGCGGCCAGCTCATCAAAGTCTGCGCCGCCGTTCAACTGCTCCAACGCGGCACGGGCATCAACCTCATTATAGGTCAAAATCTGGCGCACGTGAATCTGTTCCACAAGGGTCGGCATATCCGCAATGATTTTGTCACGCATCCAGGCCGCTTCAACAGAATGTTTCAATGCGATTCGGAATGAGGCATCATCATACCCGTGAGCAGATTCCCATGTGCTCAAAGCATCTGCCCCGCCAGCTTGAACTGCCAACGCATCCATTCTGGACTTTAGGTCTGCTTCTGTCAAATTGAAATTCGCTTCCCTTGCGGCTTGTGACAATAATAACTGTGCGATCATATCTTCCAGAACGATCTTGTTCGCATCTTCATCTGAAACGGTGACCCCGAGAGCAGTCTGTGCGGATTTGTAACGCGCAAGTTCCGCTTGAAATTCTGCGAGGGTGATGTATTCTCCATTCACAGTGGCTATCGAAGGCGGAGGAGTGGCAGTAGGAGGTACGGGCGTAAAAGTCGGCGGTTGGGGAGTGGGCGTGCTCGGGGGCGCAAAAGAAGCGCAGGCACTTAATCCAAAAGAAAAAAACATAACCACACAGAACACGGAGATCACGGAGATTCTTTTTAAGATTTTCTCTGTGCGCTCCGTGGTTAAATCTTTTTGGTTTAAAAGGGGTTTGAAAAACATCGTCAGGATTATACCAATTAAAAACCCCTCTCCCAATTGGGAGAGGGGCAGGGGTGATGGGTTTTTAGTAGTCCATACCGCCCATGCCGCCTGGAGGCATGGCAGGGCCGCTTTCTTTTGCGGGCACATCGGTGATCAACACATCGGTTGTGAGGATCATCGCGGCGATGGAAGCGGCGTTCTCAAGAGCGCCACGCACAACCTTGACCGGGTCAATGACGCCGGCTTTGATCATGTCTACATATTCGCCGGTGAGTACGTTGAAACCGATGTTCGGATTCTTCTTCTCAGCGGCAGTGCGGCGGACGGTGTCAATAATGACAGAGCCATCCTGGCCGGCATTTGTAGCCAGTTTGCGGATCGGGGCTTCAAGCGCCTTCTTGACAATGTTGATACCAACTTTGATCTCTTCGTTTTCATCATCAGCGTAGCTCTTGGCAAGTTTATCAAGCTTGTTGGCAGCGTTGATGAGGGAGATCTCGCCACCAGGGACAATGCCTTCTTCTACAGCGGCGCGAGCGGCTGAGAGGGCATCTTCCACGCGGTGCTTCTTCTCTTTCATTTCAGTTTCGGTCGCGGCGCCTACGCGGATGATGGCAACACCACCACTGAGTTTGGCGAGACGTTCCTGAAGTTTTTCCTTATCGTAATCGCTGGTGGATTTGTCGATCTCAATGCGAATTTCTTTAATGCGGCCTTCGATATCGCTCTTCTTGCCTTTGCCGCCGATGATGGTTGTGTTCTCTTTGTCGGAGACAACTTTCTCAGCGCGGCCGAGGTCTTGCACGGTGGTGCTTTCGAGCTTGCGGCCAGTCTCTTCAGAGATGACCTGCCCACCGGTGAGGGATGCAATATCCTGCAACATAGCCTTGCGGCGGTCACCAAAGCCAGGGGCTTTGATGGCGAGCACGTTCAACATACCGCGGATCTTGTTCAAGATGAGGGTGGCAATCGCTTCGCCGTCGATATCTTCAGCGATGATGACGAGTTCGCGCTTGCCAAGTTGGACGAGTTTCTCGAGCAAAGGAACGATATCCTGAGCGGCTGAGATCTTCTTGTCATAAACCAGCACGTACGCATCGCTGATCTGGGCTTCCATTTGGTCGGCATTGGTGATGAAGTAAGGCGAGATATAACCACGGTCAAACTGCATCCCTTCGACGAATTCAGTTTCAAACTGCATGGTCTTGGATTCTTCAACAGTGATGACGCCGTCCTTACCGACCTTGTCCATCACGTCTGCGATCAATTCGCCGATCTCAACATCAGCCGCAGAGTTGGTTGCAACGGAAGCAATTTCTTCGCGGGTGTCGATCTTGGTGGAATTCTTCTTGAGTTCGACAACGATGGTCTCGGTGGCGAGTTCAATGCCCTTCTTGAGCAGCATTGGGTTGTAACCGGCTTCGAGGGCTTTCAAGCCTTCGGTTACGATGGCATAAGCCAAAACGGTGGAGGTGGTGGTACCGTCACCGGCAATATCATTGGTCTTCTGGGCGGCTTCCTTCAAAAGCTGGGCGCCCATGTTCTCAAACGGATCTTCGAGTTCAATTTCTTTTGCAACGGAAACACCGTCATGAGTGATGCTTGGGGAACCAAATTTGCGGTCAATTGCCACATTGCGGCCTTTGGGGCCGAGGGTTGCGGATACAGCATTCGCAACAACGGTCATGCCGTTCTTAAGCTTGCGGCGGGCTTCTTCTGAAAATACAATTTGTTTAGCGGCCATAGTAATTTCCTTTTTAATTTATTATGTCGTTGCGAGGGTGTTCTTCCCGAAGCAATCTCCTCATTATCACAGAGACCGCTTCGCGCAGAGCGCTCGCGGTGACGAACTATCCCACGATACCGAGAAGATCACTCTCGCGCATGATGAGCAATTTCTTGCCTTCCATCTTGACTTCGGTGCCAGAGTACTTGGCAAAGAGAACTACATCGCCGGCTTTTACATCCATGGCGATCCGTTCACCTTTGTCGTTGCGGTCGCCGGGGCCGGCGGCCAATACTTTGCCTTGCTGGGGTTTTTCCTTCGCAGTCTCGGGAAGAACGATACCGCCTGCGGTTACTTCTTCCTGTTCGATGGGCTCGATCAATACACGGCCGCCCAAGGGCTTGAATGAGAGTTTTGCCATTTCTTTGGTCTCCTAAAAGGTTTTGGATTTTTGAATCATCGCGAAATTAGCACTCACTAGCTGCGAGTGCTAATTCAATATTACCTAGTTATAGAAGCAACGTCAAGGGGATTGTATAATTTCTTACAAAACTCTGATGAAACCTACGGTGTGGCTGTGGGTATTTCAGCGGGTAGTGCAGGCTCAACAGTAGCAGTTGAATCCACGTTAATATCGGATACTGGTACATTGCTGCAGATATTCCGCACCACCACAATATCCGCAGCGATGTTCGGGTCGTTATCGAATTCGGAGGCTTCGATCTCTGAGACTATCTCAAGCGCTCTGGCACAGTAATTTTCATTACCTTTTAAGGGACTCAAAGCGCTCAACTCAGACGCATATACATCGTAGTAATAGACTGTGCTGTTTGTGAGCGGAAGCTTCACCACATCTGCTGCTACATCATTTGGGCCACAATCACCTCGAGCAGGGCAGGATTGTTCGGCAGTGCATCCGCGCACGGCGCATTCAAGCGCAAGGATGCCTGTCTCAAAGTTGCGATTCTTGTGATACAACACGCCCAATTCGCCGTAGAGTTCGGCTCTACTGGGTTGGAATTCGATTGTCTTTTGCACATTACGGATCGCAATGAAGAACTGACCCATTTGTGAATAGGTCTTGGCAATCGAAAGATACGGCAAAGGGTCTTCAACACCCAATTGCTGATTAATCGTTGCGGCCCTGTCAAAGTATTCCAGGGATTTTAGGTAAAGCTCTTCTTTAACATCTTCATTGGGGTTGTCAAAAGCGAGTCGGCGATAATTTGCGCCTGCGCGCATATGCAAAAACGTGAGATTTGGCGTAATGGCAATGGCACGGTCATAGGCTTCGATTGCGAGCGCATACTCACCCAGGGACTCAAGCACATATGCATTGATACGATGTACATCCATCAGGGACGCATCGTTTTTCAAAGCCTGTTCTATGCTTAGTTGAGCTTGTGTCCATTTTTGCTGATCGACAAGAATTTCGGCTGAAAACGCCTGTGCCAGCGTATTGTTTGGATCCAAAAGCAAGGCGCGGGCTGCCTCCCCTTCTGCTTCGGTGAGCAGATTCTGAGCTTCACGCGCGTCAACCAGTCTCGAGTCTGCATTCCAATCCAATGTAAACGCATATATGGAATGGGCGTAACTGTCATCCGGGGCAAGTTCCACAGCTTTTTTTGCAGACTCAAGCGCCTCAGCAAGGCGGACTTTAACATCGTCACTGTTTACGACCATGGCGGAAGAATAGGTTTGAACACGCGCAAGGTCCGCCCACACCCGCGCATTGTTTGGGTCAACTTTTACAGCTTCACGATAGGATGAAATGGCGCCGCCGGATATAACATTCCCATCGGCATCTGTTGCATCTTCCAATTTTCCGGCAGTAAACAATGCATCCGCTTCAAGCAAATAGGATTCTGCAAAACGTGTGGGAGTAGCCGTCGGTAAAAACAACGGTTTAACGTCGCCTTGCTGAACGGAACGGATTAACCAGATGCCTCCCAGGATCAAGATAACCCAGAAGAACATACGGTATACATTGGACTCGTCACGACGACGGAAGATGGCGCGCTTGTGGTAAATGTTCATGGTGTGGGTGTAGGAGTTACCGTCGCAGCAGGATCAGGCTCGGACGAGGCTGGAGGCGGCACGGGCGTCCCCACAAGATTCTGCTGGCAACGATTGACGATCTCATTGGCATTCTCCACAGCCAATTCATCCGTGGGAATACGCGCGAGGATGGACTGCGCAATTTGCAGGGCTTCTGTGCATTTATTCAAGCGTGATAACGCGAGGCCGTACGTGAAGTAATACTCCGCGATCCGCGGGTTGTTGGGCGCAAGATTGATCGATTCCACCGGAGCGCCGCCTTCAGCAAAACCACCATTGACCACATAACCCAATTCAACGATGGCTTCATCGAAATATGCATTGCGATAATACATCACACCCAGGTTGCCGCGCAGGTTGGCATCGGCAGGGTTATTCCCAACCGCGCTCTCGGCATATTGCATGGCCTTGGCATACTCACCGATCGTGGCATACGTGCGAGAGGTCAGATAATCGGGCATCGGATCTTCGGGGTTGAGCGCATTGGCATTTGTAAACTCCACAATTGCCTGATCGTAAATACCGAGGATGCGATAGTTACGTCCAAGCGCAAGATGCAAATCTGCGATGTTGCCATTGATGGCTTTCGCGGCTTCATATTCGCGAATGGCCTCTTCATAATTGCCTGTGTTCTCCAAAACATATGCGCGCGCGCGACGAGTTTCCAATAGATCTGGTGCAAGCGCAATGGCTACATTTGATTCATCAATGGCTTTTTCAATTCCGCCAATAGCGCCGGTGCCGTTGGCGTTGGCATCGACGAGGATCTCCGCATAATAAGCGTGTGCAATTGCATTGTTGGGGTCCAACTCCAGGGCGCGTTTAATACTTTCTTCAGCTTGTGGAAGTTCGCCTCTAAAATCCAAAGCCCAGGCGCGCACAGCATGTGCCATGGAATTATCCGCATTGAGCAGCAAGGCATCCTCAGCGCTGGTTTGCGCGTTTTCATATTGGCCTGCCCAAACCTGCACACGCGCCAGGGCTACATATACGGCAGGATCATTGGGGTTTGACAGGATCGCCTGTTGATATGCGTCGATCGCGGCAACAAGTTTGCCCTGTCTGAAATTCTCTTCTGCCTCGGTAATGAATGATTCGGGCGCGCGCGTGGGGGTGGGCGATGGCACGCCCAATTGAGGCTGATTTGGGAGTACAAATCGATTCACATAGGAACCGCCCAACACAAGCAGGCACAGCAATATGATGCGGAACCAGTTCGGGCGCGTCCGCTTGCGGTTCATACTCCATTTACTTCCTTTTAGATACATGATTTCATATTACCATTTTTAACAAAGCACAGTCAAGCAAGGGTTTTAAGTTCTCATGCGCTTCTAACATCATGGGTATGGAAAAATTCTATGCTAAAATCGCTTCATGCAATTTGAGGTATTCACCATCCTTCCTGAAGTTTTCCCCTCCTACCTTGAAACCAGTATCATCAAACGCGCCCGAGAGCGGGATCTAATCAACGTGCGCGTGCATAATATCCGCGATTACACACACGATAAACATCACATGACCGACGACACACCCTACGGCGGCGGCGGCGGGATGGTGATGAAACCTGAGCCTGTTTTTGAAGCTCTGGAATCTGTTTTGGGACGCTTCGACTACGCTCAGCGCGATCCGAGTCACGCTTCGCGTCTGCCCGGGCCTGCTTCAAACATCCCGATCATTTTGCTAACCCCGCAGGGACGCGTCTTCAACCAGAGCATCGCCCAGGAACTTTCTCAGCGCCCACACATTGCTTTAATTTGCGGGCGCTACGAAGGAATCGATGAACGCATACGCGAGCATTTGGTCACCGACGAAATCTCCATTGGTGATTACGTGCTGACAGGCGGCGAGTTACCCGCGCTCATACTCATTGATGCAATCGCGCGATTATTGCCCGATGTGCTCGGCGACCCCACCGGCGCCCAGGATGACTCACATGCCATGGGTCTGCTCGAATACCCGCACTACACCCGTCCGCCCGAATTTCGAGGGTGGAAAGCGCCCGATGTTTTACTTTCAGGCGATCATGCAAAAATAGAAAAATGGCGCCGTGAACAAGCCTTGCTGCGCACACTCAACAAAAGGCCGGATATGCTGGAGAAGGCGGAATTGAGTAAAGAGGACTTGAAGTTTTTAAAAAACGTCGGCTATGAATGACACGTGTTAGGTGTTCCGTTTACGCAACACCTAACTCGGACAAGCCGAAACCAAAAAGGATTCAACCACAAAGGCAACAAAGGAACACAAAGGAAAACCTAAAAAAACCTTCGTGACCCTTCGTGGTTCAAAAAATTATTGTACAAAAAGCAAGCATTTAACTTCTAACACGCAACATACACATCGGAGGACACCATGTCAACAAGACTGAACTATGGCAAGACCTTTCTGCTTGGCTTTGGTTTTTTTGGATTAAGTGTGGTTTGGGGTGTCTATAACGCCTTCGTCCCCATTTTTCTTTCAGAAAAATTCCATCTCTCACCCATTATCGTCGGCTTCTTTATGACACTGGATAATATCGCGGGCTTGTTCATTCAACCGCCAGTTGGCGCATGGTCTGACAGATTACGCACACCGCTTGGACGACGCATCCCATTTTTATTGGTTGGCGCGCCGATCACCGCGGTTGCGTTTGGATTAATTCCCCTGCCCGCTGTACTGCCCTTATTTGTAGCCTGCACAAGCACATTGTTATTAAGCGCGGCGTTATGGCGCACGCCAGTTATCGCATTAATGCCAGATATTACGCCCTCCGTTTTTCGTTCACAGGCCAATGGGATCATTAACTTCATGGGCGGCATTGGCACGATCGTGGCCTTACAAACAGGCGGCATATTATATAAAATAAGTCCCAGCTTTCCTTTCTGGCTTGGTTCAGGGCTTGTCATCCTCTCCGCCTTTATCGTCTATCTTTTTATTGAAGAACCCAAAGATTACGAGCAGACAGAGGACCAGCCCGGTATATTCTCAAGCCTTCGTGAAGTATTCAGCAATGAAGATAAAAGCGGAGTCCGAATTCTTTTTGCCATCTTCTTCTGGTTTGTTGGTTTCTCGGCAGTCGAAACTTTTTTCACGCTGTACGCAAAGAATCATCTTGGCTTAAACGAAGGTGACGGGGCTACATTACTGTCTGTGCTGCCTTTGTTCTTTGTGTTATTTGCCATCCCATCCGGGTTGATCGCAGGCAAAATTGGGCGTCGCACCACAATCTCCATTGGCTTGATTACCATGACCCTGATGTTGATATTGCTTTACATCACACCAGCCAGAGCTTTGTTGACAGGCATTGCCCCATTGCCCTTGGTGGGGATTCCACTAGTAGAAGATGGGCCGCGCATGCTCACCCTTGCCGGCGTTCTACTGATGTTCGGCGGCGCGGCCTGGGCTTGCATCAACATCAACTCCCTACCCATGGTCCTTGATCTTACAAGCGCGGCGCGTATTGGCACATTCACGGGGTTGTACTACCTGTTTTCAACATTTTCAGCCATTGTTGGGCCAAACATTAACGGCTGGGCAATTGAACTCACGAACAATAACTACAACATCATCATGGTGATCGCGTCTGCATTCATGCTCGTTGCATTCTGGCTGATGCTCGGAGTAAAACGCGGCGAAGCAGTACAATGATGAATGATGAACGCTTTGCGTGAATTGCGGCTTGGGTTAAGTTGGCTTATTCTGGCGATTGTAGTATTGGGACTCAGTGCCTGTATGCCATCGTCAGATTGTTTTCGTGAGGAGGTCTTCTGCGCGGGATTGGTAACAGACACGCTCGGCATTGACGATCATGGCATTAATCAGAATGCATGGGCGGGATTGGAGCAGGCTAAAGCAAATGCTCTCGTTGATCAAATAGCTTTTATCGAATCAGTTGACACGCGCGATTATGAAAAAAATATTGTCTACTTTGCTGGGATCGGCTATGACGTGATCATCACCACCGGAGTGGGTCTGCGCGACGAAACGCTTCGAGCCGCGGACCTGTATCCTGATTCGGATTTCATCGGCATGAACCAGCCTCATGAAGAGACACGCCCGAATATTATCCCGGTCATTTTTGCAGAGGATCAAATGGGATTTGCCGCAGGAGCATTGGCGGCGCGTATTTCAGAGACACGAATTGTTGGCGCAGCCTGCGAGACCTCAGACATCGATTCGATGTGGAGATATTGCGAGGGATTCCGCGCGGGCGCGAAGTTCGTGGATGAAGATATTAAAGTTATGGTTATTTATCGTAATGACGGAAGCAGTGAGAATATATTCATCGATGAAGTCTGGGGATACGAGACAGGACAGAAATTAATTCAACGCGGCGCAGATGTGATCTTTTCCGCTGGCGGAGTCACGGGGCAGGGCGCATTGCGTGCGGCGGCCGAGGCACAGGTGGATGCAATTGGCACGGAGAGAGATCAGGGTGCGGTTTTGGGAGTATCGGGTTTGAGCGTAGTGACTTCCATTTATGGTCAGGCCAGTTTCGAGGTCCAGAATGTGATTCGGCTGCTAAGGGATGGAAACGTCAACGAGCCGCGCCTAAGTCAAATCAAGTATGTGCCATTTGATGAGGAACTTCCCGAAAGTTTTACACAGGAAATGGATGCTTTGCTCTTAAGTCTGTGGAATGGAAATGTCAAGACAAATGTTAACAACGAGAAACCCTGAACTTTGTTCAGACTTGCACAATAAAATAATACGATTTATACTTGCAAAGTCGTAAGGCTATGCTTGGAAGTAATAAGCGAGCCGTAAAATCCTTACTCTTCTAGAGGAGAAGAAAAAATGAAAAAGTTGTATTTTGTAATGGCCCTGTTGATCGTCGCGTCGATGATCCTCACCGCCTGTGGTAGTGCCGCACCCAGTGAAGCAGATTGCACGAAGGACGATGTCTTCTGCGTTGGCCTCGTAACCGATGTAGGCAAGATCAATGACAAGTCATTCAACCAATCCGCTTGGGAAGGCGTTCTGAAAGCCCAAACCGATGGCGTGGCTGATGTTGTCCAGTTCATTGAGACATCCGATGCCAAGGATTATGCCAAGAACATCGGCACCTTTGCAGATGCCGGTTATGATGCGATCGTAACCGTTGGTTTTGGTCTCGGTGAAGCTACTGGCGCTGCAGCCCTGGCTCATCCCAATATTAAATTCATCGGTGTAGATCAGTTCCTGGCCTGGGAATATGATGATGATGCCGCCAATGATGTTGCCAACCACACTGGCCTCAACTTCCCGGAAGATAATGCCGGCTTCCTCGTTGGCGCTCTTGCTGCGATGATGTCTGAGAGCCACAAGATCGGCGCTGTTTGCGGTACCGATGTAGTTCCTCCTGTTTGGCGCTTTGGTGAAGGCTACAAAGCCGGTGCCGCATATGCGGATGGCATGGGCGGGACAACCACCGAAGTATTCGTTGTGTATCACAGCGATGTGGGCTTCGACAAGACCTTTACTGACCCAGAATGGGGCGCTCAGACTGCCAAATCCATGATGGATCAGGGTGCTGATGCGATCTTTGGCTGCGGTGGTCTGACCGGTAACGGCGCAGTCACTGCCGCCGCTCAGGCTGGTGCTTATGGCATCGGCGTGGATACCGACCAGTACCTGACCCTGACCGAAGCTGCTCCTCGCATGCTCTCCAGCGCGATGAAACTCATCACTCCTGGTGTTGCAGATTTGCTCGCAAAAGCCAAGGATGGCTCCATTAAGGGCGGCAACGCCTTCGGCTCCGCAGGCTATGCTCCGTTCCACGATCTTGACAGCAAAGTTCCCGCTGATGTCAAGGCCGAAATGGAAAAGATCAACGCTGGTTTGCTTGATGGAACTATTAAGACCAACGTTCCTCCAGTCAAACCGTAATTTCAAGCTTTACTTGTAATAAAAGGGAAAGAGGTTTACACCTCTTTCCCTTTTTTGTTTTAATTCCCAATGTTATGCGCCGCCCTGCAAGGTGATTCCGTTTTGCTATTCTTTTGCAAGAAATAACAACACTTGTTTGATATAATTGCTTCATAATTCACAAGTTCCACTGGAGCGAAGGATGCAATCAGAGAAGCAATCAAATTCGCCAATAAAGAAAATACTGCAATCGGTCCTGGATGCCAGCTTGATTCCATTCCTTGCCATTTTAACTGCAGTGGTTGTCGGCGGTATTATTATCAGATTCGTCGGGGGAGATCCAATCCGGGCTTACATAGGTTTAATCCAGGGTTCACTGGGATCGAAAAAGGCTTTAAGCGAAACGGCGGTCTGGGCAACCCCTTATATTTTCGCGGGCTTGGCTGTTGCACTCGCTTTCAAAGGTGGTCTGTTTAATATCGGCGCAGAGGGGCAATTGGCTGTCGGCGCCGTTTTTTCAGCTTTGATCGGCTATGCCCTGCCTGAGTGGCTCGGTTATGATCTGCCCACCTTTATTCATCTTCCACTTGCCATTATTGTTGGCATGTTAATGGGAGGTGTTTGGGCAGGCATTGTCGGTTGGTTAAAAGCATACACAGGCGGGCATGAAGTTATCAACACCATTATGATGAACTACATTGCATTGAATACAACATCATTCCTGTTGAACGGTATTATGAAAGATAGAAGCCCTACCAATGTGATCGCACGCACACCGTTGATCGCTGAAAGCGCGCGCATTGAGCCGATCTTTGAAGGACTTCGCGTTCACTGGGGATTCGTTCTCGCCCTGCTCGTGGCATTCTTGATCTGGTGGTTGCTTAACAAAACCACGCTCGGCTTTGAAATCCGTACCGTGGGTTTGAATCCGGATGCCGCTCAATACGCAGGGATTAACGTAAAGCGCACCATTATTCTCACCATGTTTCTTTCAGGCATGTTGGCGGGCTTGGCAGGCGCTATTGAAGTAACCGGTTTAAATTACCGTCATGAGCTTGGATTCTCCATCGGTTACGGCTATGATGCCATTGCGATTGCCCTGCTTGGGAAGTCCCATCCGCTGGGAATCGTATTGTCAGCATTTCTCTTCGCGGCGATGCGTAACGGCGCAACGCGTATGCAATTCCTCACACAAATGCCCGTAGACTTGATATCCATGATACAAGCCTTGATCCTGCTGTTTTTCGCAGCCGACGCGATCGTACGGTACATCTACCGCATCAAATCCAAAGGCGAGCGCGTTGTGCTTACTCGCGGCTGGGGAGGCTAGGAGACAAATATGGACTGGAAACGCTTTGGTTTCATTGCTCTGATTATTATTATTCTCTTCAGCGTGGTAGTGATGGTTGGGCAGGTAAAACAACCGCCTTTATTGATCATTACCAGTATGTTAGCTACCACCATTGCAGTTGCAACGCCGTTGGTCTTGGGCGCACTTTCAGGCGTATTTTGCGAGCGTGCAGGCGTGGTCAATATCGGTATTGAAGGCATGATGCTCACAGCCGCATTCTTCGGCTGGCTGGGCGCCATCTACATGTTCCATATCTTTGGCTTGGGGAATGGTATCAGCATCGCACTCGGTGTGCTCTTCGCGATACTCACCGGTGGGTTGATGGCTTTGCTCCTTGCAGTACTCTCGATCACTTTTAAAGTAGACCAGATCATCGGCGGCACAGTCATTAACATCCTTGCAGTTGGGCTGACAGGCTTCCTAAACCGCCAGTTGTTTTTTGGGAAAGGCAGTGTCTTTGGCGGCAGCGTACCAAGCTCCCCCGGCGTTTTACCGACCATTCATATTCCGATTACAGAGTTGTTCGCACCTATTTGCGGAACGTCTGCAACCTGCTTACAAAATGTGGAAGCGATCAACCGCGTGTTTGATCAAAAGCCGATTGCCATGGGTGCCATTCTTTTGGTATTTATCTCTCACTATATTTTATTCAACACGCGCTGGGGCCTGCGTACCCGCGCAGTAGGCGAACATCCCAAAGCCGCGGACACTGTCGGTATTAATGTCTCCAAAATGCGTTATGCCAATGTGATCATCGGCGGGATGTTTGCCGGGCTTGCCGGCGCGTACTTTACCATTGAATCCGTCCCATCCTTCGAGCCTTTGCTAACGAACGGACGCGGTTTCATCTCACTTGCCGCAATGATCTTCGGCAACTGGACACCCATCGGTGCATGGGCAGCGGCTCTCGTTTTTGGCGCCTCACAGGCATTGCTAATCAACATGCAAATTTTCCGCGATGTCATTCCCCCCGCATGGTCATTCCTTCAGGAATCTTATATCGTGGGTCTCACGCCATACATCCTGACCATGTTCATCCTGACGGGCATCATTGGCAAAACCACACCACCCGCCGCAGATGGCGTTCCGTACGAGAAATAGGAGATTGTCATGGCTGAAACCAATATCGTCCTTGAAGTAAAGGGAATCACCAAACAATTTCCCGGCGTACTTGCCAATGACAATGTCAACTTCGATCTTCGCAAAGGCGAGATCCATGCCTTGCTTGGTGAAAATGGCGCAGGCAAAAGTACCTTGATGAATCTCATCTATGGTTTGCATCGCCCGGATAAAGGCGATGTTATCGTCAACGGAAAAATTGCCGCAATCGAATCTCCGAATGACACCATTGCGCTTGGCATTGGCATGGTGCATCAGCACTTCATGCTTATCCCGGTCTTCACTGTCGCAGAGAATGTAATGCTTGGGGATGAAACCGTCAAACGCGGCTCATTGGACCGTGCTGCTGTTGCGGCGAAAATAGTTGAGATTTCCAAACAATATGGCCTCGACGTAGATCCGAATGCAATGGTGGGCACGCTGCCGGTAGGGTTACAACAACGTGTTGAGATCGTTAAAACCTTGTATCGCAATGCAGAGATTGTCATCCTCGATGAACCGACCGCGGTGCTTACTCCGCAGGAGGCAGAAGACCTCTTCCGCATCATGCGCGACCTGACCGCGCGCGGTGTTTCCATCATTTTCATCACACATAAACTAAAAGAAGTTCTCGCTGTGGCAGACCGCATCACAGTGATGCGCGCAGGACGGGTCATTAATACAGTCTTGCCGTCAGAAACAGATTCCGCCCAATTAGCCAACATGATGGTTGGACGTCAGGTTATTCTCACTGTAGATAAAAAAGATCACGAAGCAACGGAAGAAGTTCTCAGAGTGGAAGGAATCACCGTGCGCGACCAGCGTGATCTGGAAACCGTTCATAACGTCTCCTTCTCTGTGCGTGGAGGTGAAGTACTTGGCATCGCAGGCGTGCAAGGCAACGGGCAAACGGAGCTTTCCGAAGCGCTCACCGGCTTGCGTACTCCCACAGGTGGAAAAGTAACCATTGACGGACGCGATCTAACGGGCAAACCACCACGAGTAATCACAGAAGCCGGTCTTGCTCACATTCCTGAAGACCGCCAGCGCCACGGCCTGGTGTTATCCTACACCATTGCCGATAACATGGCGCTTTGCGATTATTATCACCCACCCTTTAGTCAGCACGGCGTTTTGCAGCCAAAAGCGCTTGATGAAAATGCGCGCAAACTCATTAAAGCATTCGACGTACGCACGCCGTCTGCATTTGTCAACGCGGGGAAACTCTCCGGCGGCAACCAGCAAAAAGTGATCGTGGCACGCGAACTCAGCCGTCCCGTAAAACTCGTGATTGCCAATCAACCTACTCGCGGGTTGGATGTAGGTTCCATTGAATATATCCATAGTGAGATCATCAAAATGCGCGACCGCGGCGTGGCAGTATTGCTTATCTCAGCAGAGCTGGATGAGATCATGGCGCTCTCGGACCGCATTGCAGTCATGTATCGCGGGCAGATCGTTGCAATTGTGGAAACGAAGAAAACCACCCGTGAACAACTTGGATTATGGATGGCTGGCGCGCACGTGGAAACCGCACAATAGACTGATCGAATCTTTCCCAAGCTCGAACCTGCTTCATACAAACAGGAGTTCTCGCAGCTCCTGTTTTGATTTAATTAAGAAATTTCCGTCATTGCGAGGAAGGACACTTTCCGACGAAGCAATCTCCTCATCGTGTTGGGATTGCTGCGTCGGAAAGAACAAATACCCTCCTCGCAATGACGCAATATACAGAAAGATAACCTGCGGTAAAATAGTTTCATTACGAAGGAGAAAAAATGAAAAAGAAAACACGTATATTTAATCTGATCATGATCCTTGCATTGTTTCTTGGGGCATGCAATCTGCCTTCAAACAATGTCGAAGATATAGCCAGTACCGCCGCCGCACAAACCGTGGAAGCCTTCTTGAGCGCCACGCCTAAATCCGTGACAGTTACGCCAAGCTCCACTCCATTACCCGCTCCAGCGACGCTTACTCCCCAACCTGTTTTCACAAACACCCCGGCCGTCACCGCGACCTCAACTTGCAATGTTGCACAATTCGTTGCAGATGTAACGATTCCTGATGGTACGGTCATGACCCCCGGACAAGCCTTCACCAAGAAGTGGCGCATCAAAAATATAGGCTCATGTGCCTGGTCCGGCTATACACTGGTTTTCGATAGCGGCGACTCAATGAATGGCCCCGCATCAAAGCCGATCAGCGCACTAAACCCCGGCCAGGAGGTTGATCTTGAAGTCAGCCTCACAGCGCCGGCCACCGCCGGCAATTATCGCGGTTATTGGCGCATCACCACAAATGGAAGTGTACTCGTTCCCATTGTTGACGGCTATCAAGGTAAATCCTTCTATGTGGATATTAAAGTACAAAGCGCGGCAACCGCAACAAACACCTCGGCCCCAGCCTTTGCGGTGACAAGTGTTACTTTCACCAATTTGGGAGGCTGCGGAGGTTTTACTGCCACAGCCAACATTACCGCCAACGGGCCTGGTAATGTCACCCTTCATTGGATCAGAAGTGATGGAGCGACCCCGCCAGTGCCGCCAACGCTCGTTTATGCTGCGGCAGGCACACAATCGGTGAGTATCTCGTGGAACACAACAGCGGCAGGCACGAACTGGCTTGATATTTACGTTGACGCTCCAAATAATCAACAATTCGGGCGCGCATCTTTCATCTGTCCATAATTCATTAGTAAACATTAATACAGAGCGCCCGGTCACTCCGGGCGCTTCCCTTTAACAGTATAATACTCTTTGAAAGTGAAAGGAAAAAAATGTACAAACCAACAAAATATATACTCTTAACCTCCCTCTTAATTTCATCTTTTCTCATTACAGCCTGCGGAGCGAAAACTCCAGCGGATCCGTTCATTGCAACCGCTGTTGCACAGACCGTCGCCGCACAAAATGCGGGACAGGCTACAAACACAGTAACTCCCGCGGCGTCTGAAACATTCGCTACTCAAACTCCTTTAGTATCCTCACCAACACTAACGCCGCTTGCGGCAGTTGCGTCTCCATCCGTGCCTGTAAACATCACCACATCAGAATGCGCCAAAGCCAGCCTCCAGAGTGAAACCATTGTGGATGGCACGATCTACAAACCCGGTGAACAATTCACTAAAATTTGGCAAATCACCAACATGAGTAACTGTGTATGGGATACAAGTTATAAGATCGTATTTTGGTCTGGCGACATATTGGGAGGCGCGTATTATTACAACCTGCCCCAGGTAACCGGCCCCGGGCAAACAGTGCCAATCGCCCTTGTGTTAACTGCTCCAAGCGCGGACGGCACCTACAGATCTGAATGGAAGCTCCAGACACCTGACAGCCTTGAATTCGGTGTGGGAAATTACGATGCATCCTTCTATACCGAGATCGCTGTTTCATCGGCAGACAAACCCAAATACGGGATCGCTTCGATTAACACCAGTATTACCCGTGAACCAAAAACAGGCTGCCCCGCCAACACGCTATTCACAGTATATGCCACCGTCTCAACAAATGGCCCGGTGGATTTTACATATTATTGGGGTCAAAGTGATGGCAATGACTCAAGTCCGAAAACGGTTAGTATCGAGTCTGCCAGCACAAAAACCTTCACCCGTGAATGGCAGTTCGGGCGCGCCAACTCGCAAGGCCCCAAATGGATTTCTTTTAAAATTACGGACCCTTCCTATCCATTACAACAAGTGAATTTTTCCTTCGAGTGTCCATAACAACATCAATGACATGAAGCCGGCGTGTGCTGGCTTCATGTTTTAATCGGGAACCAATCCCGCCTTCCGTTCGTCTTTAATCATTGGAATATTCAAACGGAGGAACCATGTCACCCCAAAAAAAAACCGTCATTCTTTCAATTGTCCTTGTAATGATCGCTCAACTGGCCTGTAATATCTCGTCAGGCTCAGCCACACCCGATACCTTTGCGACCCTAAACAGCCTGTATACCGCATCAGCGCAGACACTTGAAGTTCTCGGCACACAAACAGGCTTTACAGCAACCCCGGGCCTGCCACTGCCAACTGCCACGCTAAGCGGGTCTGTTCCAGCGACGAATACACCCATTTTGCAGGCACCCGGCCCGGTGTCCAGATGTGATGCGGCGCAATTCCTGGGCGATGTAACCTACCCGGATGGGAGCGCCATCGGACATAACAGCACCTTTGTCAAGATCTGGAGAATCAAAAATATTGGCACCTGCTCATGGACATCCTCCTATGCGTTCGTCTTTAGCGGCGGCGATTCGATGAACGGGCCATCTGCTGTTTCGTTGGCCGGGAACGTAAATCCTGGTCAATATATCGAAATCCCCGTAACATTTACCTCCCCAAATAAAAGCGGAAATTACCGCGGCTACTGGAAATTACGCAATGCGGCGGGCGTACTGTTCGGCATCGGTACACAGGCAGACACGGCGGTCTGGGTGGATATAAAAGTGACCGGCCCTGCTTATGCTGCGTACGATTTTGCTGCGAATTTCTGCAATGCTGATTGGGGAAACAAGAAAACTGCACTCCCATGCCCCGGCACAGACGGGGATGCAAGCGGGTTTGTGCTTAAATTAAATGCGCCGGTCATGGAAAATGGCGTTACCGAGGATGAACCCGGCTTGCTAACTTCGCCACAGGATAAAACTGACGGCGTCATCACCGGGCAGTACCCGGCCTTTACAGTGCAGGCGGGCGACCGATTCCGTACGATCGTGAACTGCCAGCATAATTCCAAGAAATGCAATGTGATCTTCCGCCTTGATTACAAAAATAACGGGCAGACAAAAACCCTGGCGAGCTGGTATGAAGTATACGAAGGCAAATACTTTTCGGTTGATCTCGACTTGAGCAGCCTTGCAGGTGAGACGGTCAAGTTTATTCTGGTGGTAGATGCAAACGGCGCAAACAATAACGACAATGCCATCTGGCTTAATCCACATATTGTCCGGTTGGGTCCGCCGCCTACATCCGCGCCATCGAAAACACCGACTGTTACAGCAACATTTACTCCCACTACCACAGCCACCTCCACTTTTACACCAACGCCAACCGCGACACCGACCAATACGCCCATGCCGTAGGTGCGTTATAATAAAGTTAACCATTTTCGGAGGTTACAAACATGAAATCTCGTAAGTCGCTTTGGCTTGTAGGGATGACCTTACTGGCCGTTATCTTGAGTTCTTGCAATCTGGGCGCCACTGCGGTGCCTACAGAAGACCCGGGCGTAATTCAAACGCAGGCTTTTAGCATTGTAATTACTCAGGCCGCTTTACAACAAACCCAGACCGCACTGGCTATTCCCCCAACACCCCTGCCAACAAATACGCCGCTTCCCATCGCCACACTTGGAAACATTTCAACATTAGTTATTCCAACATTTGCGCCGGCAGGCGGCACGAACACGCCTGCCGCATTCAACACACAGCAACCTGGCTTAACTCCCCTGTCATCGGTCGTTCCAACCCTGGGTGTCGTTGTAACATTTACTACAAAGAATGGCTGTAACGACGGCTCTTTCCTGGGCGAGACAGCGCCTTTTGATAAAGATGTTGTCGTTAAAGGGAAAAATTATGACAAAAGCTGGACGATTCTTAACACAGGAACCTGTACCTGGGACGAAGGTTATTCTTTCACCTATCTCCCAGATCTTTCCAGCCCCGAACTAAAAGGCTATAGCATCGCACTAAAGAAAAATGCTCCCGAAGAATACACCGCGCCAAATCACAGCCAATCGTTTATCGTGAAATTGGTTGCACCCGGTACAGCTGGAGAATACAAAGGCTACTGGAAGATGAAAGATGATGCAGGCAACTTTTTCGGTCCGCAAGTTTCCGTTTGGATCACCGTCAAGTAGAATCAGGACGATCATCCAGATAAGAGAGGTAGTATGAAATCAAAATTGCTCATGATCGCATTAACAGGCATTCTCATCCTCGCCGCCTGTGCTCCAGCTACGCCTATTGAACCCACCCCGGATGTGCTTGCCATTCGTACCTCGGCGGCATATACTGTGGTTGCCGAGTTTACGCTTACCGCTGCCGTATTTACGTCTACCCCGCCGCCATTACCAACAGAGACACCCATCCCTGAGCTGCCAACTGCCACTGCAACCCCAGGATTAACGAATGATCCAACCCAGGCTGCACTGGGTACGCCCGCCGCTTTGTGTGACGACTATTCGTTTGACATAAATACTCTGGATGTCACCATTCCAGACGGCGCGCCTGTAACTCCGGGCCAGGAATTTGTCAAAACCTGGAAAATAAAAAATACCGGCATCTGTACCTGGGATGAGGATTATCAGCTTATCTTTTCCTATAGTTCTCCGGCTAATGAAGATATGGACGGCCAACCCGTACCGCTTGCTGCCCTCGTGGAACCAGGCCAAGAGGTCGAAGTCTCAGTAAACTTTTTAGCGCCAACCACACCGGGCACGTATACCGGTTACTGGCAGATGGTAAATTCCAAAGGCATTCCCTTTGGAAAAAAAGAGTATATTGTAAGTGTAAAGATAGTCGTCCAATAAGTTGAACGGACTAAAACAGGCAATCAAGGAAAAAGCGCGCCAGCTAGGATTCGTCCTGGCTGGCGTTACTTCTTGTGAGCCGCCGCCGCATTATTCAGTTTTCGAGTCATGGCTCAATGCTGGTCGTCACGGCACGATGAATTATCTGGCTGAAGAACGCAGCCGGGCCCGCCGTGCAGATCCAAAACAAATACTCCCCGAATGTAAATCCATTCTTGTGCTTGCCATTCCATACTCCTTTTCACCGCGAAGGAACGAAGAACCCGAAGAAAAAGAGTTAAAAAACCCTGGCGAACTTAGCGGGCTTCGCGGTGAAAAAAAGGATTATGGCAAAATTGCATCCTACGCCCTCGGCGATGACTATCACGACATCATTCCTCCTCGCCTGCAATTAATTGTTGAATTCATCGAAGAACAAGTGGGACACAAGATCCCAAATCGTTTCTACACCGATACTGGCCCCATCCTCGAACGCGATCTCGCACAACGCGCAGGCCTGGGCTGGATCGGAAAAAATTCCATGCTCATCAACCCCAAAGCCGGCTCGTATTTTCTGCTTGCTGAAATCCTGCTGGGCATTGAACTGGAGCCTGATGATCCCATCACCACCGACCATTGCGGCACATGCACACGCTGCATTGAAGCCTGCCCAACACAATGTATCCTCCCGAACCGCACCCTTGATGCGCGCCGCTGCATTTCGTACCTCACCATTGAGCTTAAAGACGATATCGCCCCGGAGCTGCGTCCTCTTATGGGTGATTGGATTTTCGGATGCGACATCTGTCAGCAAGTCTGCCCGTGGAATCGATTCTCCCTCCCGGCAGACCCCGCCCTCCAGCCGAAAATCCCGCTTCCTGTCTTGACCCTTCGACACAACGCTCAGGGCGGCGCCTCCGACCTGCTCCTGACATCCGTTGAATTTAATCAACGCTTCAAGAAAAGCCCGATCAAACGCGCCAAGCGGCGCGGCTACCTGCGTAATATAGCCGTAGCCATTGGAAACACTGGCAATAAAGATGACATTCCCATATTGGAACAAGCCATGCAGGCTGCGCATGATGAACCCATGGTACGCGAACATGTGAAATGGGCAAAAGAAAAGCTGGAACGCGGACACGAGTGCTGAGCCTGTCCGAAGCATCAATCCGCCACTATAAGAGCAGACTGAAGTCTGCGCTACGGGAAAAACATCATGAAAAAACTTCTCATCGCCACAAACAACAAAGGCAAATTATTAGAATTCCAGGATTTGCTAAAAGATACAGGCATTGAACTTATCACGCCAGCGGATATTGGCCTGGATATCGACGTTGAAGAAGACGGCGCAACCTATACCGAAAATGCCGTTAAGAAAGCAGTTGCCTTCGCCCAAGCCAGCGGACTGATCTCCCTCGCCGATGATTCAGGCCTTGAAGTAGATGCCCTTGAGGGCGCGCCGGGATTATATTCAGCGCGGTATCATCCCAGGCCCGGGGCAAATGACGCAGACCGCCGCGCATACATGCTCGAAAATCTCAAAGATAAACCCCGCCCCTGGACCGCACACTTCCACGCCACAATCGCAATTGCAACATCAGAAAAGAATGTGGAAGTAGTGGAAGGCGATTGCTACGGGGAGATCATCCCCCACGAACGCGGCACAGGCGGCTTTGGATATGATCCCATTTTTTTATTCCCTGAATTAAACAAAACCATGGCTGAATTGGAAATGGAAGAAAAAAACCGCCTCAGCCATCGGGCCAAAGCGGTTATGAATGCAATTCCTGTTTTGAGAAAAATATTTGACATCACGGGTTAATATCAATCGGGTGTGTTTCATTTCAGTTGAAACCGTCCCGAAGGTTGGCACAAACGACCAAATTTTCCCGACAAAACCTTCGGGACGTTCTTTTTGTCAACTCATTTGAAACACAC
>JBBSCM010000012.1:0-31940 GCA_038250295.1 Anaerolineales bacterium | reverse complement strand
TGCAGTTGAATCAATGATGGACATGCTTGCCGAGAAATTAAATATTGAACCCGTTGAACTTCGCCGCATGAATGCGCTGCACGTCGGCAGTGTGACGAATACGGGACAACTCCTGCGCGAGTCGGTTGGCTTGACTGAATGTATTGATAAAGTGGATGCAGAAATGCGGAAGTACAACCCGCATCCTTTCAAGCCGGTAGTTGATCCTGCTCAACCGAATCTTGTCCGCGCCTGGGGTTTTGCTTCTGCTTATAAGAACACTGGCCTCGGCGGCGGCGCACCTGATAAATCTGGCGCGGAAGTTGAGTTATATGACGATGGTATGTTTGAAGTACGAAGTTCTTCCGCCGAAATGGGGCAGGGACTTGTCTCCGTCATGCGCATGATCGTGGCCGAGGAAATGGCGGTCGCGCCAGAAAAAGTCCGCGTGCTCGTTATGGACACAGACCTGACCCCCAATGGCGGCCCCACAACCGCCTCTCGTCAAACTTATGTGACAGGTAATGCATCCCGTTATGCCGCAAAGACTTTGCGCGATGCCATTACTTCAACGATGGCTGAAAAATATGACGTGAAGCCCGAGAAAATTAAATTCAAAGATGGTATTGTCCATGCCAACGGACATTCCATGACGTATGCCGAAGTTGCCAAAGAGATGAAAGAAGCTGGTCAACATCCGCGCGCGTTGTATGAATACGAAGCACCCAAGACTCAACCGCTCGGCAGCGGGGGTGACATGCACTTCGCTTTTTCATTCGGTGTGCAAGCCGCCGAAGTGGAAGTCAACACACTGACGGGTGAAGTCCGCGTGTTGAGAGTCATCGCCGCCAACGATGTGGGCATGGCTGTTAATCCGCTGGGCTTGCAGGGACAGGTCGAAGGCGGCGTGATGATGGGACTCGGCAATGCACTCACCGAGGAATTCATCATGGATAATGGCTACGTGGTCACGGATCATTTGGCGCGCTATCGTGTGCCTGGCATTATGCTGACGCCTGAGATCACTGCCATTATCGTTGAGCATCCTACTGCTGATGGGCCATATGGAGCCAAAGGAGTAGGGGAGATATGCAGTATCCCAACTACGCCTGCCATCACGAACGCCATTTACAACGCGGTGGGAGTGAGAGTTGATAAGTTGCCTGTAGATCAGGAGATGATTGCGCGGGAGATTTGGGAACGAGACGAGGTAAAATAGGGCAATAGAGAACAGGAGATTATTGTGGTCCATTTATCCTTACAAGAGATGTTGCATAGGCTCACACCAGAGTTACAGACAGAAGTACGGGATTTTGTCGAATTCTTGTTGGAGCGTAAGTCAACGCGCCAGCCTCGCCCGATGAAATTCCAGTGGGAGGGCGCGTTGAAGGATTTGCGCCCTCAATACACTTCTGTTCAGCTTCAACATCAAATTGCCGATTGGAGGGGGGGACACAATGAAGGCTCTGCTTGATACGAACGTATTTCTTGAGATTATTTTGTCTCAGGAAAGAGCAGAAGAAGCCAAAGAGCTATTGCTGAAATCAGAGCAACACGAGTTTTTCATTACGGATTATTCCCTTCATTCAATTGGGCTTTTGCTGTTTCGTAAAAAGCAACACAAAGCATTTCGGGCGTTTGTGGAAGATGTCTTATTGAATGGTGGGATTGGACTGCTTTTCCTGTATTCCAATGAAATGGAACCTGTAGTTTCAGCTTCTCAAAAGTAAGGCTTGGATTTTGACGACGCTTATCAATATGCGGTTGCGGTGAGATATGATTTAGTGTTGGTCAGTTTCGATATCGATTTTCAACGGACTGAAAATGGGCACAAAACGCCTGCTGAAATTCTGCAAATTATTCCGTAAATGAATACAGTATCGGTGTCCGCGTGGATAGGTTGCCTGTGGATCAGGAGTTGATTGCAAGAGAATTGTGGGAGAGAAAAGAAAAGTAGAAAATCAAAAGGACTCTCAAGCTTGAAAGCCTGAGAGTCTTTCTTTATATCGGGTAAAATTGCGTCATTATGAAAAACTTCTCTGGCTACAAATGTTCACTTTGCGGCGCAGAATACCTGCCCGGTCAGGTTACCTACACCTGTCCAAAAGACGGTGGAAATCTGGATATCATCCTTGATTACGAAACCATCAAAAAGAAATTCCAGCCTGAAGACATCACTTCGCGGACCGAGTCTTCGCTTTGGAGGTATTTGCCCCTTTTGCCTGTTGACGAACCCGAAGGGGATTCCACTCCTCTTCACGCCGCGGGCTGGACTCCTGTGTTTGCCCTGCCACGATTGGCAGAAAAACTTAACCTGAAACATCTTTGGCTCAAGGATGAGTCGCGGAATCCGACGGCATCCTTCAAAGATCGCGCCAGCGCAGTGGTTGTGACGCGCGCACGTGAGATCAAAGCGGATGTCGTTGTCACGGCTTCCACAGGCAATGCAGGCGCAGCGCTGGCGGGCATGTCTGCGGCAATTGGGCAGAAGGCCATCATCTTTGCGCCAAAGTCTGCGCCGCCAGCCAAGGTTGCGCAACTGCTTATTTTCGGCGCGAAAGTAATCCTGGTGGACGGAACCTATGATGAAGCCTTCGACTTGACGATTAAAGCTTCGAACGAATTTGGATGGTACTGCCGCAACACTGGCTACAATCCATTTACATTGGAGGGAAAGAAAACTGCCGCCTTTGAAATTTGGGAATGGTGGATCAAGGCGCATCGCGATTGGCATAAAACGGATAGTCCGCTGGATTCTCATCCGCCATTGTCCATTTTTGTTTCTGTGGGTGATGGGAATATCATCTCTGGAATTCACAAGGGATTTAAGGATTTGTTCACGCTCGGTTGGATTCCAAATATGCCGCGCATCATTGGCGTGCAAGCGGAAGGTTCCGCAGCAATTGCAAATGCTTTTCACGCAAATACGGAGGTGATCACTCCGGTCTCTGCTGCGACGATTGCTGACAGCATTTCGGTTGATTTGCCTCGGGACGGAGTCCGCGCGGTGCGTGCAACAAGGGAAACCGATGGCACGTATATCACTGTATCAGACGACGAGATCGTAAAAGCGATTGCGGAACTCGGCAGGATGGGAGTCTTTGCCGAACCTGCCGGGGCCACGGCTTATGCTGGTCTGGTCAAAGCAGCAGGCTTGGGCGTAGTCGGAAGCGATGACCCTGTCCTCGTGTTGAATACGGGCAGTGGTTTGAAAGATGTCAAAGCGGCCATGCAGGCTGTCCAGCCGGCTCCGATCATCGAACCAACCTTGTTGGCGGTGAAAAAGATCCTATGAAAAATCCTCAATGGAGTCTTCCGTTTCGTTATATTGTTGGCGTCATTATTTTTATTGCCATCGTTGCGCTGTTGATCTATGCGCGCGAGGCTGTGAAAATGATGGTGATCGCCGGCTTTATTGCATATATCATCAGTCCCGCCGTAACGATGTTGACGCACAACACAAAATTATCGCGGAGAGCTGCGGTGAATGTTGTGTATTTTTCCGCATTGATCGTGCTGGTGGGCGTGCCAGCTACATTGACGCCGATCTTTTTTGATGAAATAAAAATTGTGGCCAGCGATCTTCTCGACCTTTCCCGTCAGACGAGCGTTATGCTGACTCAGCCTGTGCAGTTTGGCGGCATGGTATTTCATTTTGAGCAGTTGGGTCAAAGCCTTGGGCAGCTGCAGGAATCAATTCTCACGCCATTGCCTGAGGAAGCGCTGGCTTTGCTTGAGACGACATCCGTCAATGTGTTGTGGATTTTGGTGATCCTCGTCAGCGTACACTTATTCATGAGCGAATGGCCTCGCATGCGTGAGTGGTTGATGGGACTTGCGCCGCAAGCGTATCATCAGGATATGGTTGAATTATACAAACGGCTTCGCAACGTGTGGATGGCTTACCTGCGAGGCCAGATCGTTCTGATGGTGGTGGTTGGAGTCGTATTCACACTTGCGTGGTTGATACTCGGCATCCCGGGCGCGTTGGTGCTGGGTGTGATTGCCGGCCTGTTTACTTTGATTCCCGATGTAGGCCCTTTCCTGGCGGCGGCGCTGGCCATGGGTGTGGCTTTGCTCGAAGGCTCCAGTTGGATTCCCCTTTCAAATTTTTGGGTGGCTGGCATTGTGGGCCTGACATATCTGGTGCTGATCAATTTGAAGAACTTCTTTGTGCGGCCGATCATCATGGGGCGAAGTTTGCACATGAATGAAGCTTTGATCTTCATCGCCATCATGATGGCCACCATCCTTGAAGGAATTCTGGGCGCCTTGCTGGTTGTCCCTGTTCTGGCTTCTGTAATTGTTATTATGGAGTACCTGCGCCGCCGTGTGTTGGGATTGCCTCCCTTTGCCGCTGACGATGATACTCAGTTCGTAACCCCGCCTGAAAAGATAAAACCACGGCGGCAGCTAAAATTCTCTACAAAAGAAGAGCCGAAAGAAGATTCATGAAAGTTACCTACTCGATCGTTGCCCCGATCTATAATGAAATTGACAACCTCCCTGAACTTCATCGCCGCGTAAAAGAAGTGATGGATTCCTGCGGTGAAACCTGGGAACTTATTCTGGTGGACGATGGCTCCACAGACGGTTCCACGGAACGGATTCGTGAACTTGCGCAAATGGATAAAACCGTGCGGCCTGTTATCTTTGCCCGTAACTTCGGGCATCAAGTTGCGATCACTGCAGGCTGGGACTATGCGCGCGGCGATGCAGTTGTCATCATTGATGCAGATTTGCAGGATCCGCCTGAAGTGATCCTTGAACTTGCAAAGAAATGGAAGGAAGGTTACGAGGTGGTTTATGCCATACGCGGCGAGCGTGAAGGCGAATCGTGGTTCAAGAAATTTACAGCCGCCATGTTCTACAGAATTATTTACAGTATTACGGATGTAAAAATGCCCGTCGATACCGGTGATTTTCGTTTAATGGATCGCAAAGTAGTGGATGTGCTTAAGCTGATGAAGGAACGCCATCGCTTTCCGCGCGGCATGTCTGCCTGGGTGGGCTTTAAACAAATTGGGGTCACATATAAACGCGCCGCGCGTGTTGCAGGCGTGACAAAATATCCCTTTAGCAAGATGCTCAAACTGGCGCTGAATGCCATCACAGGCTTTTCATATTTCCCCTTACAAGTTGCCACTTTCTTTGGATTCGTATCGGCAGGCCTCTCCATTCTCGCCATTCCCATTGTCATTTACATGCGCATTATGGGATCGGGCGCGTTCACTGGGCAGGCGACAACTTTGATCGCTGTATTATTTCTCGGCGGGGTACAATTGATTTCGTTGGGGATTCTGGGGGAATATATAGGCCGGCTCTACGACGAAGCCAAAGGCAGGCCGCTCTATATTGTTAGGGAAGCCCCTCAGGATTGATCACCACTCCCGCATTCAGACCTCAAAGACTCCAAATCCTTTGGGGTCTTTTGATACAATTGCACACTTATGAGCCTCTCCTTCCTGCGTGATAAAACATTTCTCCGAGAACTACTGGTAATCGCAATCCCCATTTCTTTTCAACAATTGATCAATGCTTCGCTCAACATGCTAGACGTGATCATGGTCGGGCAGTTGGGCGAATCTGCCATTGCTGCATTGGGTTTGTCCAATCAGGTATTCTTTGTGCTTATCCTTCTTCTCTTTGGCACAACCAGCGGCATGGCAATTTTCACCGCGCAGTTTTGGGGTAAACAGGAGATAGATTCGATTCGCAAAGTGTTGGGAATGAGTCTCATCACAGCTGTCGGCTTTGCGCTTATCTTTACTCTTGCGGCAATACTCATCCCAGAAACGGTTCTTGGCTTTTATACAAACGATGCTGAAGTGATTGCTCTCGGCAGTGGCTATCTTCGAATTGTTGGCTTCACCTATGTCCCCATGGCGATTGCGACTGCATATATTGCAGTGTTGAGAAGCATTCGGTTGATCCGTCTCACCGTCATCGCCACAGTTTCAGCTTTGATCTTCAAGACGATTTTGGGATATTGTTTAATTTTTGGAATAGGCGGACTTCCCGCGCTGGGGGTGCGAGGCGCCGCTATTGGCACCGCATCAGGCTGGGCCCTTGAGCTGGTTCTGCTCCTCATCCTGATCTACACTCAGAAGACTCCTCTCGCCGCCAACCCGTTGACATTCTTCTCCTTTGATATGTCTTTCTTTGGACGCGTTCTCAAAACCGCTTTGCCCGCAGTTCTCAATGAATTGTTCTGGTCATTTGGAATTACAACGTATTATGCAATTTACGCCCACATCGGCACAGATTCCATTGCCGCGATCAACGTCAATGCGACAATGGAAGAACTCGGTTTTGTTGTTTTTATGGGACTTGGGAATGCCTGTGCCGTGATGGTGGGCAATCGAATTGGCGCAAGGAAGAAGGATGAAGCTTATGAAATCGTCCGCCGTGTGACGATCCTGGGTGTTGCATTCGCAGTGATCGTGGGTGTCATTATTTTCCTCCTGCGCGATGTTGTTGTTGGGCTTTACGATCTTTCACCCAGCGGCGTCAACAATGTCCGTATGTTGATGCTCATGATGGCCTGCACATTATGGATCCGCATGTTCAATTTTTCGGTTTTCATCGGCGCATTACGTGCTGGTGGCGATACGCGTTTTGCATTGCTCATGGAAATATGTTCCATCTGGCTGATTGGTGTACCCGCCGCATATTTTGGCGCCTTTGTATTGCATTTACCGGTTTATTTGGTTTATCTCATGGTGGCTCTGGAAGAGTTCGCCAAAGCCTTTGTCAGCGGGTGGAGGTTCAGGTCAAGAAAATGGATTCATGATCTGGTGAATACTTGATCAACAAAAAGGAGCCGCATTTTTTTGCGGCTCCTTTTTGTTATGCCTGAATTTTGATGGCGGTGTATTTTGCTCCGCCGCGCATTCTGCCGATGAAGCCGAAGAAGTAGAACATTGCGCCATATTTTTTCTTCATTAATGTTTCAACACGCTTGATCGCTTCAGGGGATTCATTTGTTTGGGCGCGGGCGTCCATCCACTCACCTGTGGGTTCACCAGAAGCTGTCGAAGGCGCAACGCGGACCGTGCCATTGTTGCGAATCCGCCTGGCTTTGCCGGACCCAGCCTGGGTCCAGACCTGAAGCGCTTCTTCATCCTGCACAAACCAGACCGGTGTTTTGACTCCCTGCCCATTTTTGCGGAAGGTTTCGATGTTCAGATATTGCTGTTTTTCAAATTGTTTAAGCATTAGGGGAGTCCTTTGTAGTGGTTTGATTTCCATGTCTTGAAGCGGCCTTGACCGATGGTGGAGAGTAAAAGCGTCATGCCAAATATGATCAGGGTGTTGGTGATGAAGAAGAATACAACTTCTTCCAGCGGCAGGATGCCAAAGAATAAAACTCCTGTGGTCTGGTCTTTTGCGATGGACCAGGTGGTGTCTGTGAGCGCGATGATATCCATCAACGAGAGATAGGCGCCAGGGACGAGAATGCCGAGCAAAACCAGCTTGCGGTGATGCCAGAGGATGTCTGCGCCATACAACAATTGCGGAAAGACGGCAGGCAATGCCCAGAAAAGCGTGATGGATAGATAGGTGATGGGCTGATTGTCGCTGAAGAAGAGCGCTGTGAAGATGATCCATACAAGAAACAAAATGCCAGCCGCAATGATTCGCATAGTTTTTGAGGATTGAAAATTATTTTTTGGTTCCGAGATTCTTCTTGCAAGAAACCACCACCATAATCCTGTGAGGATCGTTTCCAAAATAAAGAATGTGTATTCTTCGATGGGAACATATCCAAATACAATGCCTGTCACTAAATTTGGGTTGTAATACCATACGCCTGTCGCAACGAGATAGTTATCCCAGGGCGTGGTGTACACCACCGCCAGGATCACATGCACAAGAATCGCAACCCATACGGCGCGTCCATTTTGGAAGCCGGGCGTGGGTTTCTTATTTTTATTGTCCCAATAGCTAATACTGAGAAAAATAAGAATGGGAATTGCCAGAAAGCGAAGCAGAAATCCAAAATATGTCATTGTTCACCATAAAAAGCACGAAGGGTCACTAAGGAAATTCAACAAAGGTTTTCCCTTTGTGTTCCTTTGTATCCTTCGTGGTTAATTTCTTTTTCTAATTTTCATCATCACCCCGGGATGTGGTTCAAGCGTTGCGCCCATGTGCGGATGGATTTTGTGACCTGTAAATTCAAATGTAAATGTTTTCAGCAGGCGCGCCATCACGATCCGCGCCTCGGCCTGGCCAAAGGCTGCGCCAATACATGAGCGCGGTCCGCCGCCAAAAGGGATGTAACTCATGGGTGGAGTCTTGCGTCCATGAGCAAAGCGCTCGGGGCAAAAATCTTCAGCGTTCTCCCAAACTTCAGGATCGCGGTGGGTGAGGTAGATCGAATAAAATAACCGCTCGCCAGCAGGGACTTTGCCTCCTGCAAATTCCATTTCTTCTGTCACGCGCCGATTGCCGATATGTATGGGCGGGTAGAGACGCAGGCTTTCCTTAATTACGCGGTTAAGCAATTGTGATTTTTCTGAATGATCTACTTCGCTGACAACCTGTTCATGTATCTCAGGGTGTTGACCAAGCAGCGCAAATGTCCATGCCAGCAGGGCTGTGGATGTATCATGACCCGCGATCAGCATGGTCAGCATCTGGTCGCGGATAATTTTGTCGGTTAAGCCCGCGTTAATTAAATGCTGAAGTAGATCATTTTTCTGGAGTGCAGGAGCTTGCTCTTGCACATCTGTCAGCAAGCTGACGGACTCCAGAGTCTTTCGTCGTTCTGTGATAATTTCAAACAAATAATCATCCAACGTTTTCAGCGGGTTGCGGAATCCAAATCTGGGAATTTTGCGCCAGATGATCCACAGGCCGGGAGAAATATATTCGATGGCTTTGAGGATGGGATTCCAAATGCGCGGCAGATCGTTCCAGACATCTTTGCTGAACAAGGTTTGCATGATGATGAGCAATGCGATCTTGCGGCTCTCGACGAGCATGTCCACAGTTTCACCGTCCTGCCATTGGGAGGTGACTCTGTCAGTTTGAGAGATCATCATTTGGGTGTAATCAGCCAAACGCGCAGGATGAAGCGGCGGTTCCATCAATTTTCGATAGCGATCATGATCCTCACCGTCCACGACTAATACGCCGCGATCGAGTAAATCCGTCACAGGGTCAGTGTTGCGCCATAAAACTTTGTCGCGTTCTGTCACCAAAACTTTGCGTGCGGCTTCCGGCCCGAAGACAACATACGGTCGAAAGCCTGGGATGGGGATTTGAAAGAATCGTCCAACCTGCTTTGCCATCACTTTCAATGGACCCAGCGGAGATTTTTCTTTGAGCAAGGCGCGCATCGCGGCGCGGCCAGTTTCAGGGGAGAGTTTTTGCATCGACTATCCTTCAATTACATAACAGCCAGCCCGGGATGGATGATCTTCCACCAATGCCTTGCTATTAACATTACGAAGAGTCCATAAAATTAACCAATCTCCGCCCGCTGCGGTCGTGTGAATGATGCTGAACCAGAGCAGGTTTCCATTGCCCAAAATTAGGCTTAGGATAAAAGGGATAATTCCCACAATAAGGCCAGGCATAAAAGCACCGATCCTGTATGAATTAACGTCAACAGGTTCCTTCAAATGGGCGTAAGGAGTTAATGTTTTCCATTGAAAACCAAATTTGATCGCAGAGAACGGTTTTCTTCCGAAGCCCATCCAGGTGATTCCGTGAATGAATTCATGCAGAATAATGCCTGTAAAAACAACAGCCAGAAAAAGCAGAAAGTTCCAGGTGAGTTCCAGATTTTCAGCTGGATGCAAATACTCAAAAAGGATGAATTGCAGGATTGCTACTGGAATACCAATAAATAAGACAATAATATTGGCTTGTGTCATGGAGACGGAAATATCGCGTTTATTTTCGATGTTCATTTCATTAATTCCTTCGAAATACCATATGCCTTCAACGTTCTTTCTTTTACAATATCGCGATCCACGATCGGTCTTTCAGGATAACCATTCACTTTTATTTCAAAATCCCAGGGTGCATGAATTTCCTTTGAATTCAATCTTCCAAGTTCTGGAACCCACTTGCGAATGTAATCTCCATTTGGGTCAAATTTTGCGCTTTGCAGCACGGGGTTGAAAATTCTGAAATACGGCGCGGCGTCGGTGCCTGTGCCTGCTGTCCATTGCCAGCCGCCGTTGTTGGCTGCTACATCGCCATCGAGTAGATTTTCCATGAACCACGCTTCGCCCCAGCGCCAGTCGATCAGTAAATCCTTGACTAAAAATGACGCGACGATCATGCGTGCGCGGTTGTGCATCCAACCTGTTTCCTTCAATTGACGCATGGCGGCATCCACGATCGGCACGCCTGTGCATCCATTTTTCCATGCATTAAATTCGGATTCATTATTTCTCCATGGAATATTTGCCAGCGAGAGATTGAATGCATTTTTGCTGACATATGGGAAGTGATACAAAATTTGGATGTAGAACTCACGCCAGATTAATTCATTAAGCCAGATTTCTGCACCGTGTTTCGCTTCTGCGCTTCCTGACTGATCCCAAGCCTGCTTTGCCATACTGACAGCCTGTCTCAGCCCAAGCATTCCGAAGCGCAGGTATGGCGAGAGCGAGGATGTGCCATCCAAGTCCATGCGGTTGCGGCTTTCTGAGTAATTAGTAATTGGTAATTCGACAAATCGATTGAGACGGTCTCTTGCTTCTTTTTCGCCCGCTGGAAAAAGTGGATTGCTTTCAAAGGCGGGGATGGGTTCGCTTTGTATTCCTGCGGGGGTGCTGATATTCTTTGGCGCAGGAATTAATTTTATTTCCTGTAGTAAGGATTTCCATACTTTTGAATAGGGTGTGTAAATCGTGTAAGGCTTGCCGTCCGCTTTTTTGACGAACTCAGGATGATGAACGGTTTGCCCCACGATCAGTTGCAATGGAAGTTGGCTTGCAACCAGTGAGTCGCGTTTGCGGGCATAGGGGGTGTAATCTTCTTCGGCGAAGATCATCTCTGCATTTGTTTCTTGAATCAACTGGCGTAATATGTCAACTGGTTTACCATTACGGATTACAAGATACGAATTACGCTTTCGCACTTCCTTATCAAGTGCAGACAGGCCTTCGTAGAGGAAACTTCGTCGGCGGGGGGATTGAGTGGAAAATGATGGGTCGAGGACAAAGACTGGGATGACGTCACCAAGCCCGAGCGCGGAATGAAGCGCTGGGTTGTCGGTCAGTCTTAAGTCGCGGCGAATCCACCAGATCGATGTCATGCAGTTTTTCGTCGTTTGATAAAAGTGAAAAAGATGAAGCCGAGCATGACGAGCGCGCCTGCGAGCAGGTACGGGCCGTGGCCGAAGAACACGTGGACTTGCACCCACCAAATGGGGAAGCGGAAAATATCGCCAAAGCCGAAGACTTCAGCGTAGCCGCTGTCCATCACGTATTTGCCAGCAAGGCCTTCGGGCTGCCAGATGAGCAGGTAATATTCGCCATCGGCGGGCAGAGTCATTTCGATGCTTTGGCGTCCCCAGTAAAGTGTTTGCGTGAATGACTCGAAAAAGTCTGCGCTGACTTTGGATGGGAAGATGAGCGCGCCGAGGTCTTCGGGGAATTCAGGCGGGAGCAGGTCGTGGTTCGCTTCGGGCAAACTTGGGCCGAAGAGCGCCATGGTGACGGAGTAATCTTCAAGACCTTTCACTGCGGGGACGTTGATGCCCGCGTAAAAATTTTGTCCCTGCTTGCCGATGAAAGTGTAGACGTGGACTTTGTCTGCGGGCAGCTTGCGATAGAAGGCGAAGGATGTGGAGAGGTTTTCGAGGGTCGTAATATCTTCATCGCCCCAGATCGGGGTATGAGCTGATGCGCTTGAAAAAGGAATCACTGTGACAAGCGTAAGGATGAAAAAAATTAACAAACGCTTGAGTTTCATGTCAATTGACCTTGAGTGAAAGTGGGAACCTGTATTTTTTCGTTGTTGACTTCGAGATCAATTTTGTTTTTGCGGTCAATGGTTAATTTACCTGTGTTGTTCGAGCTGTCTTTGAAATTTAAAAATCCATAAGCACGGATGCGGGTTCGTCCAATCAGCGAGAGCGCAAGTTCGCTGGTAATCAAGCCCGTAAGTTCAGCGGTGTATTCGCCAGATCTGAAACTGAATTTGGATGGCGCCGGCATGCCAAGTCCACGCAAGCCGACAGTGGTGCTTGTGATCTCTTCGCTGCCGGAGAAAATATCCGCGTTGGGCATGGTGGCTGTGTAGGAAATTAAAAAGTGCGGCGAAGTGGAGAGTAATTTTGCTGTGACGATTGCGCCTGTGATCGGGTCTGCTTCGCTGACTTCGGAGCCTTTGGAATTGAATTGCGGCTGGTAGTATGCCCTTCCGAAGGATGTGGAAGATGTCACCGCATACATGGCGATCTGTGCAAGCGCTTCGTCAGTTTTGTTTTCCGCCAGCAAGACAGGGACAGACATCAGCCACTGTGTTTTGTGCATGCGGCGTATCACGTAGCCGAGCAGGGTGATTCCTGCTGGGGGTAGTTCATAGCGGATGATGTCGTTGGACATGGTGAATTCCTATAGACCTGTTTGCCACGAAGTCACAAAGACGCAGAGACACAAAGTTTTGACTTCGTATTTTTGAGGCCTTGTGCCTTCGTGATTTTTTGATAGACCTAATCCGCAGCGGAGACAGGGACGGATTTGTTCTGTTTCAATGTGGCGACGATGGGATGGTTGTAGATCGTGATGAAAACAAAAATACTGACTCCGACCATGACGACTGCTCCAAACGCGCCAGGCGCCCAGGTGCCGACCTGTTGTAACAACACGCCTCCTAGAAGCGGGGCAATGATGCGCGTGGAACTTTCCACTGCGGTAGAAAGACCAAGGATGCCGCCGATTTCCTGCGGGGCTACGGCTTTGGTCAATACGCTGGAGAGTAATGTGTTGAGCAGACCGCCAGAGAGGGCGGTGGGGGTCATGATGATGTAGAGCCAAAGCACTGAAGGAGCAAGCGCCCAGCCAAGCAATGAAATGCCCATCAGGACAACAGAAGCCATGATGAGCAGATCTTCACGGAACTTGCTGGTGAGGCGCCCCACGAGGAAGCCTTGCACGATGACAGAAAGCACGCCGACGTATGTCAAAACGAAACCAGTGTCACGCGCGGTGAGGTTGAATTTTGCAAGCGCATACAACGAGAAGATGGTTTGGAAGATCGCGAAGGCCAAGCCAAAGAAGAAACGCGTAATCAGAATCGAGCCAGTGAACGGGCGTTGGAATGCAGCCAGTAAAGCATTTAAAGTAATGGCGGGGCGCTTCTCGGTCATCTGGCTGCGCTTTTCTTTGGTGAGTGATTCAGGAAGCCAGGCGTAGATTAGGATGAGGTTGATGAAGGAGATTGCAGCCGCGGCAAACGCAGGGACAGCGTAACCCCACTGACTGAGCAATCCGCCGGTGACAGGGCCGATGATGAAGCCGAGGCCGAATGCCGCGCCGATCATACCCAATCCTTTTGAGCGGGATTTTTCATCGGTCACATCTGAGATGTAGGCTTGCGCGACGCTCAAGTTGCCGCCTGTCAGGCCGTCTAAAATGCGGCTCGCGAATAACATCCACAGGGCGTTGGCGAAGCCGAGCAGCAAAAAGCCAAGGAAGGTGCCGAAGACGCTGAGCAGCAAAACGGGGCGGCGTCCGAAGCGGTCAGAGAGACGTCCAAGGATGGGCGCGCCGATCAATTGCATCAGCGCATAGGAGGCGATCAAAATCCCTGTCGTGGTTTGATTCGCTTTGAATGTTTCGGCGTAATACGGCAGCAGCGGCAGGATCAGGCTGAAGCCGAACAAGTCAATAAAGACCACTAAAATAATTGAGAAGAGACGTTTGTTCATTTTTTCCTTTTTGTTGTGATGACGTCATTGCGAGGGCGACAGCCCAAAGCAATCTCGAAATAATGAGGAGATTGCTTCGGCGGAAGTGCGCCGCCTCGCAATGACGAGGTTTTACTTTTGAATAAATTTTGATCGATACGCTTCCTGATAGTGCAATTCAAACTCAGGAGTTTTTCCAGTTTTGGTGAGGTTCTCCCAGCCGACGCGAATCAGGCCGAGCAGGGGAGTCCACGGTTTGAACAATTTGACCTCGGAGAATTCCTTGTTGTTGCTTTCAATGGTTTTCACCAATTTGTCTGCCGCATATTTGGCAGGTTGACCAAGAAAGCGCAGCACAAAGCCAAAGTTCTTTAGCATTTCTTTGCCGCGCTCGCCGACCACGATGGGGCTGGTGAGCATATCAGTCGTCATCATGCCTGGGCTAAATCCTAAAATTTGCACGCCGCTGCCTTTGAGTTCAACTGCAAGACTGCGCGTGAAAGATGACATCCATGCCTTGGTTGCGCCGTAGAGTCCTGTGGGCGACGCGGGGCGCAGAAAACTTCCATTGCCATAAATGTTGACCAACAGCCCCTGCTTGCGCGGCAGCATGTAGTGCATGATGGCCTGCGTGCAAATCATCACACCGAGATCGTTTGACATGAACATATCCAAGGCATCCTGCGGATTCATGTCCAGCATCATGCCTGCCGCGTTGGAATAGCCTGCGTTGTTAACCCAAATATCAATGCGACCAAATTCAGCGATGACATCATCAACCAATTTGTAGACTTGTTCCTCTTCGCGGACATCCATCACGAATCCGCTCACACGACCTTTGGGTTGAAGACTGACCAATGAGTTATCCACTGCCTGTTGGCTTCTTCCGGTTATCGCGACAGTTGCTCCCGCTTCGAGCATCGACTTTGCGATGGCGAAGCCAAATCCGCGAGTGGAGCCAGTAACAACAACAATTTTATCTTTAAGCGTTGAGAAGGTATTCCTCGTTTATTATTTTTAACAGATCAAGAATTTCCTCGTTCGCTGGAATGTCTGTCGCGTCATGTCCATAATGGACAAAGCGTGCCTGTCCTTGTTTGTCCATGGTCACCTGTGCGGGCATGCGGCCAAACTTGAACAGACTAACTTCCTGCCCATAAAGTTTCAAGACCGTATGAGTTGGGTCAGGCAGCCCGATGAATGGCAGTTCATGATTTTTCCAATAGGCCGAAAATGCATCCGCACGTTCAGGGCCGACCACAATAATTTCAGTATCCTGTTCCACAAACTTATCGTAATCACGGCGCAACTGCGCCATATGCCGTTGGCAGAAAGGTCAGAAAAATCCCCGGTTAAAAACCAGAAGAATATTCTTTTTGTTTTGAAAATCTTTCAGGCTGATTTCCTGTCCCTTGAAATCTGTCAGTGTGAAATTTGGAGCGGGCTTGTTGAGTTCGGCGCGGCTCATGCTGGAAGCACCAAAATGATGCCGAAGATAATTTCAACAGCCAGACTGATTACGTTGGATTGAACAACAGATTTATCCATGAACATTGAAACGGCGCGGACAACTGCAATTCCCAGATAGGTAACACCCAGCATCATGTACGCGATCGGCGAGTTGACGATCAATGGGAATGCGCCGAGCGCGATGAACAATCCGCCCAGAATAGCGCGGATCTCGGTAATGCCGCGCCCGCCTTCGGGACGGAGTCCCGTAAAGCCTGTGAGGGTCGTGGGTCTGAGCAGTGAATACAATCCTGTGAGGATGGTTCCCACTGCTGCAATGATTTGCAAAACTTGAATGAACATGTTTCTCCTAACTCGGACAAGCCGAAACCAAAAAGGATTCAACCACAAAGGCAACAAAGGAACACAAAGGAAAACCTAAAAAACCTTCGTGACCCTTCGTGGTTCAAAAAATTCTTGTACAAAAAGCAAGCATTTAACTTCTAAGCGCCTAAATTCAATAATTACAAGCGAGGAATAAGTACAGGGGTCTTCTTTTTATAGGTCTCATAATCTGCCTGCCCGCCCCATTTTTTATCTGCCTTTTGCTCAAGCAGGGGAACCCCACTGACACGGGTAAGAAGCAGTGTGACAAAAACAGGAGAAATCAGGGCAACCCACTGCCAGCCTTGCAAAACGGGCAAAGCGATAATTGCCACGCCAACCCAGAGAACGATCTCACCAAAGTAATTGGGATGGCGGGAGCGAGACCAAAGTCCCGTTTGAATAAACTTGCCTTTGTTGGCTGGGTTTGCACTAAAACGGCCTTTTTGCGAGTCGGCTGCAACTTCAATCCCAAACCCGATAACCCACACCAGGAAGCCAATGATGGCAAACAAATCCAATTCTTTTCGAGCGGAGCTTGTAATGGCAACCAGTGCGGCCGCCGCTGTGAATGTGACCCACAATCCTTGAATCGTCCAAACGTTTAGGAAGCGGAAAAAGGAGGGTTTCAGTTCATCAAAGCGGTCATCCTTGCCTGCTTTTTGAATGCGGCCGAAAAGGAAACTTCCCAGGCGAACTGCCCAAATCACGACAAGGCTTGCCAACAGTAGAGACCTGCTATCAACCGCGGGACTTGTCAACACGGCCAGCACGGTAATAGAAATATAAGTAAGGCTTCCTGTTAGGTCAAAAAACTTTTCGGTTTGGAACCAGTACGATGGAATAAAAACCAGCCACTGAACCAGAAAAGCCAACCCAACCGATAATGCGAATAAGGGGATGCCGTTTATCGAAGCCCCGCCCTGGCTGCCCGCCAAAGCAACCAGAACTCCGATGAGCACCAACACGGGGAAAGTAACGAGAGAATTGCGATCTGCTTTTTTCATGGAATATTATCCTTGTGTAAACTGTTTAAACTATTGAGAACCTGTCTCAAAAACACTATGATGACTTGGACTAAAACCCGCGCCGTTGACCTTGCCACGGAGCAGGGCTGTGATCTTGAAATTCTTCCACGCTGGGACCGCGCAGTTGCGCGAGCCGCCACGTTCCGTATAAATAAGTAAATACCAGCAGCAAAATGGTGGCGGGCCAGCCCGTGAGGAAGTTGGTCACAGCCAGCGAGGTGACATCTTCGCTTTGGAAGACCGAGTATTGCAGAAACAGTCGGGCGGCGAAAAAGATTGCCCATGCGAAAGTCGTTTCACTATAGGCAGGCCGAACTTGCGGATGCCAATACCACTCAAGAGGCCAGCGGCGGGCAAGGTAACTTGTCCATGCCACCATGGGGCGGCGGACGATCAGGCTGACGAGGGTCAGAAGCAAGGTCATGCTCCCGCTGATGAGGCCAGGCAGAAAAAATCCCTCCGACTTTCCAAGGAACCACGCAATTCCGATCGCGATGGCGACACTGCCGACACCCGCCAGCGCATAAGTCAGCGGCTGTTTGCGGATGATGCGCGCGGCGGCGATGACCACCGAAAGCCCCAGCGCGCTTCCCATTGCGGCTTGAAAACTGACCAGCCCGTTTACCACAAGAAAAATGATCGGCGGCAGAATTGCATCGAGAAAAGAGTTTCGCCCTGCGAATACCGTGCGAAGCTCATCCAGTAATTCACGCCATTTTTGTTGTTTCATTATTATTAAGCGTGTTTGCCGAGCCAAAATTTGCGCCAGTCACCAGCGCTGGATTGCAGAGTAATGAAAGCATATAAACTGCCAGCGAAGAATCCGAGAGTCATCATGGCAATTGTCCACAGAATAGCAACGGGCAGGGATTTTTCGCGATAGATGATCCACATCGAGAAGAGGGTGAAGCCCGTATACAAATCCACGAGCGAGACGATACCCCACGGCATGGCAAATAACTGGCTGCCTTCGCGGAAGAAGTCACCGACGGTGAAGCCGTAGATCAGCACGGCGGTCATGGCAAGCATGCCAAGAATTGAAATTATCTTTGCAATTTTCATGAGTTTATTCCTTGGAGATACATGCAAATCCCAGCGCGCCGATGCCGAGGTGCGCGCCGAGAACCGGGGTGATTTGAACAATAGGAATTTCGCCGTCAGGCAAAAACGATTTCGCCAATTCATACAGCGCGTGCGCCTCCTCTTCCACACCTGCGTGAACGATGGCAAGTTTTTCGTAGGGAGCGTATTCCCGCAGCCACTCGAACAAGCGCGCCATGGATTTGCTGCGCGTGCGTGTGCGGTGGGCGGTGGCATTGCTCATACTCATATGCAGCATGGGCTTGAGTTGTAACAGCTCGCCGAATGCGGCAAGCGCAAAATTCATGCGGCCACTGCGGCGCAGATATTCGAGCGTATTCAATGCCGCGAACACATATGCGCGCGGCATGGATACTTTTAGCGCGGCGAGAATCTCATCCACGGGTTTTCCCGCGTGCGCCAGCTGCGCGGCTTGTTCGACGAGGAATCCCATGCCGAGGCTGAGTTGGGTCGAGTCGAGGACGGTGACCGGTATCCGCGTGAATTCTTTTGCCGCGCTCCGCGCCGAGTTGACCGTCGCGCTGAGTGTCTCTGAAATATGAATGGAGATGATCGCCTGCGCGCCATCCTGCGCGAGACGTTCATACGCCTGCTGAAAAACTTCGGGACCTGGCGCTGCGGTCTTGGGATGCGGGTTATAGTTTGGCAGGCGGGCGTAGAACTCATCACGCGAAACGTCAACGCCATCCAGATAGGATTTGTCGCCCACGTTGATACTCAAGGGGATGACGGTAATCTCATATTGAATTGCGATTCCCGCAGGCAGATCGCAGGTGCTGTCGGTAACGATCGCTATTTTCGTCATGTTTTCTCTCTTAAACTGGGGCAAGCGTCCCGGCAAAAATCATCCAGGCCAATACGGTTTTGGCAACCAAGCTCAGGATGATAAAAACACGTTCACCATACAGGTAGTCTTTCCATGGACCGACCTTCTTGTATTGCAGGTACATATTGATCGCGAATGTGTTGAAGAACACAAACAAGGTGGGGATGATGGCGTACACGAAGGCAGGCGGTTTGGCATCGCCGCCGGATGCGATCGACCCAAAGAAGTAGATGAATATCACCACCCACGGAATGATGCCCGCGATCGAGCCAAAAGTGAACGGCGTCCAGTCCAAACGCTTCTGACCCTGATTTAGGCTCTCCATCAACAAACCGAGCAGGTTCATCATGGCATTCAAGCCAAACATCAGAATGATGGCGCCCAAGTCCCAGACACCGGCCAACATGCCTATCAGCACGATCATCAGCGAGGACCTTAGGGCATATTCATAGAAACGGATGGGGTTTTTGCCCTGCTTTAGGTTTTCAACGTAGCTCGGATATCCGATGGTGGAAAGATAGAAGTGCGCCACAGCGGAAAGCAAGAGGAAGATAGCCACCGCTGGGCCGAGCGGCAACTCGTAATACAGCGCTGCCCGGGGTGAGAGCGAAAAGGTGGACGTATCGAAATTAAGGAAATTGGTGAAGATGGAGTAGGTGGTGTCGTTGCTGACAGCCCACATGAAGACGCCCTGAATCAAGTGCAGAAAACCCATGATGAGGTTGAATCGTTTCAATTTGAGATAAGAGATTTCATTTGTTTTTGACATTGCAATTTTCTCCTTTAGATTTGTTTGTAAGACAGACTTTCCGCCTGTCAAGTAAAGTCTACGTCATATAGGTGGAGGTTTTTACCGTGGTTAATGTTCAAAGGAATAACAGTGATACCTTGCTGGTGCACAATCTCTTGCGGCAGGTCACAGGTGCTGTCGGTAACAATGCGAATATTCATTGGCATCCTATTTATGCGGCTGCTTGAGCCTGTTCTTTTAACCAAACTTTGATCGGTTCACCCTGCCCGTTGATATGCTTGTCCACGGCTTGTGAATAAGTCTCCATGAAGTATGCCAACTCTTGCGGGGGTCTTTTATCGGATTGCAGTAAGACTTTCAGCCATTCGATTTCGTTGGTGACGTGTTCCATATCGCCGAGCTGCAGGGCGGAGGCGATGTTATCGCCTAGAAATTGAATCCCCGTGTTCAGGTCATTAGAACTGATCGAAAGCGGCTGCGCCAATTCTTTGATCGTACCTTCGATGGCAGTGCGTTTGGACGTGAAGGCTTGCAGTGCGGCTAGTTGTTCTTGCGAAGCGGTCTTGATTTGCCTTGCTTTGACTTTGCCCTTCAACAATGTTTCAACCTCATCAAGGGATGAAATAATTGTATCACCGAGATAATGGCCTGCTATGTGATCTGCGATATTCGGGCGCAGGTTGAAGATGCGTCCGCCAAAGGCAACGGCGACGCGCAACCCTGAGAGAGTTAGCGCGATAAGTTGGAGAGTGGCGGCGCTTGTCAGGGTCTGTGCAATCAGGATGACCAGATCGGCTCTCACAGATTTAACCGTTTCTTCAAAACGGTCAGCTGGGATGTTTGCCCCGAGATAAATTACGTTCAATCCGCGGCGGCGAAGAATCAGGGAGAGAAGCAAGGGCGTGAAGGTGTGCCATTCGTTTGGCGGACACCCAACCAGCACAGTTTGGTTGCGTGATGGGGCAGGGGATGCGCTGAGCAACGAATCCAGGCGGCGCATGGCCAAGCCAGATGCGAAGTGTTCCTGCTGGACAGATGCACTATTTCCATACCAGAGATTGCCTACTTCCGCCATACCTTTTTGCAAAACTTCCATACAGACAGATTCAACGGGAAACATGGAAAATGCTTGATTTAATGCCTGTTCGGCAGCAGCCTCATTGAACTTCAAACATGCTGTTACCCATTGTGTACGTAAAGTATCCAGGTTTGTGTTGGGCGAGTATGTGGCAGGAGTGGTTTGAATGGCGAAAGATGTTGAAGGCGTAACACCGGCTAACGGGTCAGCGCCCGATGCGGTTTGTTCCTTCCATGAATCCACTGCGCGTGAAATTGAAAGCCCCTCGGCTTGTCTTGCCAGCAGCCATTTAATGGTCTCGATATCGTGTTGCGAATAAAGCCGGTGTCCGCCTGCGGTCCGTTGCGGCATGGGTAAACCATAGCGTCTTTCCCAGGCGCGCAAAGTGTCTGCTGCAATATTGGTTTCCTGCAGAACAGCCTTCAAGTTGTAGGCGGGATTTTTGCTAAGGGACATTTGATTCTCCGAAATGGATGTTTTTTATTGGGCGGCGGCAATTGCCGCTTTTGCCATATTTTGTACAGATATTGTACCCATTTCTTTGAGAATGCGTTCAGTTGTTAAGCGGGCGGAAAGCAGAACAATGGGCAGGCCTGTACCGGGGTGAGTGGATGCGCCCGCGAAATATAGGTTTTTATATTTCTTGTGGCGATTGTGCGGACGTAAATATCCGACTTGCCAAAAGTTATGACTGAGGCCAAACGCGGAGCCATTGACAAGATTGAAGCGTTCTTTCCATGTTTTGGGCTGGTACACGATCTCAAACTTGATATGACTCTCGAGGTCTGTTGCGCCCATTTCTTTGGCGAGGCGATCCAATACGGTTTGGCGGGCGCGTTTGACCATCGCATCCCAATCCTGTTCACTGCGCGCGTCAAGATGTCCGACGGGCATAAGAACATACAGTGTGTCATCTCCCTCTGGACCCGCGGCAGGGTCGGTGCGCCTGGGGGCATGAACATAAAAGGATGGAATTTCAGGCAATGTATGCTCATTGAAGATCTTCTCAAATGAAACTTTGTAATCGCCGCCAAGAAAAACATTGTGATGTGCGATCTGTGGATATTCCTTGTCCACGCCCCAATAGAACATGATCGTGGAACAGGTATAAAGTTTTTCTTCAATGAGCTTCTTCGCTTCGGCACGGTCAGGCAGTAATTGATCGTAAATATAAGGCAGGTCTGCATTGCCGACAAAAATATCAGCGGTCAATTCGCGGCCATCCTCCAAAATTACACTTTCCACTTTGGTTTTTACTGTGTTTATTTTCTGCACCGGCGCATCGTAAATAAATTTCACGCCTAGTTTTTCAGCGACCTTTGTCAAGGCTTGAATACCTGCGTACATTCCGCCCATCGGATACCACACGCCTTCAGCGAGTTCAGTATATTGAAGCAGGGAATAGGTTGCGGGCGCATCGTAGGGACTTAATCCCAGATACATGTTTTGAAAAGTGAAGGCAGCTTTCAAACGTTCATCTTTGAAGAAGCGGCCTGTGTTGGTGTAGTGCTTGTCCAATGCTTTGAGCTGGAAGATCAACGGCAGGTTGGAAAGACTGAAATACTCAAAGATATTGTAAAAGTTGCGTCCCACAAATTTCTCAAGCGAAATCTTATAGTGCTTGCTTCCTTCAGCGATGTAATTCAGAAAACCTGTGAAGGCGGTCTTTTCCACTTTCTCCAATTGAGTTTGCATTTTGCCAATGTCAGAAGTCAGCTCCAATTGCAAACCATCGTCAAAACGGACTTTGTATGTTGGGTCAATACGGCGTAAGTCAAGATGATCGCTCATTTTTTCGCCGAGAGAGGCAAAAGTCTCCTCCCAAACCTCGGGCATAAGAAACAGAGTCGGGCCGATATCGAAGCGGTGTCCGTCACGAATAATTTGATTGCAGCGTCCGCCTGGGGTGGATTCCTTTTCCAGCACGGTCACATCGTATCCGTTTTTTGCTAGGCGGGCAGCGGTGGCAATTCCACCGATCCCAGCGCCAATTACCAAAGCAGTTTGTTTTTGCATTTTTATCTCCTAGATTCTCAAGACATCAATAACAATCATTATATCCATTGTCTAGTATTTGTCAAGGTTAAAAATATATCTTTGCAAAACCTTGACAAATATGACAAATCCTGTAAAATATCGCTATTGACCTTACTAATTGAGCTACCAGAAACTATGCAGGAGAATATTATGCAAGCACAAGCAAACTGGGAAAACCAACTTCTTGATCTCGCCGGACAGATTCAGCACCCGTCAACCCGTCCCTTCTTCTCTTATTGGGCGGGCGATGCGTCCTTGCGTATAGCCTACAAGCAGGCTGCTGTAGTCACTGCTGAACACAGCAAATCCTTTCATTTTGCATCCGGTCTTTTGCCTGAAGAGAAGCGCTCAGCAGTCCGCGCACTTTATGCATTTTGCCGTACAGTGGATGATATTGTGGATGAAGTTGAATCCAAAAAAGATCGAGATTTTGAATTGGAATACTGGCGTAATATTGTCCAAAACGCTTCTGCCTCGACCGATGACCTGATCGCCTCCGCCTGGGCAGATACCCTTACACGATACCATATCCCGCGTCACTACGCCCTGCAACTAATTGACGGTGTGGCGCGCGATCTCTCTCAATCTCGTTATCAAACCTTTGACGACCTTGCCACATATTGTTATGGAGTTGCCTCCACAGTTGGGTTGATGAGCATGTACATCGTCGGCTTCAAGAGTCAGGAGGCTGTGCCTTACGCCATCAAACTTGGCGTTGCTTTACAAATGACGAATATCCTGCGCGATGTGGGTGAGGATTATCGCAACGGTCGACTATATCTCCCCCGTGAGGAGCTGGCTTTTTATGGCATTCACGAAACCGATATTGCTAAATGCTGCGTCACCGATAATTGGCGTCAATTCATGAAATTCCAAATTGATCGCACACGCCAACTATATCAAGACTCATGGGAAGGCGTGAAAATGCTCGAACGCGAAGGACAACTTGCCATCGGCGCAGCCTCCACTTTTTACAATGGTATTCTGGACGATATCGAGAAACACGATTACGATGTGTTTAATCGCCGCGCGGGTTTATCGGCGCTGGGCAAGATCAGCCGAATTCCGAGCTTGTGGTTGAGAGTGCGCTCGCTTTAGGAAAATATTTCCCGCAACTGAAGATAACAAAAGTAGCCAGCATTTAATGCTGGCTACTTTAAAAATATTGACTTTCGTTCACCTGGTCTGGTCTGCGTTCCTCCACCAGTAATATGTTGCAACAAGTCCGATGATACTAAAAAGAATTACGATCACATAACTATGGATTCCAAGCTGTTCGGCACGCGGACCTATTGCGCCGCTGAACAAAGCCGGCACAGACCAGGGAAACCAATCTCCCCAGCCTGTAATTACTGCAACTTGTGCCATTACCACCGTAAAAATTGTCCATCCAAACGGAGGCATGTAGCCTCGTCCAATACTGGCGGCAAACGCCACAATAGGCAGCATTGCAATCACGAGCAGGGCAGTGCCTAATACATCAACGAACGAAGTTTGGAGCAAACCCATAGACCAGCCAGGGATGACAACGAGCTTGCCTACAACGAGACCGAGGCCGAATATGAATAAACTCAATACAAAAGTCCATAGGGCGATCACAACGAATTTTGCGCTGATAATTGTTTCGCGGGATGTTGGTAAAGCCAATAATTCCTTGGCAGTACGGTCCGAGAATTCGCGGCCAAAAACCCAGATCGTGATGATGGCAAAAAGTATGGCTCCACCAACTGCAACTGCCTGCGCTAAAACGTTAAAGTATGTCGGCCAATCTGCAACGCCCGCCAGCATTTGAGCCTTGGTGCTGATCAATCCCATGGAGCGTGCGGCTTCGGGATCTTTCAGGATGATCATTAAAAGCCCGCCGACCAACGGCGCAATTGAAAACCCAATGGCCGTGAAGAGTGGAACCTTGGAGCGGCGCATCTTTAAAGTTTCGATCCAGAGAGCAGACAAAAAATTATTCATTATTACTCTCCGTCAATCTCAAAAAATATTCCTCTAAATTTTCCTGTTCAATTGCAAGATGAATGGGAGGCGCGCCTGCATTTACCAGCAAAGTTGCGATCAATTCAGGCGATGCGATGGCGCGCGGGTCATTTGTAGCAAGCCTTCCGTCTGCCAGGGTGGTTACCTCAAAACTTGCAAGAGCTTCTCTTGCTTTGCTTAAATCCCGCGTGTCAATTACAAGCCGCTGAGAACGAAGTTCCTCCAGACGTGCGGCATCCAACTCTTCAATCAGGCTGCCTTCATGGATGATCCCGATTCGATCTGCCAGCAGATTCACTTCCGTAAGAATGTGGCTGGACATGAAAATGGTTGTCTCGTGTTCGCGTGCCAATGAAATTAACAGCTCGCGAATTTCGACAATGCCCGCAGGGTCAAGCGCATTGGATGGTTCATCTAATATCAATAATTCAGGATTGTGCAGTAAGGCGCGCGCCAGCCCCAGGCGTTGAAAATTGCCGCTCGAAAGCGTGCCAGCTTTACGGTTGGAATAAGAAGCGATGGTAAGTTTATTCATCACATCATCCACAACTTTTGGATTTCGAATTCCATGTAGACGCCGCGCAATGTCCAAATTTTCCCGAACAGATAGATCGGGATAAGCGCACGGACTCTCCACGAGGTGGCCTACCCGCGCCCACGGCCCGCGTCCACCTGGACCGAGAGCCTGCCCCAGCACTTTGACATTTCCTTCGCTCGGGCGGATCATCCCCAAAAGCGCGCGGATGGTGGTGGTCTTGCCCGCGCCGTTGAGACCAAGAAAGCTATAGATCTCGCCGCGCTTTACACGCAGGTTGACCTTGTTGACTGCGAATACATCGCCATAAAATTTTGATAAGCCATTTGTTTCAATTGCGTAATTCATTCTTTATTCCTTATTACCGGTCACGTACCCTGCGACCAGATCGATCATAATGCTCATCGTTTCTTCATATCCAGTCTCGCCGAGGTCGTCGCGATGCAGCCCGATGAAGAATAAGCTCTTGATAAGGTTGGATACCGCGCGAGGCGAGGCCTTGACTGTGATGCCTTCGCGCTTTACTTTCCTAATAAAATGATTTGAAAAATCGGTATCACGCTGTGCGTGTTGATGAATGCGTTCGGGTGGAACTTTTCGTAAGAGGTATTCATACTCTGCCTGACCAAAGTTTTTTAGCAAGGGGTATGTGTCCCAAGTCAGCAGGAAGCTTTTGAGCATATCTTTTACATTCTGATGTGCGCCCACCTTTGGTCTGAGGGCGAAGTCGAGAATACTGGTTTGGATTTCCGTTTCAAATTCTTCAAGAATTTCAAGAAACAACTCCTCCTTGGAGTTGTAGAATAAATAAAACGCGCCTTTGGAAATGCCCACAGCCTGTGTAAGATCGTCCAGACTGGTCTTTTTGAGGCCATGCTTCTCAAATAGTCTCTTGCCCTTCTCGCGCATTTGAGCGCGGATGGTTTCTTTTTCATGTTCTGAAAATGCTTTCGGCATGGGTTATCCTGTATATGACTAAAAATACAATAATGGTCACACATATTATACGGGAATATGGAGAAGAGTCAAGAGCTGACAACCAAAAAAAAGATCATGCAGGCAATTGAAAGCCGACAAGATCGATTTTTGGAATATTTATTTAAATTTAGGAAAGGGCGTTCAAAAAAGAAATTAATCACCCTCTTCTGGCCGGATGTCATCAAAGGGCTTTAGAAGCTTAAGCGCCTTTTTGGCAGTCTCTTTGGGGACGAAGATCTCAACTCGAGCTAATGGAAATGCATAAGCGGAACGCAGAATTGATTCTTCAACGAGTTCCACATCGACTCCTTCCGCTTCCAAAAAGCTCTTAATGACATCGGCTTCGGCGCGGCTATTGGCTTCACCTACCTTTTCATACTTTAGTTCGTCCATTTTATTTGGTCTCCTAACTATCGTCTATGACTGGAGCTCTTGCAAAAGTCAAAAAGCCTAACCACGGAGACACAAAGGCACGGAGATTTTAAAGATTTTTCTCAGTGGTTCAAAGATTTTGAAGCTACGCAACCTCACTACTTATGCAAGAGGTCTACTACTCGCGTCTCTTTATGCAGCCTCATGTTCGTGTTGATGTTTGCTGATGTCACAAAAAAGAATATTTCCGTGACATCCCTCGCATTCCAATTGCAGGGTTGCGTGGCGGATATTATATTTGTGAGCCAGAATTTCGTTCAGGTTCTGTTGAATGGACTCGCCTGCGCTGACGTGGATATCATCAGTCACAATATGGGCGGAAAGCGCGCGTAATTCTTCATTGATACTCCACACATGCAGGTCGTGGACGCTATGTACGCCGTCCACTTTGAGAAGGTCATTGACCATTGAGTCCATGTCAATGCTTTCGGGAGTGCTTTCCAGCAGGATGTGAATGGATTGACGCAGGATACCCCATGCATTCCATAGAATGAAAAAGCCGATCAACACACTGACGAGCGGGTCCAGCCAATTCCAATTTGTGAAGGCGATGATGATGCCTGCGATGACCGCGCCCAGCGTGGAGATGACATCTCCCATCAAATGTAAAAACGTACTGCGTAAGTTGAGGTCATGTTCGCTTCCGCTTTTGACGAGCCAGGCGGTGCCCAGGTTGATGATAAATGCCAAAGCACCGACTCCGATCAGAATCGCTGAATCAACTTCGGGCGGGGCAAGGAAGCGATGATACGCTTCGTAGAATATCCCCAGTGCAATCAAAACCAATGTCGTTGAATTAACCAGCGCAACTAAAATCCCTGCGCGGTGATATCCGAATGTTTTGCCTGCATGGGCGGGCTGCGTGGCAAGTTTTACCGCATACCAACTTAACCCAAGCGCGATCACATCGGTAAAATTATGCGCAGCGTCGGTAAGCAAGGCGAGGCTGTTGCCGAAAATTCCCGCGATGATTTCAATAACGACAAATGCGGCGGTTAATCCCAGCGAGAGCGCGAGACGTTTTGTGGTTTGACTGGCGAGATCGCCAAAATGGGAATGGTCGTGTGAGTGATTCTGCATTCTTTATCCATGTTCCACGTGATCAAGCCCCATGCTGTATAGTTTTATAACATGGTCATCGTCCAGCATGTAAAAGACCTGCCGTCCATCTTTGCGCGCGCGGACGAGGCGCATTTGGCGCAATCCGCGCAATTGATGAGATACAGCAGACTCGGTCATTTTGAGTCCTTCAGCCAATACGCTGACGCTCATCTCGCCTTCGATAAGAAGAGAAATAATTCGCACGCGGCTGGCGCCGCTGAGGGCGCTGAATAGCCCGGCAAGTTGAATGGCTTTGAGTTCGGTGAGTTTCATAATATATGAATAGTTGAGCAAGTATTCATATATTATCGCGAAAAAGAAAATCCGTCAATATCTGTTAAAAATTATCCACCCCGCAATTCAATTACGGGGTGGATAAAAAGCTGGCTTCCAGACATTACGACTATGCTGATTGCATGTCTCCACCCGCGAGCAAACTTGCAACGGAAAGATCTTCGTCTATTTCTTCCCAGTGTAAACTAACACCCCCGCCGCCTATTTCATATTTTTCTCGTTGTTCGGGTGTTGCTTCATGTAAAAGCGGAAACCAGATTACAGGGACGCTAATAATGCGCCCGTCTGTAAGAGTGACTTCCATCATGTCATTGATAAACCTGACACTTTTCGCGAGCGCGGTCTTGGGGACAAATGCGCGTCGAAATTTTTGTTTACTTGTTGTGAGATTAGCTGAAATGCTCATACCATGCCTCAATTAATTCTTGACGATGTTCTTGAATAATCTTTTCAATTTCATTTAATTCATGCGCTTTAAAGCCATAGTTTGACGCTAATTCAATGGGATTGAGCCAAACTATGGCTGATCGCTTTCTGCTTTTACATGAATGTGTGCAGGTTCACTATTCTCATTACTGAAAAAAGAAAAACGATACCTTCCGACGCGTAGTATTGTTGGCAAAAAAGACACTCTTTGGAATTCTGAATTTGTTAATGGGCATTATATCTGTTTCTACGCCCAGCCCAACAGCCTTGCAATGCTTGCTGTCAAGAATGTAACCAAGAATGCCGTACCCAAAGTCATCACCACACTCAAGGTTGCCCACTTGACTGACTTGGTTTCTTTATAAATCGTCATGATCGTCGTGGCGCATGGATTATGCAACAGCGCGAACAACATCAGGTTGACCGCCGTGAGCATCGTCCAGCCGTTGCCGTTGACGAGCAGGTCAAAAATTTCGTTGTTGCTGGTGGGTCCATTGATCATCATGCCTGCGCCCATGTACACCATCATCATGGTTGGCACGACAATCTCGTTTGCAGGAATGGCAATGATGTAAGCCAGAAGAATGACGCCATCCAATCCAAGCAATAAGCCGAATGGATTTAGCCAATCCGCGATTGCGCGCGCGAGATTAGAGTCTCCGATTGGAATATTTGCCAGGATCCAAATGATCGCGCCTGCGGGGGCAGCGGTCTGCATGGCGCGCCACAATACGAAGATGGTGCGGTCAATAATGGATGTATATAAAATGCGGCTGACGTTGGGTCTGCGATAGGGAGGCAGTTCCAACGTGAATGCGGATGCTTCGCCTTTCAAAACGGTTCTGGATAAAATCCACGAAGCGAGGAATGTGAATACGACACCGATCAGCACCACGCCGACAACTGTCCCAGCGGCGATGAAGGAGGTCAATGCCGGGGGGAAGGAGGCTGCCACGAAAACGGTAGCAAGCATAATTAAAGTCGGGAAGCGCCCGTTGCATGGGACGAAGTTATTTGTCAGGATGGCGATCAATCGTTCGCGCGGAGAGTCGATCACGCGAGTCGCGATCACACCCGCCGCGTTGCATCCGAATCCCATGGCCATGGTCAGGGATTGTTTTCCGTGCGCGCCTGTTTTCTTGAACAACCAATCCATGTTGAACGCTACACGCGGCAGGTAGCCGAGGTCTTCCAAAAAAGTGAAGGCGGGGAAGAAGATCATCATCGGCGGCAGCATGACGCTGACCACCCATGCGAGGCCAAGATAGATACCGTCCCAAATGAAGCCCGTGATCCACCACGGCATTCCAATTTGATTAAAGAGTGCGCGGCCATAGTCGCCAATGCCAAATAATAAGACAGCGATCCAGCCTGAAACCACATTTGCACCCGAAACTGTCAGCCAGATGATCAGGCTCAGCAACAGCAGCATAATGGGCAGCCCCGCATACGGCGAGGTGACGAGACGATCTATTCTTTGATCCAAGTCATATTTTTTATCTGAAACAGTTTTGACCGCGCGTTTCGCTATATTTTCCGCTTCTGTATAAAGCGACTTCACGATCTCATCGCGAAAGCCCGTGGAGAGGCTGTTCCGTAGTGATTCTGCTTTTGCTAAAATTTCATTTGCTTCCATAGCTTTTTTCCTTATGTATTGACGTACCCTGGTAAATAAGTAAACAAGTAAACAAGTAAACAAGTACACACGTACATACGCAACACGCCACACGGAACACGCAACACTTGTCTGCGTGTTCCGTCTACATGTCTACCTCCTCACTGCCTGCCCTCAACCGACATCTTCGCACTGAATTGCACATCCGCGCGCTGCTGGCGTGAGACGATGTCACCCAACTCTCCAGTGGACAGGGCCTTTTGCACGCGCGCATCGCCATCCAATAAGCGGATCGCAAGCCAGCGCGCATTTGGAATCCCAGGCGCCATTTGCTCGATCATTGGCACAAGCTCATTCACAGCTTTTTGAAATTCAGGCGTACCGCTCACGCGCAAAGGTTTGGTTTCTATTTTCCCTTCGATCACATCAGCGACTGCGCCCAATAAAGTATGAATGCCTTCGCCGTTTCGCGCAGTGATCGCAATGGCGGGGATGCCTAGATCACGGCTCAATGAACGCGCGTCCACTTCAAGTCCCTTTCGTTTTGCTTCATCCATTAGGTTGATGGCAACTACAACATGCTCTGTGATTTCCATAACCTGTAAAACAAGATTTAAATTTCTTTCCAGGGATGTTGCGTCAGCCACAACAATGGTGCAGCTTGGCTGTCCGAATAAAATAAAATCACGGGCCACTTCCTCATCCTGTGATGCTGAAAGCAGTGAATAAGTCCCGGGCAGGTCAACTAGTTTGTAGCGCATCTTGTTGAATTCAAATCCGCCTTCGGCGCGCGTCACGGTCTTGCCCGGCCAATTGCCGGTATGTTGCTTCAATCCAGTCAACGCGTTGAACAAGGTGGATTTTCCCGTATTGGGGTTTCCGGCCAATGCAATTACGCGGTCAAAATCTCCGACCTTGATTCCCATCTGCTCCAACTGCGTAAACGCAGGGCAGGTTTCGCAATGTTCGGTGGGTAATGCTGATTTTGTGTTTGACATAGTTTCCTTTTGTATGTCATTGCGAGGCGTGTTTTTCCGCCGAAGCAATGACATGAAATTAAACGGGCTTCACCCAAATCTGTGCCGCCTGATCTTTTCGTAATGCGATCAATGTGCCACGCACACGATATGCGCGCGGGTCGCCGAAAAAGTTTTGCAGTTCCGGGTAGATTACCGTGCCGGGCGTCAGGCCAAGATCTAAAAATCGTCTGCGTGTAAAACCTTGCACGGCTTCATCTAAAACCACAATCTCGGCGCGCTGGTCATACGTCAACTCGGCCAATGGCATCGCGTTTGCCTTCGCCGTTTCACTTTCGGGCAGCGCGGCCACGCTCACGTTTGCGGCCACTGCAGGCGCAAGCCGATATTCAGCCTCGCCATCCGTCAATAAATATCGTTGCGGATTTCGATCCAGGATGCGGATGGTTTGTCCCAGGCGGAGTCCTGCCGCCAGGATTTGTTCGAACGCTAAAGCTGGTTCATCCTCAAGATGCACGATTCTGACCGGACCCTCAGCCTGCCACGCTGTAAGCGGCATTCCCTCCGCCTTGAGCAGAGTCCCCTCACGGGTGGGGATGGGATCGCCGTGTGGATCACGCGTCGGGTGGCCCAGAGCCGCATCGAGATCATTGAGTTGTGTCTCTGTGAGAGAGTGTTCGCGGCGCTCGGATTCGCCATGAATTTTTCCCAGAGGCATACGCGCTTCATCGGTGAGATACCGTTCCCATAAACGATGCGCGCGGACCACGTGCAATGCCCAGCGTTCACCTTGCGTAGTGAGGTGAACATCTGAGCCGCGTGACTCGAGCAGACCTTGTGTCTCCATATCTTCTATGAGACGGATGGCACGACCCCGTTGCAGATTCAAGGTTCCAGCAAGTGACTCGGGGGAAGCCTGCCTGCCGTGTTGTTCGCGATCGAGCAGGTGCTTTAGTGCATCTTCCACCAGTTCCCGTTCCCGTGCGGCGCGATAGGTTTTGTAAATCACGAGCAGGCCGATACGCGGCAGGAAGGTGACAGTTAGTAATGCCGCTGTTATCAATAACCAATATGTAATATTCAT
>JBBSCM010000011.1:0-32428 GCA_038250295.1 Anaerolineales bacterium | reverse complement strand
GGTAATCATGTCGTTGCGAGGGCGCTCTTTCTCTTCGCCCGAAGCAATCTCCCACTCGACGAGGAGATTGCTTCGTCGGAAAGTGCAAATGCCCTCCTCGCAACGACATTGCGTAAGGTGAGTTAACATATAAAAAGGCCGCCGATGAAGGCGGCTTTTTTGTAACTATTCATAGGGTCCGAAAACATCTTTGGGTAAGCCTGGTGCGCGTAGCCAGGAAAGCCAGCCGGTTTTTCCGCTATGAGTCGGCGGTGTGGGATTCTCATACATAACAAGGATCAGGCTTACGCCGAGTCCGATCGCTCCAAGCCATTGCATGAGAGAAAGCTGTTCGCCAAGCCAAATATGACTAAAGAGGATTGCGATCAATAATTCTGCGAGTCCCAATAGGGCTGTTTGCATTCCGCCGATTTTCTTTACGCCAAGAAAAAGAGCGATCCGCGAGAAAACAGTTACGAAAGTCAAGCCAGCTACAGGTAACCAGGGTACATCTGCTGTTGGCCAGGCACGGTCAAATAATAAATATGCAGGGATTACAACCGCACTCATCGAGAGTAAAGTGTACAGCGCTACGGTAGGTGCGGGGACTTCATAGAGTACGCGTTGATTGATGGGTAGGTGCATGGCATATAAGACTGCGGCGCCGATCATCAGGAGTACACCGGTCAAATCCATGGGGTGATTTGGAACGTTAGTTAATAACAATACTGCGATTGTGGCAAGGCTGATACGAAAGAAAGTGAGACGGCTGGGAGGTTGGTGATCAAGAATGAGCCAGAGTGCCACAAAAAATGGATAAAGTGAATAAAGCAATTGGCCAACGCTGGCGTCCAGCCTTTGAAGAGCAAGATAATAAAGCAGCGAGCCCAGGCCGTTGATCGTGCCGGCCAGGGCGCATCCAATTAAACCAATGGGAAAAATATAAAGATATTGACGATAAAAAAGTGTGATAACCAGCAATAGAATGCCAGCCGCGAAGCCGGTACGCAGCGCAACGACTGCAAAAGGAGTAAATCCCTGGGTAATGGCGAGTTTTCCAAAGACAGGTGCCAATCCGAGAAATACTGCCGAAGTGAAAGCGGCAAATATCCCAGCTGTTTGTTTTTTTTGCAACGAGACCAGCCTTTAAAGTTGTTCTTGCGAGAGGGAATTACTTTATCAATGCTTTAACTTCTTCAAGAAACTCATCATTGAGAAAATCGCCTTTTTGCAAGAGGGCTTGAATTTGCCCGCCAAGCCTGTTTTTCTCATCCGGGGTAAGTTCTTTTGCGGTTGCAACGATTACAGGGATTGTCGCTGTTTCTGGATTTGCGCGCAACGCCTCGATGACAGTAAAACCGTCCATCTCTGGCATCATTAAGTCAAGGACAACAAGGTCGGGCAGCTCATGTTGGATCAGTTCAAGGCCTTCACGGCCATTCGTTGCTTCAAGAATTGTGAAATTGCCCTGTGATTGTAAAATGCGGCGAATCAGTCGACGGGCTTCAGCGGTATCTTCCACAATTGCTATTTTAGGGAAGCGCTCAGGGGCAACTTGTGAAAGCGCGGAAAGCAGACCCTCTTGTGGGGTTTGTTCCACCGTTGGGAATTTTACATCGCGTGACCAGTTTTCACCAAGAATGCTTGGGTCGGCTGGCATGGTATGCCCGGTGCAGTTTACGACAACCGTATCACTGGGTTTAATAATACCTGCGCGAATTAATTTGAATAGCCCGGCAAATGCCACGCCTGCGGCAGGTTCGGCAGAAATGCCCTCCATTTTGGCAAGCACATGCATGGCGCGGAAGGCATCCTCGTCCGGTACACTTTCGAATACCCCGTTTGTGCTGTTTACATATTCACGCAGGAATTCATAAGCACGGCCCGGATCCCCGGTAGCCAGTGTTTCGATGCGGGTCATTGGAGACATAACAGGTTCTGCTTTCTCCAAACCCTTTTTCCAGCTATTCACCATGGGCGCACAGCCCTCGGCTTGAATGGGAGCAAACGCCGGGATGCGATCCGTCCATCCCATTTGTTTCATTTCACGGAAACCTTTGTAAACTCCGAGAGGTCCCATGCCTCCACTAATGGCCTGAACATACCAATCAGGTGTGCGCCAGGGAGCATTGACATCGTTTTCGGGGTCCTGAACGGCGGTTAGTTGTTCTGCGATCTCAAAGGCAATCGTTTTCATTGCTTCGATCGATGTAATTGTCCGCGCGCCCATGTCTTGATACAAGTTGCGTTGACGCGCGAATTCAGAAGCAACCTGTTTGCATTGATCATAGGAGCCGGTGATCTTGATCACCTGGCTTCCGTATAAAGCGATCTCACGCATTTTCACGGCGGGCACAAGGCTGGTGACAAATGCCCAGAGTTTCATGCCTGCGCGTGAGGCATATGCGGAATACGAAATTGCGACATTGCCCGTGGAGGCCGCCACCATTTCTGTGATGCCGGCTTCCTTTAACGCGGCAATCGTAACCGCCGCCTGCCTATCCTTGAATGAAGAGGTCGGCCCCTGACGCTCATCTTTGATATAAATATTCGGGCAGCCCAACATCATGCCCAGATTCATCGCGCGAATGAGAGGACTGCCTCCTTCGCCGAGTGACAAGCTTATGTTGGGATTTCGGACAGGTAATAACTCCCTATATCTCCAGAGGCCGTGCGGCCTTTTTGCGAGTTGCGCGCGCAGGGTTTTTCCGATCATTTCGTAATCGTACTCTGCTTCACGCCATTGACTAGTACACTTTGGGCATGTAGTGGATGTTGGGTAGTATGGCGCGTTGTGCCCGCAATCAAGGCACTTGATGATAAATGACAATGTGATGAAAACTCCTCGTGCTATTTTCGGCTGGCTTGAACTCGTTCAAGTGCGCGCTGGATGGATGTTAGTAATTCCTTCTCGCTGAATGATCCTTTTGATAAAAGCCGCTGGCCGAACTCTTTTAGCTGAGTTTTTTGCTCGGGCGTAACTTCCAAACCGCTGATCACAATGACTGGAATATCGCGCAATGTTTTATCCGATTGCATATTTTCCAGTATTTGAAAGCCATTCATTTCAGGCATGAACAGGTCAATGATCACCGCGTGCGGCGGGTTTCCAGAGGAGATGATATTCCAACCGCTGCGGCCGCCTTCAGCCAGAATGGCTTTGTATCTTCCGTCATCATTCAATATTTTTCCGATCAGGCGCAGGTCATCCGGGTTGTCGTCAACGACGAGGACTTCACGGATGGAACCGTCTGCATTCAAGCGATCAAGCGCGTTGACAATATCATCTTCCAAAATCGGCTTAACCAGGTAGTCAGATGCGCCGAGGTTGAATCCTTTTTCCAAGTCTTCGATGATACTACAAACGATGACTGGTATGTTACGTGTTTCCGGGTCGGCTTTTAAACTATCCAAAACCTGCCAGCCATCGATGCCAGGCATCATAATATCGAGAGTTACAGCAAAGGGTTTTAATTGCCTTACCCGTTCCACTGCACGGGTCGGGTCGGTAAGTGGAACAACTTGATATCCCTGTGGGTGTAAATAACGCTCATAGAGGCCGATCACTTGCGGGTCGTCGTCAATGGAAAGGATTATCTTATTGCCGTTGGCTGCCGGGCTGGCTTCGCTTTCCTTATGGAATAGCGGCAGGGTAAAGTGGAATGTACTTCCCTGGCCAACTTCACTTTCCACCCAAATCCGACCTCCATGCATATTGATAAGTTCCTGGCAGATCGAGAGGCCAAGCCCTGTGCCGCCAGTCTTACGCGTTGGAGAGTCGTCCACTTGCGAGAACGCCTGAAAAAGTTTTGCCTGATCTTCCTTGGAAATACCGGGGCCCGTATCTGTAACACTTACCATAACCTCATTGCGTCCTGTTGGGCCAGGCGCTGTGACAACTTCGACGAGGATGTCGCCTTCGTCTGTAAATTTGGACGCATTGGAAAGCAGGTTGATCATCACCTGGCGAATGCGTATCGCATCTGCTCTGACCGTTGGCAGATGCGGCTCGACGATGCGCTTTAATTGAACGGGTCTGTCTTTAACCAATCCGCTCATGGTAGACATTACACTGCTGGTCACGTCCGCCATGTTCACTTCGTCGAAGGCCAATTCCATCTTTCCAGCTTCGATCTTGGCAAGGTCGAGAACATCGTTGATGAGACCCAGCAGGTGTTGGCCTGAATTGTAGATAGCCGTGAGGTCTTGTTGCTGTAATTCGGTTACCGGGCCGTCAATTCCCTTTAAGATTACGCGTGAGAAACCAATGATGGAATTAAGCGGTGTGCGTAGTTCATGGCTCATATTCGCGAGGAACTGACTCTTCAATCGGTCAATCTCGCGCATCTCCATCACCGCTTGCTGGGATAGTTCAAAGGAACGGGCGTTGTCAATGGCTACCGCAACCTGGTCGGCAAGCGTTTGCAGCACTGAAATTTCATCCTCGGTAAATACGTTTTTCTCGGTCGCTTGAATATGAATCACGCCAATAATACGGTTCCCAATTCGTAGAGGAATGGCGGCTTCGGCTTTGATATCTGAAAGCAGGGGATTATAAGTATGAAGGGGTTCCGTCGCCATATCATTTATAACCACAGCTTTGCCTTCTGTGGCTACTTTGCCTACAACCGATTTAGTATTAACCGGGTAGGAAGACTGCCTTCTCTTCATTTCAGCGCCGGCTTCCCCTGTTGCCTCCCTCAAAACGGCGTTGAAGCCAGTTTCTTCCACGATATACATACCTGCGGAATCAAAATGGAACCTGTCCTTGATCAGGTTTACAGTACGGGCAAAAATCGAGTTTAGATCCAGCGTAGATGTAACCAATTTGCCGATCTCTGCGGATACGGCCAAATATTCATTTCTGCGGCGGATGGCGTCTTCTGCAGTCTTACGTTCTGTAATATCGCGCGCCACCCAAAAGACATTTTCATTATCCAGCTTTGTCAGGTTTGCAAGGAACCAGTAGGTTTCAGATCCAACTGGGAGTTCATATTCGATTTGAACGGCTTCGCTGGTATTCAAAGTTTTGGTTACTGCTTCTTCAAAGCGGGTTGCGGTATCTGGATCCACTACATCTCTCATGCGTTTGCCCAGCAATTCCTCAGGCGGGCGAACGAGACGTGACGGATTCGTAGGCGCGATGCGAATATAGCGGGCATCTTTATCAACCACCAACACAACATCTTCCATTGAAGAGAATAGCGCGCGCAAATCGGCTTCCGATTTGGAAAGGGCCTGCTGGTTTTTAGCGCGATCGATGGCGCTGATCGCGATCTGTCCGAACAAGCGCAGTGTAACGATATCCTCTTCGGTCCAGGTTCTTTGCTGGTTTACCGAATCAAGCCCGATAAAACCCACGGAACGATTCTGTAATGCGATCGGCGTACACAAAATGGATTTTATTCCTTCCCTCAGATATTTATTCCTTTCAGTTGAAGCGTATTCGGGTATATCAAGAATATTCGATACCACAAACGGTTCCATGCGCGCCAGGGATTGCATCATATAAGGCAGGGAGTCTCGAGGCACGTTGTGAAAATCATTAATATAGGATGCAACGTTTTCCAACCGCCATTCATGTGTATTGTCCATGCTTTGGCCGTTGGGGTCAAAGAGGAAAATGTAGGCCCGGTCAATCGATAAAAACTTACCCAGCTTTCCAAGACTGCGATTAACGGCTTCGTCAATAAACTGGGGTTCATTAATGTTCAAGAAATCCGTTGCAATATCATTGATTAGGTTTTCAGCCTCTGCCCGATATCGCGTACTTTCGAGAGCTTGTTGTGTCTCCTGGAACAGTCTTGCGTTTTCAAGCGCTAGTGACAGTTGGTCGATAACCTGCTTAATGAGCAATTGTTCATCCGGCGTCCAATTGCGTTGCTGTGTCTCATCCAGGACGCGCAAAGTAGACCAATCCCGATTCCCGCTTTGGAAGTTTATGGAATAACTGGAGCCGGATTGATCGCTTTGCGCAATCAATGCTTCATGCGGAAGGAGTGCGGCAGTATGTTTTTTGACCGGCTTGGGAGAAACCACTGCCTCAGTTTTTTGCTGAACAGGCATAAGGTCGGTATGAGTCGCCGCTTCAGTCTCAACCTTTGAACTGCGCTTCGTTTTCGAAACGTTTTCTTCAGGCTGGATATCCTTGAAGAGCTGATCAAGCCGCTTGTCTATTTTCGGTTTCTTTGGCATATTCCATTAACTCCTGAGCGAGAACGCGGTATTGTGTGGAACCGCGTGCGCCGGGCTTGTATCTCGTGATGGGCAGTCCGGCAATGGGGCTTTCGCGCAATTTTGTATCTATTTCAATAACTGTATTAAAGACACCTTCGCCGAATGTCGTTCGAAGTTGTTCGTGAATATTGCGGTGTGTGCGATTTCTTTTATCCAGCATGGTGACGAGGATGCGATAAGCAAGATTGGGATTATCCACTTCGCGGATGCGGCGGATGAGGGACATCATATTGCGTAATGCGTATGCCGAGAAATATTCCGCCTGCGTTGGGATAAGAAGCAGGTCCGCTGCGGCAAGCGCATTCTGTGTGATCGCACCAAGCGCAGGCGGGCAATCCAGGATAATGTAATCATATGGCAAATTGGCCGCGCTTGAAATGGCGCGTTGTAAAATCGTTGTGTAACTTGTGCGGACCGGTAAAAACTGTTCAGATGTCTCGATCCGAGAACTGGATGGAATAAGATCCAGGTATTCGAGATCGGTTTTTTGGCGCGCACTCAGAAGAGGCGCTCCGTCAAGCATAACGTCACTGGATGTGTGTTCGGCTTCACCCGGTTCAAAGCCAAGGGAAAGTGTGAGGTTGGCTTGGGCATCCAGATCAATTAATAATACACGATGGCCTTGATCCGCCAGGGCAGCTCCAAGTGATATAGTCGTGGTGGTTTTTGCCACGCCGCCTTTTTCGTTTGATACTGCAATTGTTTTTAACATGAATGTCTCCATTCTATTTTATTTGTCTGTTGGATGCGAAATTTTTCGCGGTACGATCTCAATACGGGAGGCTCCCAGGGCGCGTTGTAGTTCTTCAACAGCGGTTTTTATCATTTCCTGCGGGTCGTTCGTCCCTCGGATCCGGGTGGTAATATCTGAAACGAGCCGTTCGCGTGAAGCGCGGGTGGATGTCTCTTCGAAGAGGCGGGCATTATCGAGAGCAAGCCCAAGGCGTTCGGTGACGGCCTGCACAATATTTACCTCGTCTTCGCTCCAGGTTTTGCCGTCACTGTTGGGCATGATGTTAAGTGTGCCGATTATTTGGTCGCGCACATGTATAGGTACGGCAAGTCGACCGTTCTCATGTTCAAGCGAAGTATTTATTTCACCGGTTTGATTTTGGGCAGTAATCAATTTTCCACCGGAGAGTGTTTGATAATAACCGATGACGGCTGAATCAGATTTCCTCTGCCATGCCTCTGCAAGGTATTCACTAAAGACAGCTTGAGACTCGGCAAGGGCAGCCTGCGCTTCAGCGAGCAGACGCACATTGTCAATGGCTATCGCCACTTGATCGGCGAGCAGGCTGATAATGGAAATATCCTCGTCTGAAAAAGCATTTGATGTGGTGCTCTGCACATCAAGAGCGCCAATGATCGTTGCGCGCGCAATTAATGGAAGCGCCATTTCGGAGCGTGTTTCCGGCAGATCAGGATTGTTGAAATAAGTTGCGTCAGCGCCTGTTTCCAGCGCAATACGGGGCTTGCCGGTGAATGTTACGTTTCCTACAATACCAGTTTGCCCAACTTCGAGTTTATGTTGTCTGCGCAACATTGTTTGTCCACCAGGGCTGTTTGCTGCGCGCAAAACCGCAAAGTTGCCGGTCTCATCCAGGAGAAAGATACCAACATGGTAGAACCCAAAGCGTTCACTGACAATTTGAGTAATGAGCGGAAACAGTTTTTCCTGATCCTTTTCCGTGGAAATGTAGCGCGAGATCTCGGCGATGGTCTCAAGTTGACCTGCGCGTTTATCGCTCTCGGCAGTGGCCTTTTCCAAATCTGAGGAGCGTTGTGCCAGGTCGGCTGTGCGCTGCTCTACACGGATTTCAAGATTGCCGATTAATTCTTGAACTTGATCGATCATCGTGTTTAATGTCCGCGCAAGGACCCCAATTTCATCTTTTACACGAATTTCTGGCCGCTGGCTGAAATCACCGGCGGCGATTTTTTCAGCGGCACGAGTAAGTTGAAGGATGGGGGTTGTCAAAATGTTGGATACAACGAGCGCAACCAGGGACGCAAAAACAGTGATAATAATACTTACTATTACATTTGCGCGAGTTTGGGCCTGTATGATATTTGAAATGGTGCTGCTGGGTTGCGAGGTGACGACAACCCAATTTGAATTTGGCAGGCGCACGGCGGCAGATTCTGTGAGTTCTCCATTATAGGATGGCGCCCGGAAATTGATTGTGTTTTCCATTTTATCTATTTCTATGACAACCTCAGGTTGAGGAATAACGAGTGTGTTCAGTTTATCCCGACTTATTACACCCAGCTCCTGAAGCTTCACCAATCTGGCATCGTCCGTACCCAGGTAAGTTTTGTACAACAAATCGACACGGGTTGTATGCGCAAGCACAAAATAATTGACTCCATCGATTATGTACGTGTATTCAGTAGTTGACACTGTTAGCTGGTTGGTTCTGATCATTCGCTCAATGGTGGATTGAATGATATTTGCATTGTAGGTAACCACATAGACACCCGTCAACTCGCCGGATTTGGACGTGATCGGAGTGGCAAAATATAAGAGATGGCTGCCATCGGGCAAGATCGTCAGGTCGGAAACGTAATGATTTTTGCTGGTTATTACCGTGGTGAAGAACTCTTGTTCGGCAAAGCTGGTCCCAATTCTCGAACGCTCTGTATCAAGGATATCGATACCGTTAATGTCCAAAAGTGCGTAGGAATTAATGTAGCTTGGTTTGGTTTTACTAATGGTCTTCAATTCATCGTAAACGAGCGTCTCCTTTGATGTTCCTTTTCTTCCAGATTCAGGCAGACTCATATATTCAACTATTTTAGTAGTACGCGCCTGGGACCGAATCAAGCTGAATTGAGAATCCAGAAAATCCTGAAACTCTGCGGCTGTGGAGGATGCGGTTCTGAGAATGTCGGCCTTGATCTGGGTTTCTACTATGTTGTTTGTGGTTAAATAGGCCAGCCAGCCCAGAATAATGAGCGGCAGAATCGTAAGAAACAGGAAGCTTGTTAGGAGTTTCGCGCGAAGCGGGAAGTTCGGGAATTGCAGCCCGATCACAAACATGTAGATGATCCCAACGATTATCGAGATCCATGTTACATATTGAGCAGATGATGATTGCGGAAGTCCGGTAGTATATTGATCCACTATGATCGTGGACAATGCGGTGACGAATGCGAATACCACGGCTCGTCCAGCCCATTTTCGTGGAAGTGTGTAAACTGCTATGGCGGATATCAGGACTATATAGACAACTCCAGTTTGGATTGCCAGTCCTCTTTGAATAAAAACGCGGGAAACAACGATTGACGATAGTACCGCGATGTTCAAGACCGCGCCCAGAATACTTCCATTTTGCCGGCTCAGCCAGGCGCTTATTCCAAAAACAATCATGCCCACCGCTAAAGTAACTACGGCAACAAGATCTTTTGTAAAGGATCGATTAAGAACGATCGTAATTAAGAGAAGAAGGCCGAGCAGCGCTGCAGTGCCCACGCTGATGTTAAATACGTTTTTTGACCTGTGTTCATCAGTCAGGTCGCCGCTTATATTGGTTGTGGGTATGGAAGACTTTTGCATCTTAATATTCCTGTAAATACAATGTGTGGCGTTTCATTGTAAATAATTATCTGGTTTTTTCTGCGCCGTTATTGTCTTTTTGCGACTCTAATTTTATGAGTATGTCTGCGCCGTTAAGGATTTGACTTAATTCCCTGGCTGTTGTTTGCAGAATGCTTTCTGTGCGCACCGAGGTGCCGATCTTGGATGCAATATCGGAAATTACGCGTTCTCGTTCCGCGCGGCGGGTTGTCTCTTCGAACAATCGGGCGTTTTCGGCTGATAGAGCGACGCGCTCAGCGACAGCTTTGATCAAATCGACCTGGTCCGCGCTGACGTGCTCACTTTTGGGAACCTGGACGGTGAGGGTGCCGATTGTTTCACCGCGCAGGATAATGGGAACGCTAACCTCCTGTTTGTTTTTCACTTCTTCGTTCCCGGCAGGTTCCGTTTCTTCGTTCAATGGAATAGCGCCAGCAATTGAATATCGGTATCCGGTCAGTTTTTCCTCTTTGGGAAGGCGGTTCCATGTTTCGCGAATATATTGACGTTGTATTGCCTCAGCTTCAACCAGTGTTTTTTGGGTTTGATCGAACAAGCGCGCGTTTTCAATGGCGAGGCTTATCTGGTCGGCTAGTGTAGATAATGCATCCACATCTTCTTTCGAGAACGCGTTGGGTTCTGTGCTTTGGACATCCAGGGCGCCGATTATGCTTCCGGTCACTTTCAGCGGAAGGGCCATTTCAGAATGCGTTTCCGGTAGATCTGGATTGTTGAAAAAGACCACATCTTCGCCTACATCCAGAGCAATACGTGGATTGCCGGTGCCGGTTACGTAGCCAACGATTCCCTGCTCCCCGACTTTTAATTGATGGCCGCGATTAAGCATTTTCTTTCCGCCCGGGCTGTTTGCCGCGCCAAGAACCGCATATTGATTGCTGGCATCGTTGATGAAAATACCAACATGATAGAAGCCAAAATGCTCACTTACCACTTTGGAGATTTGAGGTAAAAGCTCCTGTAAATTTTGTGTGACACTGATGGTTTGCGCAACTTTTGCGATGGCCTCGAATTGTTTTCCTCTGCGTTCCCCTTTTACCAATTCTTCCTTCAGTTCGGCAGTTCTTTCACTTACCCGTTCCTCGAGGGATTTGACCAGCCCTTTAAAATTTGAAGTCATTAAATTTAGGGTCTCGGCCAGAGTCCCAAGTTCATCATTTCTCTGAATTTGTGCTTTTGCGTCCAGGTTGCCGTGGATGATTTCATTGGCCACAATGGTTAGGGATTTTAGAGGACTTGTCAGCCTGTTAGCAATCCCAAGTGCGGCAAAAGATGCGATGACTAAAATCAAAACCACCAATAATGCACTCACGGTAATTGTATCTCTGGTTTCCTGAGCAATTTGGGCTCTTACGGCGGCCGATTCTGCGAGCAACTCTTCTGTGGGAACAATAATGGCGAGGCTGTAATTTGTCTCCGGTATATTTTGATGGATGATGAATCGTTCAATACCGCCCAGGTTTGCGGTCAATAACTGACTGCCGCCGGATGAAAAGCTGTTAAGGATATCAAACAACCCAGGAGTCATATTGCTCAGTTTGGCTGGATCCAGGATTTCACCGAAGGGAACAGTTTCTGCTGTAACCCCAAAATCACCATAGCCGGCTTGAGGTAATGCGATCAGTCTATTATCGTTGTCTATCAGAAATGCGTATCCTGTTTCCCCGATGCTGATTTTTGATATGAGATTTGTGATTCTGGTAAGCTGGATATCCATTGCAGCGACACCATGAAACCCTCCCTGCTCGTCTAGAACTGGAGTGCTTGCTGTAATAACAAGCCCATTTAACGCTGCGTCCTGATAGGGAGCCGACCAGACTACATCGCGCTGAGGGTTTTGTTCCGGCGCCGCGTCAACGAACCATGGGCGGCTGGTGACATCAAAATCGGGCGGGACGATAGCCGCAAGATCAATATTCGGGTAATAAATGGTTTCGCCGGATGCGCCTCCGAAATAAATGGCGATGATATCCGGGCTGCTGTCAAGAATTGAGGGAACTATTAATTCGGTTTGCTTTAGCACATTCAATTTCGATGAAAGCGGACTTGTAATATTAACAGCTGATGGAATAAATACGGATGCAATTTCTGTGTTTGAGTTATCCCAGCTTCCAGAATCCAGGCGGAAAAGTGAGGTGGAAGCGTCCCAATATATGCCGCTATTTAATACGGACTCTTGTGAAAGCATTCTTCCTTCAATTGTTCCCAGTGTTGAAACATTCTCCCTCATGGATGCGAAAAAATTATCGAGGAGCGCTGCTTGTTCCCTGGCTGTAGTGGATAATTCATCTTCAGCCTTGTTGCGAACATTACTCTCCAGTTGATCTGCCAATGAGGTATTTGACTCTTGCACGCGAAAGTAAACGTAATATCCCATTGCTACGATGGCGATAAAGGTGATTAGAATATTTCCAAGGATTAACCTTGAACGCAGGCTGGCTAGCCGTTTAGGCAATATTCTCTCGAAACCAGATAATATTGATATACGTGAACTTTTCATCTTTAACTTCTCTTACTTCCCATTATCATTTGATTCTTCATTTTGAAACTTGATCATTACTTCCGAGCCGGGCATGGCACGCCCTAACTCTTCCACGGCGGTCTGTAAAACATTTTTAAGATTAATGGATGCGCCGATCTTACCGGTGACCTCGCTAATTGTCTGTTCCTTGATTACCTGGCGTTGCGATTCCTGGATCAGGCGCGCATTTTCAAGAGCGAGAGAAAGACGTTCGGAGATGGCTTCGGCAAGATTGACTTCATCGTTCGACCAGCGGCGATCTTTGGTTGGGGCTTTGATATTCAACACTCCAATGACCTGCCCGCGTAGCTTGATGGGAACAACGATGGATGGATCTTCCCGGATTCCATCTGCGTTAACAACCAACACATCTCCGCGATTCATCGCTTGTCGGATTTCGTCCGTTTCAACTGGTCTCGTCAACTTCCTGCCGCCTTTCATGCTTTGCTGGTAACCAACGGAAGCTTCCTCACGGCTAATAGTTAACCAGCCTTTCTGTGAGTTCTGGCGATAGAGTGTTTGTGCTTCACTTAAGGCTTGCTGAGTTTGCGTAAACAGGCGCGCATTTTCAATGGCAATCGCGATCTGGTCAGTCAAAATACTTAGCGTATTCGCGTCATTTTTAGTAAAAGCGCCAGGCTTTTCGCTCTGAACGTCCAACACGCCGATGGTCTGATCGCGCACCGTGAGAGGCAACGCCATCTCAGAGCGGGTATTTGGCAGCTCAGGATTGTTGAAGAAGACTGCATCCAAGCCGACATCCAGCGCGATGCGGGTGGTTCCGTATTTGGCGACATAGGCCACGATTCCGCTTCCGCCGACCTCAAGCCTGTGTCCGCTTGCGAGCATATTTTTCCCACCTTCACTGTTTGCCGCCTGTAATACCGCAAATTGACGCGTTTCGTCAACTAGAAAGATCCCTGTGTGGTAGAAATTAAAACGTTCACTTACAAGGCGGGATATAAGAGGGAGTAAACTTTCAAGTCTTTTTTCGCTTGTAATTACTTTTGACATCTCGCCGATGGATTGAAGTTCAGCAGCGCGCTTCTCGCTTTGTTGACGCGCAATCTCAAGGTCTGTTGTGCGTTCGGCCATGCGTTGTTCCAGCATTTGATTTAAAGACTCTAACTGACCAACCGCCTCATTTGTTTTTGCCATTTGTCTGTGAAGTGGAATGATGGCAAACCGATAAACAATTGGAGAAACAATCAGGATTAATGTTGTTGCATCGACAATGGTTTCTGCAACAGATGGAAGGGGAGGTAAAACAGAAAAGGCGATCATTATGGCCAATTCGACGAAAAATATCGAAAGAATTAAAATAATCAGTCCACGATTAGGTGAAATATTCTCCTTATTGCCTGTGGTTATCAATGTTTGGCTTTGTGTATTTGTCAGGTTAAAATCAGAATTACTATTGTTTGACATGTATTACTCCGGTTTATTTCCGCGTGCAGATGCGCTATCTGACGATTTATCCACCAGCCATTCCCAATTCAATGGAAGCTGGCTCAACCTGGACGATCACGTCCGAGCCGCCCAGCGCGCGGCTCAATTCCTGTGCGGCTGTTTGTAAAATGGTCTCAAAGCGCGTCGAAGAACTGATTTTGGATGAAATTTCGGTTGTAACGCGTTCAATATCCGCGCGGTGCTGCGTGGTTTGTAAAAGAGTGGCAGTTTCAAGCGCGAGCGAGAGACGTTCAGATACGGCTTCGGCAATATCGGCATCATCTTGCGATAGTGGGTGACGATTGCGCGAACGCAGGTTCATCACTCCAATTATCCTTCCGCGCAAACGTATTGGGATGGAGAGGTTTGAAAGGCCATTATCTGCCTTCGATAGGAGTGGTTTATCTTGTGCAAAAACTTCTTGAATATCTTCTTCTGTAAGGGGGTTTTCAAGAGGCTGGATTGTCGAACCTATTAATTGGAAACCCGAGCCTAAGGATTTTGGCCGCATTACTTTCCAGGATTCAAGTGCCGCTTCTCCAAATCTATTTTGTGATTCGGTGAAGGCTGTGCGCGCCTCCTCAAGGATGCGTGTATTGTTAATAGCGACAGCGATCTGATCTGCGAGGGTAACCAAAGCTTCAATATCACCTTGGCCGAAGGCATTGGATTCGGTGCTTTGCACATCAAGCGCGCCGATGATTTGACCAGAATAGCGGAGCGGCAAAGCAATCTCAGAGCGGGTTTCGGGAAGGTCCGGGTTATCAAAGAAAATTGCATCTGCGCCTACATCCAGGGCGATGCGCGGCTGGCCGGTTGCTGTGACGAAGCCAACGATACCGGTCTGGCCAATCCGCAGCTTGTGTGCTCGGGCAAGCATTTTTTTTCCACCCTCACTATTTGACGCGCGCAGCACTGCAAACTCCCGTTCATTGTCCAGGAGGAATATCCCGCTGTGATACGTATCAAATTGCTCGCTCACAACTTGCGCCACACGCGGGAGCAGGGCATCCAAATCTTGTACGGAGGAAATCGCACGTACGACTTGAGAGATCGCTTCAAATTGACGGGCGCGACGCGCATTGAAGCGGTTGGCTGTATCCAGTTCGGTTGTGCGCTGGGTTACGCGTTCCTCCAGTGTCTGATTTAATTCCTGCAGACTTTCATTTAAATTAATCAGGCCCTGCTCGCTTTTGTTGGCCCGCGTGATGGCATCACGTAAGCTGGTTGTACTAAAATAGATCAATAAAGCAATTGCCACAAATATGAATGAGAGATCGCGTGAAAAAGCGATCGGTTCCTGGAAGCGGGGGTCTAGGAATCCATTCACTTCGAGAATAGCAAGAGTCCAGATAACCCCTATACTGAGAAACATCACCAGGCTGCCTATACGCCAGTTAATAATGATACTGGCCAACAAACTGATTGCGATATATGCAATGATGATTACGTCTCTTACGCCGTCGGCGGTGAATGCCTGAGCTCCGAGGCCCAACCAGCCGAGAACAACAATGATCATTCCGCTTGCATTCAGGTTGCCTCTACGTAAAAAGTAAAGTGATAAAAACATGACAAAAATCAAGCCTGTGACCACAATGACTGTGGTTGCGGCATTTTCATCGGCAGACGGGCCCAGGTTGGGTATGATGGAAATTCCAAGCAGAATAATTACAATCCAGGCGAAACCATTAATAAATTTTGCCCGGAAGTTATCTTCCGTGTTTTCAAAAACTGGCGGGCTAAACAATCTTTTGATCATTCAGTCTCCTGATCTTTTTTGAATTGGATGGCAATATCAGTGTTGGGCATGGTATTGCCCAATTCCTGAACGGTGGTTTGCAGGATGTTTTCAATGTTTACCAAACTACCGATTTTGGCGGAAATATCACCAATGGTACGTTCCTTTGCGGCACGCTTTTGAGATTCATCCAGCAGACGGGCATTTTCTATTGAAAGTGCCGCACGGTCGATAATAGCGGTGATGATATCCATTTCATCCGCACTCCATATGCGGTCACCGTCAGTTTTGACGCTTAACACACCAACCACCTTTCCGCGCAATTTCATGGGTATGGTCATCCGCCCGGTCTTGTTATTTTCATCCGCGGGTATTCGGTAGCTATCCCCGGATTGGGTCACTTCCAATACTCCGGGTAATTCCACCGGCTCAGTGAGCAGATCTGATTTCATGGAATGGCGGCGAATACCTGAAAGTTTTTGTGAACGGGAGAATTTTGACCATCCCGTTTGAATATCACGGCGATAAAGCAGGTCAGATTCAAGCAAAGCTTTTTTGGTTTCTTCATAAAGGCGGGCATTGGCAATCGCAATGGAAACCTGATCGGCCAGAGTGGTGAGCGTTTGAATATCATCCTGTCCGAATGCGTTTTGCCTTGTACTTTGAATATCAATGACACCGATGAGTTCCTGCCCGGCGCGATAGAGCGGGAGTGCCATTTCGGAACGTGTTTCGGGCAGATCAGGATTGTTGAAATAAATGGCATCAAATCCTGTGTCCAAAGCGATGCGGGGAATACCAGTTCCAGCTACATTTCCCACAATCCCCACCTGTCCGATTTTTAGTTTATGGTTTCGAGCCAGCATTTTTAGCCCGCCCTCGCTGTTTGTAGCGGCAAGCACGGCATTCTCCTTGTTAATATCAAGGAGGAAGATACCCACGTGATAAAAATCAAATTGCTGACTGATCACTTGCGCGATCTGTGGAAGCAGATCCTGCAGATTCTGTGTCTGGTTGATCGCGCGTGAAACCTGTCCAATTGCTTCGAACTGTCTCGCGCGATGCTCATTACGTTGATTCGCAGCATCAAGCTCGGATGTTCGTGCTTGTACTAATTTTTCAAGCCCGGCACTTAATGTCTGCAGTGCTTCGTTTTGTTCAAATACTTCCTTTTCACTGGAGCGGGCGCGTTGGGCATTTTCATTTAATAGGTTGATAAGGGCCCTTTGTATGAATGTTATCGCTAGAACAACAATAGAGATTGCAACCGGGGAAACAGGCAATGTCAATGAACTGGTTGGTGACACGATAAGGCCGCGCATTTCTCCAATCCCTATCGCGAACACGGCCAAAATGATTAGGAACGCGAACGTGAAGGCGCCTCTTTGCCCAAGAGTAAGACCTGCCAGGCTGATCACCACTGCGTAGCCCAGGAGATTAATATCGTGAAGACCATAGTCCGCAGGAAATGCGATAATATAAGTAAGCACAACGAATAATGAGGCTGGCAATATAATCTGAGCTGGCAGAAGATTGCCGCGTAATAGAAGAATCAAGCTGGCTGCTGCAAGTATGAAAAGAGACCCGATAGGGACGAGGTACTGCCATCCAAAGCCGCCAACCCCGGATGCAATCAGTACAGCCGCATCTGCAATTATTGAGATAATAAGAAGATTTCGCAGCAATTTGATCGTTGACTGGTCTTCATTTTGGTTGGGGCTTTGTGTTAATTTCATAAATTCACCATTAATTTTCAGACTTTGGCTCATTGTCTGATTGGAATTGAAGGATGACCTCCGAGTCGCTTAAAACCCGTTCCAATTCTTCGGCCGTTGCTCGAAGGATATTTTCAATGTTCACTACAGAGCCTATGCGGGCAGTTGCTTCAAAAATCGTGCGCTCTTTGGCGGCACGCCGCTGGCTTTCTTCAAGCAGGCGGGCGTTTTCCAGTGTAAGGGCCGCGCGGTTTGCGGCAGCCTGCGCAATGCCGATTTCCTGATCCGTCCAGGCGCGATCCGGGTCTTCCTGCTCCAGCCCTATCACGCCAATAACTTGATTAAGCACCATCAATGGAATGATCAATGTGTTTTTTAGTTCGGCAGTTTGCTGTAAAACAATGGGCTTTCCACTTTCCAGTTGTTTCAAAAGATCGGCAGAGAGATCATGAGGGATGGGCCTCACCTGCAAGCCGTCATATTCAAAGGCAGGGTGCTCTCGTTGGTTAATGGAAGCCCGCCATATTTGTTGAGTTTGTGAGCGGTTTGCATTGGTCAGCGCGTTCAAAGTTCCTTCAACCTGTTGTACCAGTTGGGCGTTTTCGATGGCGGCAGCTAATTGGTCTGCAAGCAATTTTAAGGTATTAATCTCGCGGTCGCCAAGTGTGGACCTTTTGTTCACTTGAATATCCAGTACCCCGATCGTGACATTGCGGATGCGTAAAGGCAGGATCGCTTCTGAAACCGTTTCGGGGAGCAGGGGATTGGGTGAAAGCGCAGTATCCTGTCTTATATCTGGGGAATAATAAACTTGACCAGCGCGCAGCGCAATTTCCAGCGGGCCTATCCCATTGATGCGAAACTTACTCTTAAGCGCGAGCATATTTTCTGCGGCAACGCTGCTTGCTGCCTGCAGAATCGCAAATTCGCCGCGCTCGTCTGTAAGAAAGATGCCTGCATGATAGTAATTCAATCGTTCACGGATCAGGTTTACTGAAACATTGAGCAATGTCTGCAAATCACGGATGGTGGCGATCTCACGGGCAACTTCAGAGACTATCTCCAGCTCGAGATTGCTTTTCTTTAAGTCGGCTGTACGGTCATAGATACGCTGTTCCAATCCAATAAGCGTGGATTGAAGCTGGTCTGTCATGGAATTGAAGGCAGATGCTAGTGAACCAATTTCATCGGATGTATTTATAGTTGCGCGCGCATCCAGGTCTCCCTGGGAGATCGAGTTCGCAACTTTAGCGAGTGCGGTAATTGGATTTGTCAGTGATCTTGAGATCAGGGCAGTAACAACTACAATAATGATCGATGTAAACAGCACTAAAATAATATTTGTGCGGATTTGCTGTTGTACATCTGCAAGGAAGAGAGACGTTGGGCGGCTGTATGCGACGGTCCAGGGTTGGGTCTGCAGAAATGCCACTGCGACAGTATCGTCTCCCGGTATATCTGAAGTAACATCGGCTCTGAAAAAAGGTTGATTTATCGCATTGTCAAGCCCTAATTCAAAATTGAGAAAGTTTGTAGCTTGCTGCTCGCGAGGAATATTCAAAAACCGATGAGAGTCCACGGCCAGTAAGTAATCCATTTGTTCAAGCGGAACGATGGATTTTAGAATCAGTTCTGGATTTTGATTGTCTGCCATGCGGATATTGAAGTCGTCCAGCAGCAACACAGATGGTTCGTTGGAAGCTCCCACGCTTTTGGTAATAACATTCTGTAATACGGATGAATTATATTTTACGCGCAGGACGCCAATGAAATCACCATTAATGTCTATAACCTTGCTGGCAAAAGTTAGGCTGGTTGTATTATCTTCCGAATATGTAACCGCTGTGACGATTGGCTTGTTGTTAAATTGCACTTGTGGGAAATATGTATCTCCCGACTCATTTCTTAGCGTATCCGAGGCGCTATCCAGCAGCATATTTCCAGCTGAGTCCACCAGAGCATAGGAAACAATATGGGTCTCATCTTTTTTACCCAGAGCTTCGAGGAGATTTTTAGTGCGTTCTCTCACGACAGTCTCAGTTCGCGCAGCCTGGGATATTGTTAGATAGGTCACGACATCCGCCAATTGGGCTTCAGCGCCGATCGAATCCAATGTTGACTGAATGAAGTTATCCAGGCTATTTGCTGTTTGGGCTGCGCTCGCTTTCAGAGAAATCTCAGCCCCATTTGTAAGAGCCTGCTGTGTTTGAAGAGTATCGCGTGTTGCAATAATAATCAACGGGACAAGAGCTATGAACAACACAAAGAAAACCAATCGTGTTTGAAGCGATAGGCTGTTACTTCTTTTTTCTGAAATATTTTGCGCTTGTTTCAATCTGCTCTGACTCATGTCAACCTTTTTTTTTCTCAAGTAATCAATGAAAACGGTTATTTATCATTTCCATTTTCAGGCTGTGTTCCCAACTGGATGAATGAACGTGATGCGCCCAGGGCCTGCCCAAGTTCCTGAATGGTTGTTTGAAGAATGTGATTGAAATCAGTGGATGCGCCAATCTGTGTGGTCACTCTTGCTATGGTCTCTTCCTGCTCTGCGCGGCGCGCTGTTTCTTCAAACAAGCGGGCGTTTTCCAAGGCAAACGCAGCGCGGTCTGAGATGGCTTGAACCATGGCTATTTCATCCTCAGTCCATTTTCGGTTTGTCTCCACGGCTTCAATATGTATGACTCCGATCACTTGCTCTCTGAATTTAACAGGAACAGCCAAAGTGGATGGACTGTCTTTCGAAGGCTGTGCCAGGACGAAAGTCTCGCCAGATGCGATAACTTGATCCAGAATCGGGTTAGCGGAAGAAGGCGCTGTTGAAATGGTTCCATCCGGGTGATAGGAGTATCCATCTTGTTTCTGTTTAAGGTTTAATTTTCCAATGGTTTTGCCTGCGCTTTGTAAAAAATAAGGAGACTCAGAACGTTCATTGGTCTGTACATTTTGTATAACGATGGCGATCTGATTTGCCAGAGTGCTTAAGAGGTTCGCATCTTCGTCTTTAAATGCGGATGGCTCGGTACTTTGCACGTCCAGCACCCCAATAACTTTCGTACCATACTTAAGCGGCAGAGCCATTTCTGAGCGTGTTTGAGGAAGGTCTGGATTGTTAAAAAAAACCGCATCTGTGCCTGTGTCAAGTGCGATACGAGGGCGGCCTCCTTGAGAGACATAGCCCACGATGCCCGTACCGCCAACTTTCAACTGGTGACGACGCTCAAGCATGCGCTGACCGCCCTGGCTGTTTGCGGCGCGCAAAACTGCATATTCACTGTTTTCATCGAGCAGGAAAATACCGACATGATAAAAACCAAGTTTTTCACTGATCGATTGGGCAATGCGATAAAGCAGTTCTTTGGAATGCTGGTCAACATTCGAAGAGATTTCCTGTGAAACTTCCGAGATGATCTGAAAACGCGTGGCGCGGTCCTGGACCTGCTGATTGGCTTGTTCCAATTCAAGAGTGCGTATTCCAATGCGTTGCTCAAGGTTTGTTCTAATTTCCTCAAGTTCGCGATTCGATTCAGTTAACTCTTTAAGTTGATCCTTGTCCAAATTTGCGCGAAAAATTTGAATGCCATAGAGTATGGCGCCGATCACCAGCACAACCCCGCCAGTTTGGCTGATACTTTCAGATTCTAAAACAGGCGCATTTGAATACAATGGCGCTGTAAAGGCCGCAATGGTTGATAAAACGGCAAGGCTTAGGAAGCCTCTTTGCGAAAGCAATACGCTTGAAAAAACGAGAGCAATATGCACAGTCGTAACGATGGATGCTTCGATGGAATTGGTCGTGCCCTGATAGATCCTTATATATCCAATGGCTGTAAACGCATACGAGAATATATAAGTTCCCAGGCGATAGTATTTGGTTCTGCTCAGCACATACGATGTTAAAGTGATGGCGCCCAGTGCAAGGAATACGCCAACACTACTTGGGCCGGACAGAAGGGCGAGGACGAACAATACATTCAATAGCAAAGTGAGTATCGAGAGTAGTTGCGCGCGGCGGATTTCGCCAATTGCTTTTATAGATGGATGCGGCGTAGTTAATCTTTGCCAAACCCGGCTGGCGCGTTTGGCGAAAGATGGTTTATTTTCGTTCAAAGGTGTTTGGGATATGGACATGCTTATGCCCTCGCCTTTTTATTGCCGACAGGCGATTCACTTCCCTTTGGTTGACCCTTCGACTCGCTCAGGCCGCCGCCTTTGGCTGGCTTCTGTCCGTCGAATTGATCGAGCAATTGGAAGGTTACTGATGTATTTCCCAGCGCCTGGCCAAGTTCTTGCACTGTCTCACGCACAATATTATCCACGCGTGAGTGGGCGCTAATGCGGGCTGAAATATCTGACACCAGGGATTCGCGTGCAACACGTTGTTGCGACTCCCTGTAGAGGCGCGCGCTTTCCAATGCGCCGCTCAATTGGTCTGATAGTGCGACAGCAAGATTGGTCTCCTCCTGTGTCCATGCTTCAGAAATCTCGGTCTTCTTTAAACGTATCGCACCAATGGCCTGCCCACGAATTTTTATGGGAATACTGATCGTCAGGCTGTCAGACCCAATGATTAGATCGCCTGTTTCAAAGGCTTTTGCAAGGAGAGGCTCCTGAGTTTCAGAATAAGTTTGTATCGTAGCGGGCGGCGTCGCAATGAACCCAACACGTGGCTGATTGCGCAGAATCTTGCCCCACGCTTCGCGGCTAATTTCACCATAACCCAAACGGGATGCTTCCAAAGCTTTCTCGATTTCATTGAATAAATTCGCATTTTGGATGGCGATTGCAAGCTGTTCGGCTAAAATTTGCAAAGTGGAGCTGTCTGCTTCAGAGAATGCCTGCGACTCAGTACTTTGCACGTCAAGGGCGCCAAGAATCTGTCCGCCTACCACCAGCGGCAGCGCCATTTCTGAGCGTGTTTCTGGCAGGTCCGGATTATCAAAATAAACGGCATCTTTGCCGACATCCAACGCGATGCGCGCTTTTGCGTATTCAGTTACGTAGCCTACCATCCCTGTTTCGCCAACTTTGAGCTGGTGTTTTCTTTCTAGCATCCGTTGGCCGCCTTCACTGTTGGCGGCGGTTAATACTGCGTATTCCTTGCGTTCATCAAGCAGAAATATGCCAACATGGTAATATCCAAAATTCTCTCGGATAAGGTATGTAGTTTGCTGTAAAAGCTCGGAGAGAGTGCGGAAAGAAGTAATGGATCTGCCAACATCGGCCACAGCCTTTAATAGGGTGGTGCGTTTATCAAGAGCGCTGGTGCGTTCGCTCACTCGCTGTTCAAGGGTTGATCTTTCATCGAGAAGTTCTTTAAAAGCGGATTGAGCGCGAGCCTGGGCGAATCCAAATTCTGTCTGTGTAAATCGAATGCCATTCACAATAAGGATGGCAAGAAGGAGTACCGATGTGCTTCCACTGACCCATGTTCCGGTGTCTCCTGGTCCTAAGGCGGTAATGGATATCCTCTCGCTTAATATTAGCCAGCCTGAAATAGCATAAGACAGCATGGCTAACCCTGTAAATATCCATCCAGTTCTCCAGGAGAATAAAAGAGAAGCAAGTGTTATCGCACCTAGCATAAACAGGCGCGCATCTCCCCATATCCCGGTTTCAACTAAACCTGCAATACCTAGGCTGAATATTAAAAAGATAATAGTGCCAGCTTTTACTGAATATGGGACCGGAAGTATTGTTACAACCAATAGTGTTAGATATACTCCAATATAAAGCCATTTGTAAATTGGTTGAGTCAGCGTCCCTAAAACTGCAGGGATTACAGCAGCCAACCCAAATACGCTAGCTGCAATTAGGGTGGTCCGTAGAAATCCTGCGCGCCAGGTTGTATATGAAAATTCTAGATTGTCGGACGATTGATCCATATATCATTAACCTTTAAATTACTTCAGTCTTAATGCGCCCGTATTTTTTCTAGCGGGCCTGGCATCTGCTTGAGGAGACCCAATGCTGATCTCGGCTTCTTTCAAATCAAATACTCTTCGTAGTTCCGTGGCGGCTGTGCGGATGACCGATTCAACATCCAGGGTTTCGCGGACACGCGACGAAATATTAGCGATCATTTGGTCGCGTAAAGCGCTTTTTTGGGCTTCATCCACAAGCCGGCTGTTTTCCAGCGCAAGCGCCACTTGATCGGCGATCTTTGCCACCAGAGAGCGCTCACGCTCAGTCCAATCTGCCGCATATCCCTTTCTCTTTAATTTAATTGTGCCGATATTCTGCCCGTAAAGGATCAGGGGCACACGCAGGCCGTCATCATTATCCGGTTTGTCAATAGAAAAAACAGGACGCACACCCGCGGGTGTATATTGGTAAGCTGATTTGCGGCGACTGGTTAATTTTGACCAGGTTTCCCGAGTTTGGATCGACGTATTGATTTCCAACTGACTTAATAGGTTTTTTGTTTCATTTATGAGGCGGACATTATCAAAGGAAATTGCCACGAGGTCGGTAAGTGTTTGCAAGACTTCCGCATCCTGAGTGTTAAAGGCTTGCGGCTGATCTGAATGCATATCCAACACTCCGATCACATCTCCGCGGACTGCGAGCGGTAAAATCATCCGGGAGCGGGTGAGAGGGAAATTTATGTCACGAACAAAATTTGTAAAGCCGACATCCGACGAGATATAAGGCCGATTTTGTTCAACAACGAGGTTGATCGCATTTCGCCTGTCCGGTTCGATACGAAAACCCTGACCGATTAATTGTTTTCCAGTTGCTGAAGATGCGGCCTGTAAAAACGCCGTTTTTTTGTGCTCATCTAATATGTACAGCCCAACATGATAGTATTCAAACTTCTCAGATGTAAGCCTGGTAACAGTTTCCATTAATTCGTTAATATTTTGAATCTCAGCCACAATTCTGGCTACATGGGTTGAAGTGCGCAGTTGATTTGTTTGTAATTCCAATTCTTCAGTGCGCTCACGCACCCTGTCTTCTAGTTGTGTGCGCTCAGTCATAAGAGTTTTGAAAGTGTTTTGCATATCGTTGATCACGCGGGCAAATTCTGCCTTGAACTGGCCGATTGCGACAACAATAATTATTCCGGCAATTGAAAAACCAACGCTATAAACAGCCCAATCTGAGAGTGTAGTGATCGGCACTCTCGTCCCCATTAATGGGTAGACCCCGGTTTGTTGAAGACTGGCAATGGTTAGGATGGAAATTAAATTGGCGCCTAATACAAAATAATCTACGCGGCGATCGAATAATAAGGATGCCAGCGCCACTGCGACTAACAGAAAAAGACTCCCGTCACTCCATGGCCCCCATGTTAAGATTGTATATGCTCCATTTATGAAGATTACCCCCAGCAAGGTGAGGACTCGTATCCTGTAAGGCACTGGCAGTAACGTTATCATCACCAACATAAGATACAAGCCAATGAAAAAAATGCGCTCACTGGCTGTTGCATCAGCTAAAACAAGCAACAGCAAGGCAACGCCTAAGACACATGCAATGCGCAGGATCGTTAAAATGAATTGTTCACGCCAACCTGTGTAATCAAAAGCGGCTGACAGCGAATCGGGAGAGCTATTTCTCATCTTGATCGTCCATTGAAACTTCAATTGTCACTTCTGCGGCTTCCAGTGTGCGCCCCAGTTCGCGGGCTGTAGTTTGAAGGATATTGTCCATGTTGGTGGAAGCCCAGATCTTTGAAATAAGCTCATTTGCAAGCCTTTCACGCGAAGCAATGGATTGACTTTCCTCTACAAGGCGGGCATTTTCCAATGCCAAAGTCGCCTGTGCAGCGACCGCTTCGATCAGATTTTTCTGTTCATGTGTCCATTCGGACGAATTTTCCAGTCGTATCTGTCCAATCACCTGATCTCTCAATGTAAGAGGGATTTCGATTTCCTTATTGTTTACCAAATCATTATCTCCGAGCGAGTACTCGAGATTTTGTTCGGCAGATAGCGATGACCATGCGCCTTGCAGGTATTGCCGTTGTGTGGCCCGCATTTCTGCCAGGCTTTGCTGGGCTTCTCGAAAAAGACGGGAATTTTCGAGAGCAATTGCGACCTCATTTGCCATGTTTTGATATGCATCCACGTCTTGCTGGGAAAATGCGGTTTCTTTTGTGGAGTGCATTTCCAAAACGCCGAATACATTTTCGCCAACAAAAAGGGGAATTGCAATTTGTGAGCGAGTGTATGGCAGTAGGGGGTTATCAAATCGGACAGGCTCAGTCCCAGCGTCCAGAGCGATGCATGCTTGTTTCGTGCGGATCGCCGCGGCAACCAGGCTTTTTCCATCCACATCAAGGCGGTGTTTGTTCTCGCGTAAAACCCTGCCTGCCTCTCCAGTGGCTTCTTTTAGTTCGGCCCATTGACCTGTAATATCCAACAAAAAGAATGCCGTGTAGTAACAATCAAATTCGTTTTCGATTAATTGTGAGGCGCGTAATAATAGTTCGTCTGGATCAAGAATCGATGTGACTGCGCGTCCAATCTCATTTACTTTACGCAGTTGGCGGGTACGATCAGAGACTTTATTTTCAAGATTATTGCGTTCGTCCTTGAGCGCGTTCAGTGACGCGGCAATTTGTATCTGAGCTTCAAAAAATTGCTTCTCCAATCGTTGAAAACCAACGATGATAACTGCTCCAAACATAACGATCACTGCGCCGGCTGTAACCCAGTCATCGATTTTTGCAGGGGGTGCATTCGGGTTGAGCAGGAGAACTTGCCCAGTTAATATCAAGAGGCCAAACAAGACAAATGTAACGATATCTGTGACAAGCGCTACAATACCGGCTCGCGGAGAAAGCAGTATGGTGGAAAAAATTATCAAGCCCAGAAAGAAGAAAAGGCTGTCTCCTAAAATGCCGTGTGTTATTAATTCGCTCATGCCAAGCACGTAAACACCGAGAAGGAATACGCTCATACGCACAATGTATGGAAAACGAACGATCGTAACAATTCCGGTTATCACATATGTTGTTATGAAGATGGCATCGATAATTATGCTTTCAGAACTTCTAATCGCTGGGATGAGAGCGAGCGTGCCGAATATCAGGACACCAAGAAGTAGGGGGATCGCAAACCCCTCCCGCCAGTTTTTGTACAGCAGACGAGTCGCTTCTTCCGGATTTGTCGAATGACTATTGGAAGGATCATTGTTTGTCATTGAGGTTCTTCCCGATTAGAGTCGTGTACCGGCTTTATGTGAATTTTTGCGTAGCGTGCGCCCGTGATCCTTGTCAATTCGCTAGCCGTTGTCATCAAGATGGATTGAATATCTGTTGACCTGCGTATTTTGCTGGTGACTTCATAGATCAGGCGCTCACGTTCTGCCTGAATGCGTATTTGCTCCAACAGGCGCGCATTGGCCATAATGGCAGCAAGGCTTCCTCCAAGTGTGCCAAGCATTTCCTCGTCGTTCTCGGTATAGGCGTCAATTTGTTCACTTTCAACATTGAGTACACCCAGCAATTCATTGCGATAAATAAGCGGGATGGCTAATTCGGATCGTGTGTTCGAACTGATTTGAACATAACGAGGATCTTCAGACACGTCTCTTACTCTTAAAGGCCGCTTGTGTGCCGCAACCCAGCCAGTGACTCCGCTGCCAATTGCGAATTGTAACGAGGCGACATCTTCAGCATATCCGGTAGATGCCTTTACTTCCAGCATTCTTTTTTCTCGATCCGCGAGAAGGATCATAACGCGGTCGCCGCCAAGAGTTACCTGCAAGCCATTTACTGCACTCTCCAACGCTTCTTCGAGCGTTTTTCCAGATGCCGCAGTTGTAGTGATATGGTGCAAGAGTCGGTGCTGGGAAAGATGTTCCTGCGTCTCGGCGAATAATTCTGTATTTACAACCGCGATGGCCAACTGATCAGCAAGGATTTGCAGGCTGCGCAGGTTATCTGCGGAAAAGGCGTAAGGTTTTATGCTCTGTACATCCAGGGTTCCAAGGATGCGTTCACCAACCTTCAATGGGATTGCCGCCTCGGCGCGTGTATCCGGAAGCAACGGATTGGCGTAAAAAGTGGAATCTTTGGCTGTGTCATTTACTACAAGTTGCTCACCACGGCTGCTTACAAACCCGACAATTGATTTTGATCCAATGCCGATTTTATACCCCGCGCGTTTCATTTGTGCGCCTGCCTCCCCAGTGGCCTCGCGGATAATTGCAAATTCTCCCGGCAGGTCATGCAGAAAAATGGCGGCATGATAAAAATCGAACCGTTCGCGAATAAAGTTGACTGCTTTTATCAACAGCTCGTCTAGATTGAGGGAACTGCTGATATCACGCGCGATTTCCGCGGTCGTTTCAAGCTGCAAGGCTCTATGCTGGCTTTCATTTAAAAGATTGACATTGTAGATTACGCCTGCCACCTGTCCCGCAAGCGTGGTGAAAAAATGGAGATCCTCATCGTCAAATGCATGTTCATTTTCCAGGTCCTGAATAATTAATGCGCCGATGGGGTTATTTTGTACCAGCATGGGAGCGCCCATCCATGAGCGCGCAGATTTTCCATTCACCTTCGTGCCCAGTTTTACGGCGTTGCTTTCTATGTTCTCAGCCAGCATCAAGGGTTGACGTGTGCGCAGCAGGATGGAAATTAATCCATCGCCCAAAGGGAATGATTCTATCTAGGTAATTTGCTCGTTTTCATAGTTAAATGGGACACTGATTGTATTGCTTTTTTCATCATAAAGCGCAACAACCATGCTGTACTTGCCGATGATTTGATGGATTTTGCCAAGCAGTCCCTTGAAAAAACTTTGCAGATTTGAGGTTGTCGAGATCAATTCATTGATGGATGCGAGCGACTCCACCTCGCGGAGATGTCTTTCAGTTTGCCTGATCGCGTATATCTTTTCCAAGGTAATAGACATTAAGTCGGCAAGATTTGTGTAAGGCTGTACTAATGCCGTGGAAAGACTTCGCTTCTGAGAGCCCAGCATGATGATGGCAGCCAATGATTTGCGGTTTCTTATTGATAGAAACGCGGCGCTGTCCAATTCCAAATCCTGAATTATCTTTTTGAATGTGCCGGGTATATCGTTCTTGGTTGTCGATGTGGTAATGACCGTCCCGCGAACCAGATAATCATTGAGCTCTTCGATATTTGCTTCCGCATGTTGAGGTAACCCAATAATTGCCGATAGCCCCTTCGTTGAATCTGATGAGGAGATCACCTTGAGCCGATTCCCCTCCAATTGAAACACAATCACAGCATAAGGCGCTTTTTCCAATACCTGCCCGCTAATTTTCAACATCTCGACTTCACTGTTTGCTTCTGCGATCAATCGACTCGAGCGATAGAGCCGCTCCAGCTCTTCAAAATTGACCTGGCTTGATTCAGCGAGTCCCATGCTTTGGATCGCTGCGGCGATCTGGCTCGCCAGAGTTTGCAGCATTACAATAGTTTCCGCGTTGAATGCATTTGGCTGCGTGCTTTGCACATCCAAAACGCCTAAGACCAGTTTCCCGATGGAAATTGGCAGACAAGCTTCTGAGAGGGCATCCGGAAGCAGGTCATTCTTTATGTGTAACTGATCATCCAAAATATCGGGTGCCAGCCTCGTCTGATTGTTTTTGCTCACCCAGCCAATAATGGATAGGGATCCCACTTCCAATCTATATTTCTTATCGGTGAGGTCTTTTGTGGCTGAGCCAGCTCCCGTTTTGAATTCAATGTATTTGCCGCTTCGTTCCAACATGAAAACACTGGCCTGATAAAATCCGAACTGTTGCACGATCAACCCAACAGTTTTATCCAGCATTTCATCAACATTGGAGAGTGTTGTGATATTTTGGGCCACTTCTGCAGCTGCGTAGATTTGCCGCGTTCTTTCATCAACTTTTTGTTCAAGGGAGCGATAGGTGCTGCTTAGCTCTTCCGCCATATCGTTAAATGAGCTTGCAAGCAAACCAACTTCATCATCACTCAATACGTCTGCGCGTCGATTCCAATTCCCATCGGCGAATTCCCGGGTAATCTCAGACAGGGATCGTAACGGTTTGATAACACGGTTAATGCCGAATATTAATACCAGCCCGGTGGCCATCAAGGTTCCCAGAACAAGCAAAACGGTGAAGGGCGCCAGGCTTGATATTTGTCCGTATATATCAGTGGAGTTTAGCTCGAGTACCACGCCTGACTGCATTTTGGGAAACCATTGCAGCTGCGCTAAAACAGCTTCTCCGTTTGGCGATGTAATATCCAGCGCCTCTGGTTGTGGTTTTTGTGTTTGCATGAGGACGGAAAGTCTCGATACAAGCTCATTTTGTGAGGATGAAGATGCGCTAACGAGTGCGAACTCGCCCGTGTTAGGGTCGCTATACACAAATTGATTATCTGAAAGAAGAAAATATGTGCTTGCCAGGGGAGATAACCCATTAAGCGGTTGAATGAGTTCTTTGAGATTTTCCTTTTCGGTGATTCCCACAATCGATCCGAGCGTGGAACCGCGTGTGGTTTGATAATGCAACGCGGTAATGAGAACAAATTGGTCCTGATAAATAGGCGAAAACCCATAAGATGCAAGTGAGTGAAATTCTTTCAATGTCTCATCAAAGAAAGATGGATCTATTACAGCAGCCTGCCATTCAGCGTTGCTTGAGACCTTGATGATTCCGTCATTATCTACCAGGAAAAATTGATCGAAGACAGACGTGCCTTCCCGCGCATTCAGACTTTGAAATTCTTTAATGAAATCATTACGAATTCCTGGAAATTGATCGCTTTGAGGATTCGCATGCAAGGCAAGCTCAACCAGGATCGCGAACTCATTGTTCGCGAGGTGCCGTTCAAGCAATGCCTCTTTATTGTTTATTTCACGGTCAATGATTTTAAGCTGATTGGTAAGCAGGTTTTGAGACTGGACCACAGCCTGCTCCCGCAATAAAGTGCGTGCCCTAAAATAAGCAGCCCCCGCCATTAAGGCAAGGGGAATGAAGGTAAAGATTAGGAGCGTTCTTACAAGCGTACCTGTCAGACTGCCCTTAAATCTCTTCTGTGTGGTGTTAGGTGCGGGCGTCGTTTGAGTCATTGACATGTAGAAGATTAACTAAACTCCCAGACTGGCTCTCCGCTCAATATCCGACGAATCTGATCGGGAAAACGGTCCGGGTCAAGAGGTTTGCCTAAAAATCCATCGAACCCGGAGTCTTTTGCCTTCTTCATTTGTTCCGTGCTTGCCTCTGCAGTAACGGCAATGATGGGGACCGCTTTGAATCTCTCAGAAGCGCGGATCTTCTTCAAGGCTCCATAACCGTCTTCATATGGGAGGCGAATATCCATAAGAATAAGATCGAGTCGCGGAAGTGTATCCGCATATTCTACAACTTCATAGCCCGATGTCTTCCACTCACAATGGATTCCCAGGTAGCCAAGCATGCGTGCGATCAGAACAAAATTGGAAACATTATCCTCCACAACGAGTACCGCCGCATCCTTTGGGATATTGGGCTTTTTAATGGGCTGAGTATCAGAAACAGTGGGTGTTTGGTCAGACATTGGTGCTCCTTATGATAAATCGCTCAATCTGCTGGGAAAGCGTGTCAATGTCGATTGGCTTTTGAATATAACCATCGCATCCAGCTTCCAGTGATTTTTCGCGATCGCCGCGCATTACATTTGCAGTAACCGCAACAATAGGAATTTTTGAAAATTTTTGAATAGATTTGATTTTTGATGTCAGTGTGTAGCCATCCATATCCGGCATGTTAATGTCCATGAGGATCAGGTCAATTCTGTTGTCTTCGAGTTTTTCGATTGCCTGCGCTGCGTTAATAGCCTCAACAACAGAATACCCATCCGCGTTCAGCACTCTGCGGATCAAGTTTCTGTTGTCTGGATTATCCTCTACATATAATATCGTGCCTTTTTCGGCTTCCTGCATCATATTGGCCATCTCCGAACTGAATTCTACTCGCTAGCCAAAATTACCGACATAACAGCAACCTTACAAATAGTATAACAAATAATCGAGGCCATGCTGGCCTCGATTATTTGGAGCGGGTGATGGGACTCGAACCCACGATATCTTGCTTGGGAAGCAAGCGTTCTACCACTGAACTACACCCGCTTGAACTGTAAGATTATAGCAGAAAAGGGACTCAAGGATTAAGAAAGTATCCGCATCATTTCTGACCCGGTTACTGCTTCCGTTTAAGCAGCATGTTTGCCAGTTTGAATATCGATTCGCCGGCCTCGCCGCGTGGATTGGCCTTGTCTAAATATTCCAAAGCTTTTTTAGTCTCCGCTTCGGATATTTCTTCGGCATATTTTTTACCGCCCTCCTCTTCAAGTAATGCCGCAAGGGACACTACTTCACTCGCGGGGATCGGGCCTTGATTCCATCTTTGGGAAAAGTTGCCGTTTTTCCCAAGCGCATAAAGCACCGGCAGGGAATTTTTTCCCTCCACGAGATCGCTGGCAGCTGATTTCCCTGTAATGGCTTCATCGCCCCAAATGCCAAGGATATCATCCTGTACCTGGAAAGCAAGCCCTAAGTGATGGCCAAACAGACGATAGGCTTCCTGTTCAGATTCCCCTGCATTCCCAAGCAATGCGCCGATGTGGGTACTGGCAGACAGCAGGGCGGAGGTTTTCCCTGCGATCATCGGCCAGTAATCTTTAATTCCAAGATCATTGCGTTCTTCATAAGACATATCCAGGAATTGACCGCGCGTTAAATCCAGACAGCTGTTATTTAAGATTCTGGATGCCTTCACAACAACATCTGATGGGTAGTGGTCTGCCAGATCAAGAATTGCCTGATTGGCGATGACGAACAAGGCATCGCCAACATTGATTGCCATGGGCGCACCCCAGTTAACCCAAACCGTATTTCGTCCGCGGCGCTTATCGGAATTATCTTGAATGTCATCATGAACCAATGAGAAGTTATGAATAAGTTCAATTGCAGCAGCCGCTGATTTTGCGTGTAGCCAATAAAGACTAGTTTCAACCCCATCATCTCTACCTTCTTTAGATGATAAAGACGCTGTAACAAGCAAAGCAAGTAATGGGCGGATACGTTTGCCGGCTGCATCAATTCCGGCGCCTGCCCCTGTCCAACCCATGTGATAGGTGAGCATTTCATGAAATAGTTTAGTTTGAGGCTGATCCAGGCGTGCGACCTGCCGCTGTAACTCTTCTTCGATCACCTGGAGTATGGATTGCTGGAGAGACATGTGCTATTTCCTAT
>JBBSCM010000010.1:0-33111 GCA_038250295.1 Anaerolineales bacterium | reverse complement strand
TTGAGTAGGACGAAGTCCGTATCGAAACCCGCCGCCTACTCGACCACCGTTACAATAGTCTCTGCTGACCCTGCTCCGTGTAGGTAAATCCCAAATGGTCATATGCGGATTTGGTGGCGACGCGGCCTTGCGGGGTTCGATCCAAAAAACCTAATTGCAAAAGGTACGGCTCGACCACATCCATGATCGTATCTTGTTCTTCGCTGATGGATGCGGCGATGGTGTTTAAGCCAACGGGTCCGCCATTATATTTTTCAATGATGGTTTTCAACACGCGGCGATCCACGTCATCGAGGCCAAGAGGGTCAACCTGCAATAAGTCCAATGCTTCTTTGGCAACATTCTTTGTGATGACACCATTCGCTCTGACTTGTGCAAAATCGCGGACGCGGCGCAATAGACGCAAAGCTACACGCGGAGTCCCACGGGCGCGGCGCGCCATTTCCACAATCCCTTCTTTTTCAGCTTCCACTTTCAACATGGCTGCAGCGCGTGTGACAATTTTTTTCATCGCTTCAATATCATAATAATCCAAGCGATAGACTGCGCCAAATCTTGCTCGTAAAGGAGCGGTGACCAATGCCAAACGCGTTGTCGCACCGACAATGGTAAAGCGCGGTAATTTCAATCGAATGGAACGCGCAGAGGGACCCTTGCCGATAACAATGTCCAGCGCAAAATCTTCCATGGCCGGATAAAGCACCTCCTCCACTGCCCGACCCAAACGATGAACTTCGTCAATGAAGAGTACATCGCCAGCGCGGAGGTTTGTAAGGATGGCAGCCAGGTCACCTGCGCGCTCGATGACAGGCCCAGCCGTTACCTTGACGTTGACTCCCATTTCATTGGCAAGCACATGCGCGAGAGTGGTCTTTCCCAAACCAGGAGGCCCATAAAAAAGGACATGATCCAAGGCCTCGCCGCGTTTGCGTGCGGCATCGATCAGAATGGATAAATTCTCCTTGACCTGATCCTGCCCGATCAAGTCATTTAGTCTTTCAGGACGAAGCGCATTGTCCACGCGGTCATCAGGCTTGGATTCAGGGTCGAGGGGGCGGAGGGATTTGGTCATAGTTGGGATTATACCCTGCGGGCATTATATAACAATAAACCGCCTCCCAGCTTTCAGTTAAGAGGGAAACGAGTGCGTCGCACCAAACGGGCGGGGTAATTTGATTCAGCAGGACAATCTACTCGATTCGCACTTTCGTATTAAGTAAAGTGCGACGCACCCTCGCATTAAATCAAACAGGGATGACCCAGCGTTCGGTCATCCCTGAAAAAAGATTTGCTCTTCGGCAGCCTGGCGATCTTGATCACGAAAATAATTTTGTGATTGTAGACCCATGGCTTTGCGCCATCAGGTTTCCCTGATTTTGCCTTTCGGAAGTCGGTCAATCCTGACCACGCAAATTGCGCTGGTTTTAGATGCCGGACTTTGCGTCGCCGTCTTTTGGCGGTTTTGCTTTTATCGGCAGTCTGGCGGCCCTGGCTCAGTTCAGCTTTAGGCCCATGACTTTGCGCCGCCGGGTTTCCCCGGTTTTGCTCTTTCTCGGAGCAATTCCATTATTGCACGTTTTGTGCCCGATTTCAATCACTCAAATGTTCTAAAATAAGATTCTTAATTTCATTTAATCTTTTATTCAACGGAACCCTGGAAGGTTGCTTCCACGGTCATGCCCCAACGTAAACCCGGAGCTGGATTTTCAACACGGATCTTCACCGTATAAAGAATATCGCCGCCCTGTTGGGTATATGCCTGGCTGATCTCGGTAATTGTTCCGTTAAGAGTCAGGTCGGGCAAGGCATCGGGGACAAGACTAACCTTTTGACCTTCACTCAAATTCACGACCTCGAGCTCGGTGATGTCAGTGGTCTCGACAATCCACGCACTGAAATCAGCAATGCTGACTACACGCGTATCCGTACTGACCTGATCGCCCGCGCTTACGTTGACCTCAGCCACAACCCCATCAAACGGCGCAGTGATAACATAATTTGATAACGCGTCCTTTGCGGCATCCAAATTGGCTTTGGCAAGTGTGAGTTGATCTGCGTTAGGACCATCCAGGCTGATCTCATATTGATATTTGGCTTCGGCTTCAACAGCAAGAGCTCCATCATACGCAGAGCGGACATCATCCCGTTCGCGGATGGTGGCATCCAGGTCGCGCAAAGCTTGATTCAAATCTTCCTGGGCCTGTTCGAGATCGTCTTCGGCAGTTTTGCGCTTGGAATTATCCTTGTCAAGATCCTTATATTTATCAAATTCCTCCTGCGCATCTTTCAGGTCCTGCTGGCGGTCTTCAACCGTGGCTTTGTCATCTTCAATGTCGTCTTCGATGCTATCTACGTTTAAGTCGTCCCACTCTTTCTCGGCATCCTCACGAGCGATCTGTGCATTCAAATAGGCCTGCCAATATTTCGCGCGGTCACTGCTTTCATTGCGGATGAGAGTGTCATATGCGTTTTGTGCGATGACAACCTGCGCTTCAGCCCCGCCCACATTTGCGAGGCGCACGAGAACATCTCCCTGTTTGACGGAGTCTCCCGTGCTCACCAGCACTGACTCCACGACTCCACGCACCTGAAAGAACAGGTTCGCAGCCCGGACAGGTTCAAGGCGTCCTTCAGCGATAACATTATTGGAAGAGACTATATTCTCAGGCGCGGATGTTACAGCCGCAGGTTGATTTCCGCACGCGGCAAGCGCGAGGGAAAGGATGATGAATATTGCGATGATGTGTAATATGTTTTTTTTCATTTTATACCTCTTCATTATGGTTCCGTCATTGCGAGGGCGTTCTTGTTCTTCGCCCGACACTTGCGCCGCACTGCGTTCCCTGACACCGCCCGCCACTATAGTCCCCGAAGTGAAGCGAGCGGGAGGACAGGTGTGTTGCAGTGCAGGTGAGCAATCTCCAACACGTGAGAGAAGATTGCTTTGTCTGAAAGAACAAATGCCCTCCTCGCAATGACGGGTTAAAAGTTATTCGTAAGCCAATACTTCGCGAATGGTCAAGCGCGCGGCATTCCGTGCAGGCAAAATGGATGCGACCACGGAAAGCACAAGCACCAATCCAAACCAGATAGCATATCCCAAATATGTGAACACTACCTTAATGGGTGTCTCGAATACTGCGAGACTTACTATGGTGGAAAGCAAATATGTAAACGGAATGGATAGGATGATCGCCAGCACAAAAGACATCGTACCGATCACAAAGCCTTCAGCAATCACTGTCCGCATTACAGCGCGGTCATCTGCACCGATGGCGCGGGTAATCCCGATCTCGCGCGTGCGCTCCAGGACGTTCATCCCCATGGTGCCAGTCAAGCCCATTGCGCCAACAACAGCCGTCAACACGGCCATGATGAGCAGGAAAACCACCAGCGTATCCAGACTCTCGGAAGCAGAATCAAGCGAGGCCAGGCCCGATTCGGCTTGCCGCACTTTAAATCCATGTTTGCGAAAATAGCCATCCAGTTTTTCAGCCATCGCATTCTGAAAAGCGCGGTCATGCTGTGCCGTCACAACGCGGAAGGAAAATGAGCGGTTGGCAAGATTTAATACCTGCGATGAATACTCAAACGGAGTATACGCAAGAATTCCTTCGCGGCCAACAAACTTGAAAATGCCGACCACTTCCCACGTTTCCTCACGGCCATTCACTTTCAAATACATTGGGTCACCGGGCTGCAGGTTGGGATAAACCTTAAGCACAGCTTCGCTCACGGCCAATTTACGCACATCATCGGCACGGATCCAGCGTCCCGCAACAATGATCGGATTCACAAGCTGGCTGGCTGCGGGAGGCGCAAGCATGTTTAAATTTTCAGCAACGCTTCCATCAGGATACAACAGCTCCGTGCCAATAAATTGCCAGCCTTCCACCCGCTCCACCCCCTCCAACTGGGACGCGAATTGTTTTACCTCATTGATCCGATAGGCCTGGTCAAAATCCAAAGTTACATCCGCGCGGAAATAACTTCCTATCGCGCCAATATAGTCATGCAATGTGACGCGAACATTGAAGACCGCAATAAAGATCGCGCCGCCCATGGTTAATGTGAAGAGTGTCAACATCAAACGGCCGCGGCGGCGAAATGTGTTCCGCAAAGAGATAATGAAGGGACGCGGAATGTGAATGCCACGCGTGCCAAGGATACGGGTAACATTCACCAACATATAATCAAACCATGGCAGACGGTCAGACTGGCCTGCTTGCGGTTTGTTTTCATCCCCAGCCAGGTCGCCGCTGAGGGCACGTAAAACCGTAATGCGTGAACCGTTGATCACTGGCGCAAGTCCTGCGACAAGCGGAACAAGCAAACCTACTGCAACTTGAACGATCAAAGCCATCGGCACAATCCGATAGCCAAGCAAAGTGAAGCGCATCTCGCCCGCGATGAACAATGCCAGTCCATACGCACCCTGCCCGCCAAGCGGAACAGCGATTAATAAAGCCAGCACGCCAAAAGCCATGATCAACGCAAGATACATGGCAAAGACTTGTTTATTCCTGCCGCCCACCAGTTTGATCACACCGATATGCCGCAAATGCTGACTCAACAAAGCACTCAATGTATTTGCGATCAATGAGCTTGAAAGCAATACGATCAGGATCCCAAGCGCCATCAAAATACCAAGCACCGCATTCACCGTATCTGCCAGTGGATGTTTATGGGTTTCTGAAAAACGAGTCCGCGAAACACTCGTGCCATTTTTTTCAAGCTTATCTTTTAGATCTGCGCCCACCTCACGAATATAAGGCAGGTCGTCCTGGTTTTCAGCAATAGTCACATAGGCGCGGTTATATAATTCAGGCTGTCCCAGGGTCTGAAGGGTTTTCATCACTGTATAAGCATAAGGAGGGGACAGGAAATCTCCCGCGCCCGTACTGGCATCCTGTACGATGCCGACAATTTTTAGCGCCTTTGTTGTTCCGTCTGACAACTCAAAAATAAGATTATCGCCTGCCGCGACATTTAATTTTTTGAGGGCTTCCTTTTCTAAAAGGATTTCATTCTTTCCCGCTTCATCCGCGCCCGAAACTGCCACCAGTAAATTGACCTGATTCTCGCTAAAGCTATCGAGCACCACGAGGTCCAGCGTGACCCATTGGCTGCCGCCTTCTGTCCGCACGCGATAGTTGATCACACGCCTCCCCTCGACATTCAACACCCCATGCGAGTTCTTAATGGATGACAGCACATCTTCGTCAAAATTTTCGGTACGGAGTTCGATATTGGCGGGGTTATTTGCCGCGTACGAAGCACTCATATCATTAGAGATGATCTGGTATGCCCCCGCGATCACCCCAATGGAAAATACGCCGACTGCGATGGAAAACACCACCAGCAGTGTGCGCGCTTTATTATCGATCAAATCATGAAATACCTTACGCCATCTTGGTCGCATAATATTTTATGAGACCTGACAGGTTTCTTATATACCTATGTGTCGCAAAAGCTTCACTAAAACCTGTCAGGTCTTAATCTCCTACTTCAATAACTCACTCACTTCACTTCCTGAGTAAGGCTTCACGATCACATCTTTTATGCCATGACGCAGGAATTGCGTAACACGTTCAGGGTTGATCGCGGAGGTGATAATCACGGTCTTCGATTCGAGTCCTGCCGTTGAAAGCGCAGACAGCACGTCGGTCAATGGGACAGATGCGATGCTTTCATCCACGAGAATGAGATCAACATCGGGGAATTTCTTTAAGTCAGTGGATTGTGTTAACTTAACCTTGGTCCCCTTGAGTAATTCCTGAAAGAGCTGCGCCCAATCATCGTTGTCGTCGATCAGTAAAATATTTTTTATGCTGCCCGCATCCACGGCTTTATCGTTTACATTTCCCTTGGGCATGAACATGGCCACTGTTGTGCCCTTACCGGCTTCGCTGACCAGCGCAATGCGCCCCTGCAATTGGGAAACAACGTGCATCGCCGCGGGCAGGCCCAGGCCATAATGCCCAACACCGCTCGTGGTAAAGAATGGCGACCATGCTTTTCGCATGACATCATCGCTCATACCCGCGCCGTCGTCTTCAATATCAATTTCAAGAACGCCGCGTTCTTCAGTTGGATGCGCGCTCACCGTCACAGATTTTGCGCCTGCCTCCACGGCATTTTGCAGGATGTTACCCAACGCGCGAACCAGTTGCGTACTATCCGCAACGACATAGGCAGCTGCAGGATCGATCTTTACCTTGAGCGTTTTTTCAGGAATATTACGCTGGCGCATGGCGGAATGCAGCGCATCTGCAAAGAGGACGGGGCGCGGTTTCAGCTCACGCACTGCGCCAATCAATTGTTCTTTCACTTGAATGATCTGCGCAGTGCTTTCAGAGATCATATCCAGGTCTTCCTGCAAAGATTCAAGGTCAACTTTTCCTTCAGCGATCTCTTCACGCAAACGAGCCACAGTAAGAGAAATGGGAAGGGTCTTGTTACCGATCCAATGAATGGCCTCAGTGGATGCCGTGGTAAGCGCCTCAAAAACTTTGTTGCGCAGGATTTCATTATGCGCCTCTTTAAGTTCCTCGATCAGATGGGCATTGTTAATCCCAACTGCAAGATGCTCAGCCATGGTGAGAAGCGTGGTGATGTCATCCTCGCTAAAGGCGCGCTCCTCCGAACTTTGAATGGTAACTGCACCCAGCGCTTTGCCGCCATAAATAAGAGGCAGCGCCATTTCAGAGCGTGTATGCGGCAAATGCGGATTCTTGAAATGCACGCGCTCCTCACCAACATCCAATGCGATGCGCGCTTCGCCCATGGCAATGCAGGCGCCGATCATGGAATCCGTTCCAACTTTTAGCTTGTGACCGTCAGCTACCATGGCCTTGCCCGCCTTTCCATACCCGGCGCGTAAGACAGCATATTCTCCTTTTTCATCCAACAGGAAAACGCCGGCATAATACAGGCCATAGGCTTCGCAAATAATGTTTACGGTTTGCGGAAGCAATTTTTCAAGATCAAGAATGGATGTTACTTCCTTGCCCACACGATTGGCAGCTTTCAACAAGCGTGAACGGCGTTCAGCCTGGCGATGCAGGTTTGAATTTTGAATCGCAATCGCGAGTTGGTCTGCCATCGTCTGCAATGCGGCAATATCTTCATCGTGGAATGCGGCTTCTTCAGTGGACTGCACCGTGAGCGCGCCAATCACTTCCTCGCCCATGATCAGCGGGAGCGCCATCTCTGAGCGGGTTTTTGGGAGGTCGGGATTCTCAAAGAAAACCGCCTCCGTTCCCACGTCCAGCGCGATGCGCCCCTGGCGGTTTGCAATGCACGCGCCGATCATTGAGTTGCCGCCGACGGCAAGTTTATGTCCCGCGTTGATCATCGTTTTGCCTGCTGCACCGCGTCCCGCTTTCAAAACGGCGTACTGCTTCGCATCATCCAGGAAGAAAACGCCCGCATAATAAAAACCAAATTCATCACAGATGATATCCACCGTACGTTGCAGCAATTCGTACGGATCAAGAATGGTTGTGATGTTTTTGGCAGCCCGCGCCGCAGCCTTCAATAATGTTGTCTGTCGCTGAGTATCGTTTGTCATGATAATTTCCTTTTTTATTTCCAATGGTGTCGAGTAGTTTCGAGCCGCTCTTTGGCGAGGAACGTACACTTGCACCGCACTGCGTTCCCTGGCACCGCCCGCCAGGGCAGGTGTGGTGCAGTGCAGGTGTCGAGACTACATACCTTTCATTAATGGATGGTCTCGATACAGGCTCGAAAATCACTCGCCTTACTCGACCAACAGGGTTCATCATCTATTTAATATTTTCTGTATCAATTCAACCAATCCCTGTTCACGTCCCTTCACAAAGAAGGCGCGCGCGCCGCGCGAGACTGCATCCTTTGCTTTGCTCACTTCGTCATAAGCGGTCAGGATGACAACGGGCAGGTCGGCTTTTTGTTTAATCAGATCATCAAGCAGGTCAAGGCCCGCGCCATTTTTGGGCGTGCCGTCAAAACTTGGCATGTTCAGATCCAGAACGGCAATATCCACCGAGCCAATATTTTGCGCGAAGATCTCGCTTCCGCTTTTACAATCCAATGAAGTGATCACATCAAAGCCGGCGCGCAGGAGCGTTTTCTCAAGGCTTCGCAAGACCAACCTTTCATCGTCCACTAAAAGAACAGTTGTCATTCGTCCTCCATTTTAGGTCAGACCTGACAGGTTTTATAAGCAGTCAGGTCGTCAAAACGATTCCCAGAAAACCTGTCAGGTCTTTTGTTATTTTGAAGCGGGTAAGCGCACAGAAAACATCGCGCCTTTACCCACTTCACTTTCAAGCGAAATATTTCCGCCGTGTTGATTTACAATCTGCATCACAGAAGAAAGCCCCAGCCCTGTGCCGCCGCTGCCGCCTTTTGTGGTAAAAAACGAAACCCAAATTTTCTCCTGGATCTCTTTCGGTATTCCCACTCCATTATCTTTCACGGTGATCAAAACAAAATTTGGGTCATCCGCGCGACGGCCTTTTACATAAATTTTCGGCTCAAAGGATTGCGACATCGCTTCCCAGGCATTCTTGATCAAATTATTAAAAACCTGCTCCACCTGCCGTTCATCCACAAGCGCGGCAGGCATATCACCCGCCCATTCCATTTCGATCACTCCATCAGGCAGGCCCATATTCGCCACTGTGCTCGTGATCATTTTACTCAAAGACACGGCCGCATCATTACGCTGACGCGCAGGACCGATCAAACCTTCCTTGATGCTCAAAATCGTCTCCGCGCTTTTTTCGGCGATCTCCAAATCTTCCATGAGGGATTCGACGCTGAGCAACACCTGCAAGCGATTCGGCTTCATGGCAGACATCTCAGCGAGCGCTTTTTCCAGATCAATACCCAGCGCGTCCGCTTCATGCCTGACCGTTTGAACTGCCGCCGTTAAAGATTCATTTTTCTCATCTGACAGTTGTGCGGCAAGCGCCAGCAGATACACAAGGTCCTCACGCACCCGGCGGACACTGCCCGGAATCGGCGCAGCCTTGTTCCCAACCCAGTGGATGGCCTCACCAGTAGCTGTGGCAATTGCTTCAAACGTTTTCGTGCGTAATAGTTCCGCGCTTGCATCCTCCAGCTTTTGCATGGACTGAGCGTTATTGATCGCAATGGCAATTTGATCAACCATGGTTTGCAGGGAGGTAATATCCTCTTCCGTGAATGAGTTGAGCTGGTCGCTTTGCACAGTGACCGCGCCCAATGACTGCGACTTGAACACGAGCGGCAATGCGATCTCTGAACGCGTATTTGGCAAAAACGGATTTTTGAAACGAGACTCATCCCCGCCCGCATCCAAAGTGATCTGCGCCTCCATGCTGAGAATGGCATTACCGATCATGGATTTATCGTCCACTGGCAGGCGGTAATTTTCCGCCAGCATTTTCCGTCCAGCCAGCGCATACCCCGCACGTAAGACGGCCCACTGCCCATCAGCAGAGACAAGGAAAATCCCTGAATAATACAAATTAAACTCACTGCAAATAATATTGACCGTATGCTTAAGCAAATCATCCAGATCCAAAATGGATGTAACCATTTGCCCAACACGCGCGGCGGTTTCCAGTAATTTGTGCCTGCGCTCCAGCATGGAGAACATGCGTTGGTTTTGTTGAAGCAAATGCTTGTTCTTCTCAACGGTACTGCTCAACTGGCGGATATTCCCCTCAAGCCGCTCCACCAGCTCCTGTTGATAGGCTTGCATATGAGCTTCGGGGTCTTCAAGTATCTCCACTTTGCCGTTAAGGTACGCATCGACTTGTTCTTCAAAATCATCGTCAATGGGTTTGGAAATAAATCCCACCGCACCGGCAGCAAGCGCGCGTTCCCGCGCTCCCGAGGATATATCCGCGGAGACGATCACGATGGGTGTATCAGGCAGCATCTTCCTTAAGCGGGTGGCGGCTTCACTGCCAGACATGTTCGGCAGGTTATGGTCCAGCAGGATCAGGCTGGGATGAGTCTCTTCCGCGAGCTGCAAGCCATCCAATGGGTCGGCTGCTTCAAGTACCACATATTTCTTCGAAAGCAGACGCCGTACCAGCGCACGGGATTCGTCGCTGTCTTCTATGTAAAGTATCTGCGGAAGTTTGCGTGGGTCTTGAGTTGACATTAATTAGCTCGCACGATGGTCTGCGATCTTATGCGCTTCCAAACGTTTCTGGACAGTCCTGGCTATGGCTTCAGCAGTAATGGGAGATTCATTCATCACGCGGACAAAATCTGCGCGAGGGATAACGATTGCTTCGACGGGTTTATTGCCAGCGCGCACATTGCCGATGGCTTTGCCGCCGCGCAGTAATTCCATTTCGCCAAAGAATTCCCCCGCGCCCAAGCGCGAGAGAACATATTCTTTTTTCTTCTTCTCCTGCAAAACCACTTCCACTTCGCCTTTGCGGATCATAAAAAAATAATCCACATGTTGATCGCGCGAGAGGATGGTTTCATTCGGCAGATAGCTGCGTTCTTCCACAAGTTTCGTGAATTCAAGCATGTGCCGATGTCTCAACTGCGGCAGGGACTTTGAAATGGTTTCATCGATCAACTCACCATCCGAGAGGATGATGTTGCGATGCGTGCGCGATGTCAACGATGGGTCATGCGTGACCATCACGATCGTTTTGCCTTGCGAAACAAACTGTTCAAATAATTGAATAATGGTATCTGCAGAACGTGTGTCGAGATTGCCTGTCGGTTCATCAGCAACGAGCAAAGGCGGGTCACAGGCCATGGCGCGCGCGATGGCGGCAAGCTGCTGTTGCCCTGTTGAGACCAACATAGGCAGTTTGTTTGCAAATTTTTCCAGGCCCACCAGTTTTAACAAATCCATCGCGCGCTTTGGGCGCTCATCGAAATCGTACAAATCCACATAATCCATGGGGAGCATTACGTTCTCAAGAAGCGTGAGCATCGGCAGCAATTGAAAAAACTGGAAGACGATCCCCAAATTTTTGCCGCGCCACTTCGAGCGTTGACTTTCCGTCACGCCCGTGTAAATATCCGTGCCATTGACGACGGCCTGACCCTCAGTGGGATGGTCAATCCCTGTGATCATATTCAACAACGTGGATTTACCGCTGCCAGATTTTCCGACGATGGAAACGAATTCGCCGCGATTGATGGTTAAGTCCACACCTTTGAGAACGGTGAATTCACCCGCCGCGTTGCTGAATCTCTTGACGACGCCGCGTAGTTCGATCATGGAATCAGGCGCAAAGTCTGCTACTTGAACAGGACCAGTTTTCCGCCTGGCACGAGGCGGTGTCCTGGTCATTTCCGCCTCCTACTTGTTTTCTCGGGTTTGGATTCAGGTTTCGAATCCAATAACTCCCCATCGGTAATTGTCAGGTTGCGTGAGAAACGGCCAGCAAGACCCATATCATGTGTGACCATGATGATCGTTTTGCCTTGATCGTGGACAAGGTGTTCAAAGACATCGAAAATATGATCGGCCGTGATGGAGTCTAGGCTGCCGGTTGGCTCATCAGCAATAAGAATCGACGGGTCATTCGCAAGCGCGCGCGCAATGGCAACGCGTTGCTGCTGTCCGCCGGAGATGAAGGCTGGCAGTTTATTTGCATGTTCTTCCAGCTCAACAAGCTCAAGGAGTTCCATTGCTCTTTCTCTTGATTCGCGCGGTTTGTAATTATCGGAGAGATCCATGGGAAGTGTGATATTTTCAACGAGCGTGAGCATGGGCAAGAGTTGAAAGGATTGATACACCACACCCATGGTCTGTCCGCGCCAGAGGGCACGCTGATCTTCGCTCAGTTCGTGGATCGACAAATTTTTGCCTTCTGTGTTGATCAATACTTCGCCGCTGGTAAGTTGGTCGACGCCATTGATCATGTTAAGCAAAGTTGATTTTCCCGCGCCTGATTTCCCGACAATACCAACGAACTCGCCGGCATTCACTTTGAGGTTAACATCTATCAACGCGGTAAAATCCCCGGCGGGCGTGGAATAGGTCTTGGATACGTTTCGTAGTTCAATGAGGTGTGTAGACATAATTATTTAATCGTCATTGCGAGGAGGGCATTTGAACTTTCCGACGAAGCAATCTCCTCACTATGTGGGGATTGCTTCGGGCAAAAAACACACCTGCCCGGGCGGGCGGCGCCAGGGAGAACGCCCTCGCAACACTTGCACCAGCACGCAAGTGCAGGTGTGACATGGACTGATTTTACCGCCATTGTGCAGTTCGTAGCAAAGCGCAGACTTGCGGACGGTTTTCAGTTGTTTTGCAAGCAAGCGAGCAACTCGATCACCACCCCTTGCGGCTCTTCATTTGTTATTGCAAGCACAGGCACATTCCCCACTGAATAAACTTCACGTACATTGCCTGTCACCCGATGCTTTGGCAGGATTCCGACCGCACTGGATTCAGAATTTAAAATATCAGACATATTCTGCGCGCTGACAGCTACCTTCGCGAATGAAGTGACGCTTCTTCCTTTCATTACGAGCTGGTCAAACACAATTTGCACATCCGCATCTGACGGATATACCCACACCTGCATAGATGGGTTCCCTTTCGCAAACAAATCCTGTGCCTCATCAAAAGACAAATTCTGTACAATGCTCTCACGATTTGTAACAACTATGATTTCTTCTTCATCAATTTGATAGACAGGCGAGATGATATTCTCAGGCTCTCCCACTCGCAAGTAAATATCAGGTTCATCCGCATTGACGCTCAACACAACTGGCAAATTCTCTGCGCAAGCATAAAGCTCCGTCAGCCACGGCGCCGCAGCGGAGGTGGCATAGACGATGACAACTTCTTTTTGAGAAGTCGTTTGTGTTGGTGGTATGCAGGAAAATAAGAAGACAGAGGGAAGAAGAAAGAGTAAGACTTGCTTCATGAGAATGATCTGGCAATCAATACAACGACACCGACCACCGCACAGTATATGGCAAATATATATAAAGAATGTTTATTTATAAACGCCAACAGCCATTTTATCGAAAACCAGCCAACTATAGCCGCAGTGGCAAAACCTGTGATAAGAAAAGGCAGGAAAGCATGTGTGCCAGGCATATCAATTACTTTTATGGATTCATAAGCCCCCGCCGCAAGCAGAATCGGCGCGGACATTAGAAAGGCAAAGCGCGCCGCCGAGGGACGGTCAAAGCCGCGCACCATACCGCCAGCAATCGTCGAGCCTGAGCGGGATGCCCCGGGGAAGATCGCCAGCACCTGAAACAGGCCCACAGATATGGCATCCAGCCACGTAGCGGATTCCAGTGTCCGTCCGCGGCGGTCCAAGTATTCCACAGCAGTTAATAAGCCTGCTGTAACCAGCAAGCGTATCCCAGCTTGTGTGAAAGGGTCGCTAAACCTGCTTTGGACAACATCCTTCAAAAAGAATCCCGCCACTAACGCAGGGAGGGTCGCCACGATCACCAGCCAGCCCATGCGCGCATGTAAATTCTCAAATGGTTTTTTATGTTTTATCCCCAGAAAAAATGCTTCTGTGATCTGCCAAATATCCCGCCAGAAGAAAAGAAGCAGCGCGAAGACAGTTCCCAATTGAATAATTACAGAGAACGCAAAAGTTTTGTCATCTGAAAGGAGGCCGAGCATGTTACTTACTATAAGCAAATGCGCTGTGGAGGAAACTGGAATGAACTCGGTCAATCCCTGGACGATACCCAGCAGGAAGGCGTCGAAGAGGGTCATGTTATTTTAAAGTCTGCCATCCAGCGAGGTGCTGGAAATTACTTTCAAAGTCTTTTGTGATCCCAAATTGACCGTCATGGGTTACGGTATACAGCAGGCTGTCTCCGATAAATCCCTGGGGAATGATCTCGCTTTTATTCCCTTCAACCTCCGCAACCAGGCATTCGCGCCTTGTCATCAGGTCGAAGATCAGGAGTAAATACGATTTTGGTCCGCTGACCGCATCGTTTTCCTTCCATTCCTGGACGGCAAGAAAACGCGAATCAGAAGACCATAAACAAACATGCCCGAATACACGGTTCTGTAGTGAAAGCGGAATTCCATCAATAGCCAATGAGAAATGTTCGCGGCCGGATTGGATCTTGCCAAGATAGGTCAAAATTGCCTTGCGTTTTTTGTTTGGAGAGGGGATCACGATTGGTTTGTTCATCTAGTTGCCTTCACAGTTTCTTATTCCACTTCTAAATTTTTTCTGGCCGCATTACCGCCCCATTGGGCAAGCCAGCCGTCCACACGGGATTCAAAGGTTCCGTCCATGATGGTACTACGAATTTCAGCCGCCAACCGAATCAATGCGCGCAGATTATGAATTGACAAAAGCGTGCCGGCCAGCAATTCCTTTGCCACGATCAGATGGCGGATATAGGCACGCGTAAAAGTTTGGCAGGTGTAGCAGTCACAGGTCTCATCAATGGGACGTGTATCTCTCGCAAAACTTGCGTTCATCATGTTGAGACGTCCCTCGGGGGCGAAGGCCGAATGATGACGCGCCAAACGAGTTGGCAGCACGCAGTCAAAAATATCCACGCCGCGCGCGATCCCGTTGATCAAATCTTCGGGCGTGCCCACGCCCATTAGATAACGCGGTTTATTTTCTGGGAGTAACGGAAGGACTACATCCAAAGTATTGTGCATTTCCTCCTTGGTCTCGCCAACCGACAAGCCGCCGATGGCGACACCGGGCGTATCGAGAGAGGATATAAATTGCGCCGACTCAGCTCGCAGGTCAGGGTTGACGCCGCCTTGCACGATGCCGAATAACGCCTGGTCGGCGCGAGTCTTCGCTTTAACCGAACGCTCCGCCCAACGATGAGTCCGATCCATGGCGATCTTGCTATAGGCTGCGTCATTTGGGTCGGAGCATTCATCAAACGCCATGATGATATCTGCGCCGAGATTCTCCTGAATGGCAATGGACTTCTCGGGCGTGAAGCGATGCGTGGACCCGTCAATGTGACTCTTGAAGGTTACGCCATCATCATCGATCTTGCGCGTGTTTGAAAGCGAGAAGACCTGGAAGCCGCCTGAGTCGGTGAGCATGGGATTATGCCACTGCATGAACTTATGCAGGCCGCCCATATCGCGCACAAGTTCATCACCGGGGCGCAGGTATAAATGATAGGTATTGCTCAAGACCAACGAAGCGTTGATACATTTGAGTTGATCAGGCGTAAGCGTCTTGACCGTGGCCTGCGTGCCCACAGGCGCGAAAACTGGCGTGACGAGGTCACCATGAGGTGTGGAAAAGATTCCCGCGCGGGCGCGGTCCGTTTTGGAAGTGATTTGGAATTCAAACATTGGGCGAATTATAACCTTGCATTACAACACAACCTGCAAAATGCTCAAAACTGGCGCAACAATGGGTTTATATCGGTAAAAACCAGCCAATACAAAAACTTGACAGGTTCATCATAAGACTTAAGAAAAGAGACTCCCACCTGCTCAACTGGTTAGGTCGAAAGCCATACAATAAAAAGCTCTCAATCATCCAAATGAGAAATTCAGCAATAAGCAAAGTTTCCAAATAGTGCTGGAAGAAGAGGCGCAGCGCGAGCAACTGGCGTGGTAGCCGCTTATGTTTGGGACTATGCAGAGGGGATGCAGCTCATGCGTCGATTTTGGGATGCGGCAATCGCCCTCGACCCAAAAGTGGCCGAGCTTGACGAAAGCCCCGCTTTCCGATCTGTCATCCCAAACCGTTCAAACAGCTTTTCGAAGCGGCAGGACTTCACGATGTGGAAGTTCGAGGCATTGAGGTTCCCACTGTTTTCAAAAACTTTGACCATTACTGGTCCCCTTTTCTCGGCGGGCAGGGACCTGCTCCAAGTTATGCGATGTCACTCAGTGAAGAACATCGTGATGCTCTCGGGGAAAAGATACGAGCAGGTTTACCTTTTGCCACGGATGGTTCCATTCCACTCGTGGCGCAAGCGTGGGCTGTGAAAGGGATAGCTAATTAAAAGATCATAATGAAGTTTGGCAAAATGAAAATGGGGAAATATATCAGAACATCTTAACATACGTTTTATGTCACTCAAACTAGGTTGTGATTTGAGTGACATTCTGTTAACTTACGTTCATGACACCTACGAACTTCAACTCGCGTCAGCCTAAAGAAAAGAAATTTCTTAAATCCCTTGGTCTTAACATCCGTAAATGGCGTGAAAAAAAGGGGTACACACAAGAAGAATTCGCACCCATTGCTGGATTCACGCGCTCATACATCACAGAAGTTGAAACGGGAAAGCGTAATATTTCTTTTTTGAATTTATGGAAGATCATTGAGGCACTAAGTGTTGATGATGCTTCTGTAAAAAAACTTCTACAAGATATTCGCGACTCCAAAGAGGAGAATTAATATGGTGAACGACAGAAAAGGTCGGGTTATCTGTAATGGTGAGTATTATCGTTCTCAAAAACATCCGCTTTTGGAATATATATTTCACAAGCATAATCCAGATATCGACATAACAAAAAACATATCTTTTACGCTAGCAGATATTTCTGAGGCATATAGAAATGTCGAAATCTATAAAATTGACACTAAAGGTAATCAAACAAGGGTATTGGAACCAGCATCGATTTCGAATACGATTTTAGATTTGGTTAGAAAAAATCGTGGGATCCGAGCGCGAATGCCAGATTCTCTAACCCAATCTGGGTACGACCTAAGAAAAAAGACTGGGAATAATTTCGCTGGCGAATTTGTATATGTTGGTGTGGGAAATGAATTAAGCTCATGGATGAAATGGCCGATCGGCTTGGTAAAGCTTACGATAGATTCAAGCTCCTTGCCTAATTTAATTTTAAATTATTTGCGAAGAGATGAAGGGGCGTTATTTTCAGTTATAGACTATTGTGACGTATTATCGCAAGCACTTTATAACAATAGGAATTCTGTAATCCGAGTTCAGCATCCGCTTAAATGGCAACCAAATGAGATTGATGGATTTTATGTGGGAATTATCGATAGAATAAAGACTTTATTTCCCATAGAGGCCAAAGCATTAACGACTGGCGATGAAATAAATTTAGATCAAATTACGGGAGGGGTTAATACAATTTCACTGAACCTAGCAGATTCTCGTGCTCATATAGTTCCAATGGCTGTGAAAATGATTCGAAATGGCATTCTTATCGTAATATTCAAGGCTTGTCATGCAGGAGAAATTATTGATCGTGTAGAAATTGAAAGAACAATTGAAGTAAATTTCAATCCTCCAATTGAATCATGGCAATAATGATATAATGTCTGAATGGAGTGACAATAAGAAATGCCTTTTACGTACCATCCACCAACTAGGGAACATTGCCATGTTTGCGAGGAATTAAGCCAAGCGCGGGCAACATCCCCCATTATTGATTCGCACAATGGAAAAGCATCTTCGGCTGGTAATTTTCCCTTTCACAATTGGTATTATTTCGTACTTGGATACTCTCCACAATTTCCGAATTATATTCTTGATAAATATGGCGCAAATGCAAAATCTTTTGTAGTTGACCCGTTTATGGGCACAGGCACAACATTAGTAGAGTGCAAATCAAAGGGTATACCATCAGGTGGCGTGGATGCCAACGATTTTTTTGTTGATGTTGCCAAAACAAAATTGAACTGGGTCGTTGATCTTAAAATATTGAAAGAAGTACGCGCTACTCTGTTTCAAAAGATTTTAGATCGATATTCTCTTTTTGATTTCTCTAATGGTAATGGGCATAGCGATTCGCAAAGCATTCAAATGTCCCTATTTGAGTCAAAGGGAAAATATATAGAAAACGTGCAAAACTACACTACTCTCCATCGTATGAAAATGCTCGATGTTAGATATATTTCAGACAAGCCTTTTGTAAAATGGAATCTAATAAAGGAATTGATTAATGAAAATGTCCTAGACAGCGAAACACTGCAATTTTACAACCTTGCGATTGCATCAATACTTGTTCCGGCCTCTAATGTCAGATATGGACCAGGTTTTGGCCTTATAAAACCTAAAGATGATATTGATGTTTATTCTCTTTTTAGGAATAAAGTTGATCAAATGATCTCAGACCTTGAAAGGGCAACCGATAGTCAAAAAGAGACTCCGTCTAAAGTAGTTAAAGGCGACTCTCGCCAAATTTCAAATTACTTTGAACCACATAGCGTTGACATTATGATTACTTCTCCTCCCTATCCGGGTGATCATGAATACACAAAACACACACGCTTAGAGTTGATTGCAATGGATTACGCCCAAGACCTGGATGAATTTAGGGTGATCAAGAAAAGAATGTTGAGAGGATCAACCACAAATCTCTATAGTGTCGATAATGATCAAGAAAATGTTAAACACATTCAAGACATTAAAGATATTACAAAACTTATTGCCGAAAGACTCAAGGCAGACGGTGCTACCAGTGGTTTTGAAAAACTATATACCAAGTTGGTATGGGAGTACTTTGGTGGAATGTCCTTGGTTTTAAAAGATGCGCTAAAAATCCTCAAACCAGGCGGAACTTTTCACCTTTTAGTTAGCGACTCCCATGCTTTCAAAATGGTACACATACAAACTGCAAAATTATTGGGAGATATAGGATTAGATGTAGGCTATAGCGATATTCATATTGAATTATGGCAAGATAAAATTAGCACATCACATAGGTACGACTTAAAAGAAAACATATTGACACTTGTAAAATAAAAATGAGCTATCCTTTTGGATAGCTCATTTTTATTTCATTTCTTTTCACTACCTAAGAGACACCAACTCCGTCCTCGTATCCCTCGACTTCTTCTTTGACATATCCTTCACATACTGAATATCCCCGGGCCTGTTGTACTTTTCCTTATACGCCGCGCTGACTAAACCCTTCCAGCGTTCGCTTCTCGTTTGAATCGCGCGAATGGGAATTTCCTTCGTACCTACTACAATAATTCCATGCGGGTCTTCGAGAAACGTCCGCCACCAACTGCGCGGCTTCATACTCCACGAGCGCACGAACACACGATGGGTCGAGTATGTTCCCGCGCGAATGCCGAGGATTTTTTCCTTTTGAATGGTTGCAAGAATTTCGTCCGTGAAATGATTACTGGATTTCATAATCGTGCAATTATATCTGCCAAAATAAAAAACCGCAGGTTCATCACCTGCGGTTTATATACCAGCAAATCCTTTAACGCCTTCTCCGCCGCCCTCCTGAAAACCCTAAAATGGCAAACAACAGGATGGCTCCAATGAGAAAACCAAGGTTATAGAGAGGCCCGGTGTTGTGGGTCTCATACATTTGGACGTCGGGGTTAAAAAACGACATGATCAAGGTCACGATCGAGATCAGCCCATGCCAAAGTCCCGTGCCAAGACCGGCTACACGCCCACTCTCGGCCGGTTTGCCAACTTGCGGGTTGGGACCGGGCGTGGTAAATAATATTTCTGAATCGTTCTTATCAAGGTTTACATCCACTTTTGAGTTAGGCGCACAGCCAATTACCATCAAAAGCAACACAGCCGATAAAATAAAACCTGCTATTTTCTTCATTTCTCTTTCTCCTGAATAATTCAATTTGACCGGGCTGTAAGACCCTATCATCCATCCAAATCATACAGGAAACCTAAATCAAACACATCCACCCCTTGGGGAGAGTTAATCTCCGCCACTTGGGGGATGCAAACATTTCATGTGGTTATTCCATCAACCTGCCTATTCACCCCATCTTCTCGTGTTCTTCCAGATCCGTAAGCAACAAATCCAACGCCCCCACTGAAATTTGCAACTCCCGCAGGGAAATCCCAAGCGAAACGATCATCAGAATCAAAGCGATCGCAAAGCTCCACTGTCCACCGGCGAGCCAGCCTGCAAAAAGCGCAAACATACTGACCACGCAAAAAAGCAGGCTCAACACACCTGCGATCTGCATGTTGCGGATCAAATACACGCGGTAACGCAGGTTCGCGATCTGATCCAGCAAATTCTCATCATCCTCGTCGTGGTACTGAGCATGTAAGTTGCGGATGATGGAAGCAAGCGTGAGAAAACGGTTTGTATATGCCAGCATCAATAAAGATACAGTGGGAAATAATAAGGCAGGGGTTGTGAGAGTAATATCCATATGAGGAAGAGGAGACTCCCTTCCCCGCTTTTGGGGAAGAGTCGGAGATGGAGGTAAATTCGTTACGCCATCCCAAAACTTACATGACTCGGATTCACCAACAGCATCGGCACCTGCATACTGAACTGGGGTAAATACGGGTTGCTGATATCAGCTTCATAGACTGACAACCATGAAGTGCGTGTTACATCAAGGCTGGTGGCCACGTCCGTTTGCGTGGAGATGCGGATTTTGGCTTTCACCAGGAAAGCGCTTATCATAATATCGACGGGCTGCATCATTCGGTTCAACTCAGTTATATCGTAATCAAGCGGATCATGTTCGGGCGGAGCGAGATGAAAACCAAGTACCTCAACTGTGGGGATAAATATCTCGGAGTAAGCAAGCGACTTGGGCGGTGTACCGCCAAACAAGATCACCTGCGGCTTGATCAGATGAATATAATTTGGCACGCCTTGCGTACGAAGCCAGATACTCACACGCAAACTTTCCTTGGTCACAACTTCGCCGCGTACCAGCATGTTATGTGTATATAACATCACCAGCGCGGTCTTTTCATCGGGGGCAAGTGGTTTCATAAGTCACTCCTTCAAGATGACTAAATTATACAACACCCTTCCAGATGAAACCATCAACGCGTATACTCATGACATAAACATGACACAGATCAAACGCTGGATCGTTCCGCCTCTTATTACGCCCGAAGCTGATTCTGCACTAATAAAATTTCCTGCCATTCTGCGACAGATCCTCTTTAATCGCGGTTATGCCACCGACGAGGAGGCGCGCGCCTACCTCAACGCCAAACCCAACTTCAACACCGATCCATTTCAAATGACGGGCATGCGCGCAGCAGTTGACCGCATCCGCTTTGCGATTCAACACAACGAACCCATTGCCATTTATGGTGATTACGACGTTGATGGAGTCACATCCACTGCTTTGCTTGTGCAGGCCCTGCAAATCTTAAACGCAGACGTTCGCGGTTATATTCCGAATCGTTTTGAAGAAGGCTACGGCCTCAACAACAACGCATTGGACGAACTCAAAACAAACGGTGTCAAACTGGTCATCACTGTGGATTGCGGCATCCGTTCCCCTGATGAAGCGCTTCACGCGCGGACTATTGGCCTGGATCTGATTATCAGCGATCATCACCACCCCGCAGAGGGAGACCTGCCTTCTGCGCTCGCGGTGATCAATCCCAAACAACAGGGTGACGTTTATCCAGACAAAGACCTCGCCGGTGTTGGCATTGCCTACAAAATAGCGGAAGCCCTTTTGGACGATAGACCACAAACCCCTCGACAGGCTCAGGGCATCGCCGCAGACAATGTTCAATTGTCCACCGTCAATGGTCAACACCTAAATAATCTTCTTGATCTGGTTGCATTGGGAACCGTTGCAGACCTCGCGCCGCTTGTCGGTGAAAATCGCATCCTGGTCCGCAAGGGACTCAAACAAATGAAGCAAACCACGCGGCAGGGATTGTTCTCACTCGCGGGCGTATCTGATATCAAGTTGGATAAAGTTAATGCGACAAATATCGGCTTTTCGCTGGGGCCGCGCTTGAATGCGGCGGGCAGATTAAAGGAAGCGCTGGCCGCCTTTGAATTATTGACAACGAATGACGTAAAACGTGCAGGCGAACTTGCACAACTCTTAAACATTCAAAACAGCGAACGTCAGCGTATCACGCGAGATATGCAAAAACGCGCCGAAGAGATCGCCATGGCTGAAGATCCAGATGCCTGGCTGCTCTTTGCCGCGCAGGAGGATTTTAATTCCGGCGTGGTGGGTCTTGCGGCTTCACGATTGACAGAAACATACTATCGCCCTGCAATTGTTGCATCCAAAGGCGAAGAAGAAACGCGCGGCTCATGCCGTTCTATTCCTGAGTTCCATATCACCGAAGCTCTCGATCAATGCGCTGACCTGCTGGTCCGTCACGGAGGTCATGCAGCGGCGGCAGGCTTCACAGTTAAGAACGAGAATTTGTCAGAGTTGGTAATGCGGCTGAAAGCCATTGCCAAAGAAAAACTGTCGAACGAAGACCTCAAGCCCTCGCTCACGGCAGATGCGGTGGTTTCCCTCGTGGATATCCGACCCGAATTATTCGAAAAAGCCCTGAGATATCTGGAGCCGACCGGGTATGGAAATCCGAACGCGGCTTTTGTGGCTCGCAATGTAAAAGTAAAAAGCGCGCGCACCGTCGGCGCAGATGCAAAGCATTTGAAATTATTGCTTGAAGACGCTGAAGGTCATACCCATGACGCAATTGGATTCAGGCTCGGTGAGTGGCACAAGAAGATGCCGCCGCGCGTGGACATATTATTCACTTATGAAGTGAATGAATATAACGGGCGCATCGGATATCAATTGAATCTAAAGGATTTGAAAGCGACGGGGTAATCTCCTCGCTGAGCGGAGTGAGGACAGCATTACCGTCCGAAGGCAGCCGAAGCGCGTGGGACTTGGAAACTTAATTTATTTAATAAAACATTGTCCTTCGACTACGGGCTTCGCGAAAAACAAGTACGCTCGGCCCTCCGCTCAGGACGTTCTACTTCGCGTTCAATTCATCTTCGCGCTCAGGGATCGTAAAACGGTTGATGGTGGTGTAATCCACAAGGCCCGGTAAAAATTTATTCATGAAAGCAGTCACACTCCACAACCACGGGATGATCCACATGCGGCGCGGATGACGCACCAGCTTGACAACCGCGCTGCCAACCTGATCGGCCGTGAGAAGCATAAAGTTCGGTGTTTTGGCATTGGTCTTGCGTTTGATGCCTGCATGTGCTGTAAATTCAGTCACGACACCGCCGGGGTAAATGAGGCAAACATCAATCCCCCACGGCTTGACCTCGCGCCGCAATGCTTCAGAGAATCCATGCACTGCATGTTTGGAGGCGGCATAAATGGTATACGTTGGCGTTCCGACCAAACCAGCCATGGAACACATATTGATAATACTGCCAGCTCGCTGTTTGATCATCACAGGCAAAACCTGCCGCGTGGTTTGGATGACCCCCATAACGTTCACATCAATTTGAGCCTGAATATCTTTGATCGGGTCGAGGTTTTCCAGCCAATCGAGCCGCCCAAAACCCGCATTGTTAACCAGCACATCGATCCGCCCATACTTTTCAAGCGTTTGCATAACCAGGGATTGAATATCTTCGAGCTTGGAGAGGTCGGCTTGCACGACCAGGGTTTCTGCGCCGCTGCCCATTGCGTTGACTTCCTGCGCAAGGGTCTGCAGCTTGTCCACGCGGCGCGCGGCAAGCACAACCTTTGCACCCTCTCGCCCGAATGCGCGCGCAGTGGCTTCGCCAATTCCTGAGGAAGCGCCAGTAACGATCACAACTTTACCTTTAATGTCCATCGGATTCTCCTATTAATAATCTAGGCCCTTCGACTTCGTTCCTCGCTGTCGTTTGTCACTCCGCTCAGGGCGTACAAACTCTCACGGCCCCCATCTCGGTTGATAGTCACAATAATCATTGTTTGTTAAGCGGCGCAGGTCCGTGCCATCCACACGGATGATGTAGATCTCACATCCATGGTCATCGCCAAATTTATCATAATAGGAGGTGAACGCCACCCACTGACCATCAGGTGAAAATGATGGGCCTTGGGAGTTTCCGCCGGTAGGAGAAAGCACGCGCGCATTTGTGCCATCGGCATTCATGATATAGACTTCGCGTTTCCACGGCTCACCGGAATATGTCACGATATATTGCCCATCCGGCGACCAGTCGCTTCGCCCGCGGATGGCGGGCAGGTTGCTGATCTGATGCAGTTCCTTTCCGTTAACGCGAATGGTAAATAACTGCACGGCTCCATCCATATCGGATGCGAACAAAATAGTCTTCCCGTCCGGCGACCAGGTTGGGTCCCAGCCTATGGCGGCCCGTGCAATATTCTCCGCATTTTGTCCATCACGGTTCATGATCCAGATCATGTTTCTGACATTGTTTATTGAGGAGTGCTTGAAGATAATGGATTTGCCGTCCGGTGAAATCTCCGGACCGCTTAGGATGCCAATTTTATTGGTTAATTGTTTCACACTTCCTGTGGCAATGTCCAGTTCATGAATTTCATATATATTGTCTTCACGAAAGGCGGCGTAGACCACGCTCTTCCCATCCGGAGCCAAAGATGGATAATAATGCTGTTTGTTATTATCGGTTGTGAGGCGGCGAAAACCTGTCCCATCGGCATTGATGATGCAAATTTGATTACTCGCCTGCACTTTAAATATCTGACAGGTATAAACGATTTTCCCTGTCGGCTGAGTTGTTGAGGAGGAAGTCAGGACCGTTAAAGTGGAAGATGGATTTGGTGTTTGAGCTGCATTATCCGATGTGGCGGCAATCCCCGAGAGCGGCGTGGATGCCGATAGTGTGGCAAGCAGGTTTGGAGTTTGGGAGGGAGCGCCGCCTGACGCATTACAAGCCAGGATGAATATCAGAGCAACGATCAAAATCAGTCCGCGTCTATTCATTTTCTTCCTTCATCGATTCAAGAAAAAATTCCTCCCCTGCGAGAATCTTTGCACCCACACTTCCGCAATGCGGACAGGATGTTTCCTTATTAATTGGATGATATTTTTCAAAACATACCATGCACTGTTGTTCCGCAGCAATATGATGAATGACTAATTGTGTTTGCGAAAGCTCTGTATCCCCCGTAAGCCGTGCCCATTGTGATCGAATTTCGTCTTCACGAAAAACAGTCAGGTCACCCAATGCAATATTGACCGATTCGATGCGTGCTGTTTGTTGAAGAAGGTGATCAACGATAGCCGATAAACGCGGGATCATTTGCATAATAAAAAAAAACCTCAGGCCGGTCTATAAGCCGCATTCTGTCCAATGGACGCCCCGAAAGGCAGTCCATCTGTGCAGTCATCTCTCTGGGCGATGTGTCACCACATCGCTCGGTGCAGCCTACCCGGGGCTGGCCTTTCCCACAAGAGGGAAAGGCACATGCGGAGACGAGCAGTCTCCCATCGTCCACAGACGATTTCGCCCCTGCTTGGCCTTGCTCCCGGCGGGGGTTACCTGGCCATTTGCATTACGGCAAATGCCGGTGGTCTCTTACACCACCTTTTCACCATCACCGCTTCACCCCGAAGAGTGGAGACGGCTGTTTGTTTCTGTGGCCCTTTTCCGGTAAGTTCGCGCCTCGCAATAAATGCGGGCGGTTCCTCACCCCGGTTGCTCTCCGACGCCGTGCTTTATGGAGTGCGGACTTTCCTCGATCCCGACAACGCAGGACCGCGACTGCCCAACCAGCCTGAGGTAATTGCATGATACACGTTGGAGGGAGCAGAGTCAACCTTAGAAGGCGGTAAGAGTATGCCGCATTCCATCATAAAGGTGGACATTTCAAGAAAAGACATTAAAATAGAGTTGTATTCAATTTTCAATCAAAAGGAAATATCTTGAGCAACTGGCCTGGCAAATTCGTGATCGGACTCACCGGCAACATCGCCACCGGAAAAAGTGTGGTGCGCCGTATGCTTGAACATCTCGGCGCATATACAATCGACGCAGATGCTTTGACTCATCGCACATATGCCAGGGGCGCACCCGGCTATCAACACGTCATTGATAAATTTGGAAAATGGCTGGTCAACAAAGACGGCGAGATTGATCGCAGCAAACTCGGCAATCTCGTTTTTAACGATGGCGAAGCCATGCGTCAACTGGAAACCATCGTTCACCCACTGGTGCGTCAGGCTTGTGAAATGCTCATCAAACGCGCGACCCAGCCTGTCATTGTGATCGAAGCGATCAAACTGCTTGAAGGCGATCTGCGCAAGGTGTGTGATTCCATTTGGGTGGCAAATGCCCCGGAAGTAATTCAGGTGGAAAGATTAATGCGCAAACGCGGTTTTACACAGGACCGCGCGCTTGAAAGAATTCGCCTGCAATCTGCACAAAGCGCGAAAGTGGCGGTTGCAAATATCGTCATTACGAATACCGGTTCCTATGACGATCTGTGGAAACAGGTCACCGCGGCATGGAAAGAGATCGTTCCCGGCGCCGATAAGGTCAATGCAGATACTGAACCTGAACCAACCCCTGCAAAACAGCCGGTCACATCCAGCGGTGAATTTTCAGTACAACGCGGCAAGCCGAGGAACTCCACGGCCATTGCGGAGTTGATCACACGGTTAAGCAAAGGAAAACGCACGATGACCGCGGATGATGTAATGGAAGGTTTTGGCGATAAGGCCTATATGCTTTTGCAACTGGACGGGAAACTCGTTGGCCTCGCAGGCTGGCAGGTGGAGAACCTGGTCACGCGCACAACCGATATCTTCCTTGAAGAGCATCTCAACCCGCAAAAAGCCCTTGATACTTTAATCAAGGAAGTGGAACAGGCTTCCAGCGAGCTGCAAAGCGAGGCATCCCTGATCTTCCCAATGATTGAACTCGCGGCAAAGGAAGATATTTGGAAACAACTTGGCTACGAAAGGCGCACACCGGAAACACTCGGCGTACAGGCCTGGCAGGATTCAGCAACCGAATCATTATCTGCAGAGAGCACACTTTTGTTCAAACAATTGCGCCAGGACCGTGTCCTGCGCCCCATCTAAGAATCGGGTATAGGGTTCAGGTAATTAGAGAGCGCCGTATGAACAATTGATCCGTAATTTCTTACGGCTAATTTTGTAATTTATGCAAGCAGCGGCAGGTTTGCCTTTTTCCTGATTACCCAATCCCTGATTCCTACTCCCTCAACAGTGACCGAATTCCTCAACAACCTCTTCTTCATATTTGAACGTATCAACTGGCTGAGCGTATTTGATATCCTGCTCGTCACGTTGATCTTTTTTGGCTTGCTGTATTCTTTGCGCGATACACAGGCCATGGCATTATTGCGCGGGATGATCCTGCTGGTCGTGGCGCTCATCCTGCTTACCAGTCTTGTAGACCTTCCCGCTTTTTCATGGATTGCGACAAACTCCCTGCCCGCATTATTACTCGCCTTGCCGGTGATCTTCGCCCCGGAGATTCGGCGTACGCTGGAGCGCCTCGGTCGGGCCGGGACCGTTTGGCCGGTTACCGTTAAAACAGCGGATGTGGCCCTCGAGCAGACCATCCGCGCAATTGTGAGCGCCGCCGCAAGATTATCAGCCCGCAAGCACGGCGCATTGATCATCCTGCAGCGTTTGGACAACCTGGATGAATTAATCCAAAGCGGTGTGCAGTTGAATGCGCGCGTAACACCCGAATTATTATTGCAGATCTTCTATCCAAATACGCCCCTGCATGATGGAGGCGTGATTATTGCCGGGTCCAACGTTGTTGCCGCGGCCTGTGTGCTGCCACTCTCTGCAAGCGGAATTCTAAACCGCTCCCCAGAACGTCAAATGGGACTGCGTCATCGCGCCGCGTTGGGCACCTCTGAAACCAGTGACTCAATTGCATTGGTTGTCTCGGAAGAGACGGGAGCCATCTCCATCGCGCACGCGGGCAGAATGTTACGACGACTTGACCCGGATCGGCTGGAAAATATCCTGACCGCATTCTTTCGCCCGAACGGCGAAACTCACAAACCAACTTTCTTGGAAAGACTTTTACCGGGTTTATTCACCCGAAAAGAAAATAAAAAATGATTCGCTGGATTTCAGAAAATTACCGTACATTTTTATGGGCATTTGCACTGGCTATGGCCGTTTGGATTTCCGCTGTCACTGCGGCAGACCCGGATCAAACTGGCGCACTTCCATTTACCGTGCCCGTACAAATCGTCGGACAGGACCCAAGCCTCGTGCGCAATGGCGACATTCCGTTGGAAGCCGAAGTGACGATTCGCGCACCGCGCTCGATCTGGAATGTGATCGAAGCAGATCCGCAGATGGTGCATGCCATTTTGGATCTTTCAGGTTTAAGTTCAGGTGGACATGAACTGGAACTACAAATCCAGATCAGTGTTCGGCCGGTACAGGTTGTCTCGGTTGCTCCACATACAATAACTCTTTCGTTGGAGCCGCTGGCCACAAAAACATTAAGTGTGGATTTAAACCTTTCCGGAGAAGCTGCCATTGGGTATCAAGTGGGAGAAGCAAGCCTCGAGCCTCTGGAAATTGTCGTAGCCGGCGCCGAGTCCCAGGTCCAGAAAGTGGCGCGTGCGCAGGTTTCAGTAAACCTGGATGGCATTCGCGAGAATATCGATCAAACGCTGACGATAGAAGTCGTTGACGAAAATGGTCAGGCAGTGGCTGGCGTTTCCGTTTCGCCCGAATCGATCCAGGTTGCTTTGCCGGTCAGCCAGCAAGGCGGGTACCGTGATGTGGCGGTGAAAGTGGTGGTTACGGGTCAGGTTGCGAGCGGTTACCGGCTTACAGATATTTCAGTCTTCCCGCCTGTTGTCACGGTCTTCGCAGGCGACCCGCAGCTTGTGAACAGCCTGCCCGGTGTTTTGGAAACGCTGGTACTGGACCTCCAAAATGCCCAGGAAGATATCAACTCACGAGTTGGGTTAAATCTACCGGAGGGCGTTTCAATTGTCGGTGAGCAAACGGTATTAATACAAGCCGGGGTTTCACCCATTGAAAGCAGTGTTACACTAGCAGGTGAAAAAGTTGAGGTCATTGGCCTGGACAACGATTTGGCCGCTCAGGTTTCGCCCACAACAGTTGATGTGATCCTCTCCGGTCCACTGCCCCTGCTTGATACGCTCACCCGCCAGGATGTGCGCGTGACCGTTGATTTGACCGGTTTGGGAATCGGCACACATCAGATCATTCCAAAAGTTGAAGTGCTGATCGCAGATGTATTCGTTGAATCGATCCTGCCGAATACAATAGAAGTGGTTCTCGCTCCCATCGGCACGGTGACAGTTACACCGACACCCTAGTTACCAATTGTATCCAGCGAGTTGGACAATAAATAACTAATCTTAAGCACCGTCCCGAAGGTTCGACAGCTAAACAAGGTTTTTTCAAAAAAATCTTCGGGACGCTTTGCATATAGTGAGTAAATAAACAATTATGAAACCCGTTGTAGCTCTTGTAGGCCGCCCAAATGTCGGCAAATCCACCCTGTTCAATCGTCTCGCAGGCGAACGTTTGGCTATTGTAGATGATGTTGCCGGCACCACGCGTGACCGTTTATTTGGTCAGTCAGAATGGAATGGCCGTACCTTTAGCATTGTCGATACCGGCGGTATTGACCCAAGCCACGGCGGTAAGACTCCGCTTTCCATTGGTTCAGCCGATTTCATTGATGATATTCGCAAGCAGGCTCAGGTTGCCATTCAGGAAGCGGATGCAGTTTTATTCGTCAACGACGGCGAATCAGGTATTACTGCGCCAGACCGCGAAGTGGCCGAAATATTGCGCCGTTCTCAAAAGAAATTGCCTAATGGCACATTCTGGCCGCCGATCTTTGTGGTGGTAAATAAATGTGAATCAAGAGAACGGCGCGATCAAGCTGCTGAATTTTATGAATTGGGATTGGGCGACCCTTTCCCCATCTCTGCAATCCATGGCACGAGTACAGGCGATATCCTGGATGCCTTGGTGGCATCCTTTCCGCCGGACGAAGTTGAAGAGGAAGATGACAGTATTAAGATCGCCATTGTAGGAAAGCCAAATGCGGGTAAATCCAGCTTATTAAATAAATTAACTGGCGAAGAACGCGTGATCGTCAGCCCGATTGCGGGGACCACACGCGATTCAATCGATACCAAAATGGAATTCGGCGGCTTATCCCTTACCTTGATCGATACGGCCGGCATCCGTCGGCGCGGTAAGATCGACCACGGCGTGGAGCAATACAGCGTTCTGCGCGCATTCAAATCCATTGAGCGCGCTGACGTGGCGCTGCTGATGATCGATGCAACCACAGGCATCACCGCGCAGGATACGCATATTGCCGGCTTTGTTTTGGATGAATGGAAATCCTGCGTGGTATTGGTCAATAAATGGGATGCCATTGAAAAAAATAATCAGACCATGGAAGAATATACAACCAAGATCCAGCGCGAGTTGAATTTTATGGATTACGTCCCCATTCTGTTCATCTCAGCCAAAACCGGCCAACGCATGGACCAGGTGCTTCCCATGGCTTTACGCGTTCAGGAAGAACGGCTTGCGCGCCTGACTACATCCACGATCAACGAGATCATTCACAGCGCACAGGATGCGCATCCGCACCCCACTCACGCAGGCCGCGCGCTCAAGATGTTCTATGGGACACAAGTCCGCTCTGACCCGCCGACATTTCTGATCTATGTCAACGAACCCAAGTTGATGCACTTTACATATATCCGCTATCTTGAGAATCAGATCCGCAAGGAATATGGATTTTTAGGAACCCCGATCCGCATTGTGACGAAAGGGCGAAGGGAATAAAAGTGTTTATTGGCAGTTGCACTGCCAATTTGTCCCTGCTGCAGTACAACTGCAACAGAACAGAACAGAATAAAAACATGCTTACAAAAAAATCCATCCTCATCCTCGGCGACACTCTCAGCATTGCCATTCTTACATTCATCGGCTTCGCTACTCATGGTGAAACTGATATTTCTTTCATCCCGCGCATGGGAACCACTTTCTTTCCTCTCTTGATTGGATGGTTCCTCATCGCGCCCTGGTTTGGGCTATTCGATGAACAGGTAACTTCAAATCCCAAATTGCTCTGGCGTGTTCTGCTCGCCATGCTTTTCGTCGCGCCACTGGGGACAATTTTGCGATCAGCTTTGTTGCACAGCGCCGCCCTGCCATTTTTTGCACTCATCCTTGCCAGCACCAATGGGCTTGGAATGTTGGTATGGAGAGGGATTTATTTTTTGTTTACCAGATACGGTAAGACAATGTCATAAATGCACTGTGCCATAAATATTACGATATAAGCACATTGTTCTCAGCTTATCAACAATACTGGGATTGCTTCGCCGCTAAAGTACCAGAATGCGGGTCGCAATGACGGGAGATTATAAAGCGGGTAAAATAGAAAGCATGGACGAATCATCTCTCATTCAAACAGCACAAAACGGCGACCTGGATTCATTCAACACACTCATCCTGCATTATCAGGATGCAGTCTTTCACACCGCGCTTCGAATTCTCAGCGACGAGGATTCCGCTGAAGATGCAGCGCAGGAAGCATTCATCTCCGCATTCAGAAGCATATCTTCTTTTCGCGGCGGCTCGTTCAAGGCATGGCTGATGCGGACTGTGACCAATGCCTGCTATGATGAACTGCGCCGCCAGAAACGCCGTCCCACAACTCCGCTTGAGCCTGAAACCAGCGACGGCGAGGAAATGGATTCTCCAAAATGGCTTGCTGACCCGAACATGACACCCGCGGAAAAATCGGAAGCCGATGAGCTTGAACATGCCATTCAACATTGTTTGAATGCGCTTCCCACAGATTTTCGCACAGTGGTCGTGATGGCCGATATTCAAGGCATGGATTATAGCGAAGTGGCAGTTGCCGTTCATGTTCCGTTGGGCACGATCAAGAGTCGTCTGGCCCGCGCGCGCTTGCGTCTGCGCGAGTGTTTACGCAGCTTTGAGGAACTTTTACCTTCCTCTTTTCGTCTGGAAGGGGAAAGTAACCCATGAAAAATTTTAAAGATATTGAACAACTCTCTGCTTATTTAGACGGACAACTCAACTTATCTGATTCTGCTCGACTAGAATCCCGCATCTCTTCCGACCCCGAACTTGCTTCCAATCTAAATGACATTCGCGCCGCTCGAGGCATTCTCCGCAAACTGCCTGCACGCAAAGCCCCGCGCAATTTCACGTTGACTCGCAAGATGGTCGGCCTCAGGCCCCCTGTGCCGCAGTCGTATTCCTTCTTCCGCTTTTCGAGCGCGTTCGCAACAATTCTGTTGGTGTTTACTTTTGCAGCCAATTCACTGGCTCCACGTTTGAGTTCTCCAGCGCCCGGGTTTGCAATTGGCATGGGCGGTGGAGGTGCGCCTGAAGCTACGGAAGCACCCGCTGCAACCGAAGCTGCGGCAGAAATGCTACCCGCGGCTCCATCTTTGGAAATGCCTCTTGCCGCAACCGAGCCTCCTGCTGCAAATGCAGATTTATTCGCCACAGAAGCGCCTCTCGCCCCTGAATCAACCATGCTCAAAGAGGCAGAAACTGAATCAGCGCTGCAAGACCAGGCCCGGGTTAAGCAGGAACCGTTTGTACCGGTGACGTGGCAGCTCAGTCTCTTGGTCATCATTTTGATCAGCGCATTGATCGCCTTTATCATCAATCAAAACGCAAAGAAAAAGTGGAGTTAATGGCCGGAGACAGCCAAATCAAATTCTGCCCGCGCTGCGGAGCGGAAGTTACACACGAGCATAAATTTGGGATGATGCGTCCCGTTTGTCCGCAATGCAAGTGGATCCATTTCGTTGACCCTAAAGTCGCCGCGGCCGTCCTGATCGAACAGGATGGCCGTGTTTTGCTTGTACGCCGTGCCAATGAACCTTTTCGAGGTTTATGGACACTGCCTGCCGGTTTTATAAATGGCGGAGAAGATCCCGCTGAAGCGGCCGCTCGGGAATGTTTGGAAGAAACTGGCTTATCCGTTAATATAACGCGGGTATTGGAGGTGATCGCAGGCCGTGAACACGAACGCGGCGCGGATTTTATTATCGTATATTTTGCCGAAGTCATTAGCGGCGAATTGACTCCCGCAGATGACGCAGATGCGGTGGCATGGTTCGCGCGTAACGAATTGCCGCCATTGGCTTTTAGAGCAACACAAAAAGTTTTATTGGGATAAATCAAACAATCCGTCATTGCGAGGGCGCCCTTGTTTTTAGCCCGAAGCAATCTCCTGACTCGGACAAGCCGAAACCAAAAAGGATTCAACCACAAAGGCAACAAAGGAACACAAAGGAAAACCTAAAAAAACCTTCGTGACCCTTCGTGGTTCAAAAAAATTCTTGTACAAAAAGCAAGCATTTAACTTCTAAGTTCCTAACTCGGACAAGCCGAAACCAAAAAGGATGCAACCACAAAGGCAACAAAGGAACACAAAGGAAAACCTAAAAAAAC
>JBBSCM010000009.1:0-33174 GCA_038250295.1 Anaerolineales bacterium | reverse complement strand
GTAATTGCCCCGAACCAGGGTATTGGGATTGAGCAACGAACATTTAATTGGTATTACGAGGGCGACTTGCAGAACTATGGCCTCGGAAGCAAGCTTATGGATTCTGTTGCGATTTCGGACGCTCTGGAGCCAACCATTTCCGGACATGATCGTTTATGGGTAATCATCCGTCACAACCCAAATTCATCCTCAGATCGTTATGCATCGTTTTTCCTGGACCCTGATCAAGAAGCCCTGCATTTGACGGAAGAGTATCATTTCGTCGAGATATCCATCTATTTATTCGAGATATCAAATTGACGATTTCTTTCTGGGTGAGTGTTGATATATGAGCATAAAAAAAGGCCTGTTTAGTCAACCAAATGCTTTTTTTCATATTCAGCGGAATACTATTTACTTGAGTCTGATCATTTTGCTGGGCACAGTTCTGCGATTGTATGACCTGGGAACTGAGAGTTTTTGGTTTGATGAGATATATACTGTGCATCGGGTATCACAAGACCTGCAAACCCTTGTTCACCAGTTAGCTGCTGATGGAACTATTACGCGGAATGCGGTTTATTATTTTCTGGCACATTTCTGGGTGCTGCCATTTGAAATCACAGAAGCTTCCATCCGATCGCTTTCGGCGTTGTTCGGAGTTTTATCGGTTGGAATGATGTATTTGGTGGGACGAGAGTTGTTTGATGAGAAGGTGGGTCTCTTAAGTTCCTTGTTGATAGCCGTTTCCGAGTTCCAAATACAACATTCACAGGAGGCAAGGTTTTACAGCCTGTTTGTTCTGTTGACATTGCTCTCGATATATTGTTACATGCTGGCATTGAGGATGAAACAGCCGCGGCGATGGATATTCAGTTCGTTGATCAATATACTATTGTTCTATACTCATACTTTTGCAATATTCATATTTGCTGTGGAATATCTTCATTACATTACCTGCTGGAAGGACAACAAGAATACTGTGGTGTGGTGGGGGATATCCCAGGTGCTGCTCGTACTCGCCATATTGACCGGCCTCCTTCCCATGCTTAGGGAGGAAAGTGTTGCCGGTCTTGGCGATGGGTTGGCATGGATCGCGGTTCCATCCTTGAAGGACCTGTTGCGTACGGTTTATGGCTATTTGTTTCCGCAGAACTATCAACATAGTTGGTTTTTTATTGGAGTTAGTTTTGCGATTGGGTTGGCTTTTTTTACCGTGGCAACAATCGTGTTCAATATTCGCAGAGCGGGGGGGCATCGGTTCGCAGAAGTGAAGACTTGGTTTCAAAACGTGCGGTTTCCTCCTCGTGTGAGCAGCGAGTGGATGCTGGTAGCCGTCTGGCTTTTTTGTCCTGTGATATTGCCTTTTATTTATTCGATGATATTCTCGCCGGTCTTTGTGGATCGATATACAATTTGTGCTGCTCCTGCTTTCTATCTGTTGGTTGCAACTCTCATATCGCGTATCAGCCGTGTTGTTCCAATCTACATCTCACTGGTTGCCTTGATGATCGTGATCGTGCCGGGATTGCAGGACTATTATGTGGCGGATATTAATGAACAATGGCAGGAGGCGGCAGTCTATGTGCAGGAAAACAGCCAGGCGAATGATGTCATCATATTTGCTCCTGATGCGGAAGGATACCAGGATAAGAGTTTTGACTGGTACTATACGGGTACATTGCCCAGTTGTGGCATCAGTTCGAGTGTAAAAGACGATCGGGCTATTGCAGAGGTCCTTTCGAGTTGCACGACAGGTCACGACCGCGTCTGGGTGATCATGCGAGGGCCGCCAGACATTATGGACCGATTCGCCTCATATTTTCGGGACCCTGGTCGAACCAGCATGCGTTTAATGGCAGAAAAACACTTCGTCAAATTGTCCGTTTATTTGTTCAACTTATCAAAATGATAATTTGCGACAAAAACCCGTTATAACGAGAAAAGTCTAAATATTTGCCTATTGACTTTTAGGAAAACTACATTAAAATAATACAAAACCCTAACAAAATTGCAAGATTTAGCGTAAAGCCGTTTTTTTAATTTGAAATATAAATAGATTTAGAAATCAAACACCAATTCCAGTTTCTAAATTGGAAAAATAATCCAATATGCGCCTTTTTACTATAAATTTTTGGTATTTTATATAGTGCATCCTGTTTCGCTGGAAAAAGCGAATTGAAACGGATACTTGCGAATTGGTAGATAAAATCCATTTGAAACAGTGGAAAAGGAAAACTATGACAAGCGACAATGTAAATGTTCATCACACCGCTGAGGTGTCTCCAAAGGCACAAATAGGTTCTGGGACTCGGGTTTGGCACTTGGTGCAGATACGGGAAGGAGTTGTTGTAGGGAAAAATTGCATTATTGGAAAAGATGTGTATATTGATTTTGATGTGAAGATCGGCGATAACGTCAAAATTCAAAATAGCGCTTTAATTTATCATGGCGCTACATTGGAAGATGGCGTGTTTATAGGACCACAAGTCTGTCTAACCAATGATCGTATGCCTCGGGCGATAACATCCGATGGGCAACTCAAAGGGAACGACGACTGGGTGGTTGGTCCTATATTAATTAAATATGGCGCATCCATTGGTGCAGGATCCCTAATATTACCTAATGTGACCGTAGGCAGATTTTCCCTCGTGGGAGCGGGAGCAGTGGTTACCAAAAACGTGCCGGACCATGGGCTCGTTGTCGGAAACCCCGCGCGGCTTGTCGGGTATGTTTGTCATTGCGGAAGAAAAATGGAACAAAAAGATGGTGCTTGGTATTGCTCGACGCATGATTGGAAATTTGAACCCCAGGAGGATAAACAATGATACCCATAGCTAAACCAATAATTGGTACTGAAGAACAAAATGCGATTTTGGAAGTGATAGCATCGGGTCAACTTGTGCAAGGACCCAAGGTGCAAGAATTTGAAAAGCGTTTTGCTGAGTTGTGCGGCGTTGAACATGCCATCGCGACCTCATCTGGAACAACGGCATTGCATATTGCGATGCTGGCTCATCAAATTGGTCCAAATGATGAAGTAATCACATCCCCTTTTAGCTTCATTGCATCTGCCAATTGCGCATTATATGTTGGTGCGCATCCAGTTTTCGTAGATATTGAGCCAGACTTTTTTACAATTGATACAACGAAAATAGAAGAGCGTATTACGAAGAATACCAAGGCCATTATCCCCATCCACTTGTATGGGCAGTCATGCGACATGGACGCTATTGTCGAGATCGCGCAAAAGCATAACCTGGCAATCATTGAAGATGCCTGCCAGGCTCATGGCTCTACATTCAGAGGAAGACCCGTGGGTTCATTTGGCACAGCCTGCTATTCTCTTTATGCCACAAAAAATATTACAACAATTGAAGGCGGGATGATCGTAACGAATGATGCGCAGATCGCGGAGCGCTCACGCCTGCTCCGGGCTCATGGCAGCCCTCGAACCTATGAGCATGTTATGCTGGGCTATAACATGAGACTGACTGATCTTGCCGCCGCGATTGGATTGGTGCAACTAAACAAGCTGCGTGAATGGAATTCAATTAGACGCGCAAACGCCGCATACCTGACTGAAAATTTATCAAAGATCAATGGAATAGTGACGCCTAAAGTCCGCGATGACTCTGACCATGTATTTCACCAATATACAATTCGTATTCCAGACCGGGATAATGCTGCCAAGAAATTGAAAGAAAATGGAGTTGGGGTCGGTATTCACTACCCAACACCAATTCATCAGCAGCCACTTTATAAAGAGTTGGGTTACTCTGATGTTTTGCCGGTTGCAGAAGCCGCAAGCAGGGAAGTTCTTTCCCTGCCAGTTCATCCGTCACTGAGCAGGGATGATCTTGATCATATTATTCGAACGATTGCGAGATTGTAAAAAATGAAACTCTCCATTATTGTTCCCTGTTATAACGAAGCCGAAAACATACAAAAGCTTCATGACGAATTGCTGCCAGTGATTGAAGAAATGGTTCTTCACGGCTGGCATGATGACTCGAAGGAAATCCATTCCGCTGAAATGATTTTTGTGGATGATGGAAGCCGCGATGAAACATTTTCCAAATTAAAAGAGGGTTTTTCCGGCCAAAATAAATCAGGGGTGGTATTCAAATTTCTCAAGCACGAAACTAATTTAGGTTTAGGCGCTGCGATTCGAACGGGGTTTTCCAAAGCCGATGGCGATATCGTGATCACGGTGGATAGTGACGGAACCTACAAATTTTCGGAAATCCCCACCTTTTTGTCATATCTCACACCGGATGTGGATATTGTAACGGCCTCCCCTTATCATCCAGAGGGTGGGGTGATTGGCGTGCCGGCCAACCGCCTGTTTTTCAGCCGAGGCTCGTCGTTGTTATATAGAATTCTGGTTGATCGACACGTGTATACATATACTTGTTTGTTTCGAGCATATCGTTCGGAAGTCATCAACAATATTAGTTTTACTTCGAACGGGTTTTTGGCTGGAACAGAGGTCTTGGTCAAGGCGATTCTTAAAGGCTACCATGTGGCTGAATTCCCAGCCGTGCTTCATAGGAGAATGTATGGGGTATCAAAAGCAAAAATAGCGCAAACGATTTTCGCACACCTCCGTTTCCAGGGACAGGTATTTCTTTATCGCTTACAGCTTTTGTTTGGGCATACACCCAAACAGCTTATTTGAGCTATTGGATTAAGAGAATGAAAATTTTATCGGTTGTAGGTGCGCGTCCGGAGTTTATCCAATCCATGCCGGTCAGTCGGGCTATCCGATCTAACCATCAGGAAATATTGGTGCATACCGGGCAGCATTATGATTACAAAATGTCCCAGACATTCTTTGATGAACTGGATATCCCTGCTCCCGACTACAATCTGGAAGTAGGTTCGGGGTCACAATCCCGTCAAACCGCAGAAATTATGGTTAGGTTGGAAGATGTGTTTCTCAAGGAGAAACCAGATCTTGCCATTATTCGTGGAGATACCAACTCCACCCTTGCAGCCACTTTGGTAGCAAGTAAATTGAATGTACCCTTTGCTCATATTGAGGCGGGGGAACGCAGTTTTAACCGAAGCATGCCGGAAGAGGTGAATCGCCTTGTAACGGATCGTCTGGCAAATTTGCATTTTTGCGTCAGTCAGGTTGGCAGGCAAAATCTATTCACCGAGGGGATTACAGATTCGGTTCACTGGGTTGGCGACGTAATGTTGGATGCTTTAATGTATGCCCAACCTATTGCTCGAGCCAAATCCAGGATCCTTGATCAATTAGGAGTGGAGCCGAAAAAATTCTCTCTTGTTACCATTCATCGCGCAATGAATACAGATAATCCTGAGCGATTACGGCAGATTATTTCAGCACTCAATCTTGTTTCGGAGGTTGTGATCCTGCCTGTCCATCCTCGCACACAAAAAACGCTTGCAAACCTAAATATACATTTGGAGGACCAGGTGAGGATTATTGAACCGGTTGGTTATTTTGATATGTTAACCCTCGAGGAGAATGCCCGTTTGATTGCCACAGATTCAGGCGGAGTGCAACGAGAAGCTTACTACATGAGCATTCCCTGCCTTACTTTGCGGGATGAGACTGAATGGGGGGCAACAATTGAAACGGGTTGGAACAGGCTGGTTGGGGCTGACCAGAAATCGATTATGGATAATTGGCACAGCTTTGTTCCTCCGGTTGAACATCCATCCATTTACGGTACTGGAACTACCGGGCAGCGAATTGCTGAAGTTTTGAATAATCCTGGTTCTTATAGGCTTGAACAAAAAGATCTTCTTAGAAATGACTTAAATTCTTTTGATGAGGTAAATTAAAAATGAAAGTGGGCATAATTGGCAGCGGAATAATGGGTACCTGTATTGGGTATTTTCTTTCAAAGCAAGGTGTTGATGTTGAAATATTCGAGGCTTCCCCGATGCTGGGTGGGCTGGCTGGCCCGCTAACTCTTGAAGATGGTACTACCGTGGATCGCTATTATCATGCCATTCTATCCAGCGATAGTCATTTGCGTGAGCTTTGTGAGGAATTGGGGATTGCCGATCAGTTTCGATTTCATGAAACTCGCATGGGTTTTTTCTATCAAGGGAAAATCCATTCCATGAACAATGTGATCGAGTTTCTGCGTTTCCCACCGTTGGGCTGGATCGATAGATTTCGTTTGGGTCTTACTGTCCTCTATGCCCAGTTTGTGCGGAACTGGCATAAGCTGGAAACCATTAGTGTTGAGAAATGGCTGGTGCGATTGAGCGGCAACCGAACATTTAAAAATATATGGCTGCCAATGTTGAAAGCCAAATTTGATGGCGGTTTTGATAATACGCCTGCTACTTATATTTGGGCGCGGCTGGTGAGAATGAAATCCACGCGAAGCGGAGCTAATCAGAAAGAAGAAGCCGGCCACTTGATTGGCGGGTACAGCTCAATGATCCAGGCCATGGCGGATCGAATCGAAGCGGCAGGTGGCAAGATTTTCCTGCAGAAACCGATCAGTAAAATCGTCGTTGAACAGAACGAGGCGCGGGGAGTCCTAATTGATGGCAAAATTCACTCGTTTGATTTAATTATTTCCACGGTACAGCCTCCGATATTCCAACACATGATTCCGGATGCCAGTAGCGAATATCGCAATTTTTTGGCGAAAACCCAATATTTGGGAATTATCTGCCCGATCATGGTTCTCGATCGGCCCTTATCCGGTTATTGGACTCTCAATCTTACGGATGACAGCATTCCGTTCACCGGTGTAATTGAAACTACGACTTATATTGATCCTCAATATGTCGGCGGTCATCATTTGGTGTATCTGCCAAAATATACAGCCCCGGATAGCCCAATGCAAAAAATGACGGACGAGCAGATTGAAGTGATCTGGCTTAATCAGTTGGAGGCAATGTTTCCCCTCTTTGAGCGCAGTTGGATTCGATACTTTCTGGTGCAGCGCGCGCGTTATGTGGAACCACTGCATCCGCTGAATGGAATGGACATTATTCCTTCAGTGCATACACCGATAAAAAAGCTCTATCTTGCAACCAATGCTCAGATCTACCCAACTTTGACTAATGGCGAGTCCATTAGTCGAAAAGCCAGAGAAGTTGCTGACCTTATCGTTCACGAGAATCAATAAATATTCAAAACCATTATTAATCAGGAAATAATTATGACTACCAACAATAAACCTTTAGCAAGCTTATCCCTTGACCTCGATAACCTGTGGTCCTATATGAAAACACACGGAGACAGAGGGTGGGAGTCGTTCCCGTCTTATCTTGACCTCGTGGTTCCTCGCGTACTGGAATTTCTTGAAAAACGCGGATTAAAGATCACATTTTTTGTTGTTGGTCAGGATGCTGCCCTGGAAGTAAATCAGGCAGCCATTCGATCTTTGGCTGATGCTGGGCATGAAATCGGTAATCATTCTTTTAATCATGAACCCTGGTTGCATCTTTATTCTGAACAGCAGATTGAGTCTGAGCTTTCCAGGACTGAGGAACAGCTTGAGCGGGTGACTGGTCAAAAGACCATCGGGTTTCGCGGCCCTGGATACAGCTTATCCCTGTCTGTTTTGCGCGTTTTAACACGGCGTGGCTATCAATATGATGCTTCTACCTTGCCGACATTTCTTGGTCCATTAGCTCGCGCTTATTATTTTATGACCACAAAACTAAGCCCTGAAGAGAAGGCGAACCGTAAGCTCTTATTTGGCCAGTTGCGGGATGGATTGAGGCCTCTGCGCCCATACCGCTGGAGTATTGATGGAGTCAATGATGGGCTGATTGAAATTCCGGTAACGACCATGCCGATTTTTAGGATACCGTTTCATGTTAGTTATATTCTATATCTATATCGTTTCTCGCCCGTTGTAGCGCACATTTACTTCCGTCTGGCAATGATCCTGTGCCGGCTTACTCGCACCCATCCGTCGCTCTTACTGCATCCATTGGATTTTCTGGGTGGGGATGACGTAAAGGAGCTATCTTTCTTCCCTGCTATGAATCTCCGTGGAGAGGAAAAAGTGAAGTTGGTTAGCGATATATTGGGTATTTACTCTGACTATTTCACAGTAGTTCCCATGGGCGAACATGCACGTGCAATTTCTCGGCAGAAAGAGATTGCGGCAATTGAACCTCAATTTAGATCAATACCTATGCGCTCATAAAAAGATTTTTCCGTGTTGACAGGAAAATCGTTGGAGTCATTCCCATCTTTGAGAAGGGAATGACTCCAGTTATTATCTGCTTGCCGCACCGCATTCTGATGAATATTTGAATGGGAGCTACATAACCTTTTTACACCGTTCAATTGCGGCTTTTTCCAAAATATCAAATCCCAGCCCTGTCATTCGTTTCATTTCTGACCATTGAATTGTCCCGCCGTTCTCAATTTTTTCCATCATCCTGAGCAGTGCGCCGCGTACCCCGCTGGCGCGGTGCGCCCAATATGAATCAGCGGAGATGCGCTCAAGGCGGGCAAGCAGGAGTCGGGTAAGTTCGAGCCGTTCTCGATCCATATTGAATAAGAAAAGTGCCCCAGCCAGGAGTCGAACCCGGAACCTACTGATCCGAAGTCAGGCGCTCTATCCATTGAGCTACTGAGGCGTGGACAAAATTATACACGATTTGCCCGGCGTAATTAATTTGGAAGGTACAAAAATTTAGATTCATATAAAAATGCAACGGCGGGCTCTTGTAAACGTGCCAACGTAAAATGGAACCAAACCTGAAAATAGTCACGCTGATTTTGCAACCCTCGCAAGTACTGTCTTTTGCTTTCACTTATTCACGCTGCGCAAAGTCAGGTGTTCCGTTTTTTAGTGCGTAAAGGCGTTCTAAAATTGCCTACATTCCAAGCCGCATGATAGAATCAGCCATCTCTTTTGGAAAGGATATTTTTCATGGCAGACATTAAGGCATTTGGCGAACGTGTGATCGATAATCTTGAAAAGGTGATCGTGGGGAAAAGGCAGTCTATTGAATTGATCGTGATCGGATTGTTATGCCAGGGACATGTGCTGATCGAAGACGTACCCGGTGTGGGTAAAACGATGCTGGCGCGCAGCCTGGCGCGTTCGTTGGATTGCGAATTTAATCGCATCCAGTTTACGCCTGACATGCTTCCAAGCGATGTGACGGGGGTCTCCATCTATAATCAGCAAAAGAATAGATTTGAGTTCCGTCCCGGCCCTGTGATCGGGCAGATCATACTTGCGGATGAGATCAACCGTGCCACACCAAAGACACAAGCGGCGCTGCTAGAAGCCATGGAAGAGCGCCAGGTAACCGTGGATGGGGAAACTCATATTTTGCCGAAACCATTCATGGTGATGGCAACACAAAACCCGATTGAATACGAGGGAACGTTTCCCCTTCCTGAAGCGCAGTTGGATCGTTTCCTGCTCCGTTTGCGGCTGGGATATCCATCCATGTCTGATGAGATTAAAGTGTTGGACGATCAACAGATCCAGCACCCGCTTGTCACATTAAAATCGATTGTAAAACTGAAAGAGATTTTGCAGGCGATTGATGATGTAAAACAGATATTTATTTCTCCAGTGATTAAACGATATATCGTTGAATTAACAACGCGCACCCGCCAGAGTACTGATGTGTACCTGGGCGCAAGCCCTCGCGGCAGTCTTTCCCTCGCGCGTGCGGGGCAGGCGCGTGCCGCGTTGATGGGGCGTGATCATGTTTTACCGGATGATATTCAGGCGCTGGCTGTGGCTGTACTGGCGCACCGTATTATCGTGAGCCCGGCGGCGCGTTTGCGTGACCTAAGCTCGGACCGTATTGTGCAGGAGATCATTCATGCCACACCTGTGCCGGGCGGCGAATTTTCCACTGAGCCTGCGCGAAAGAAGGTTAAATGAGAGCTGGGCGAATACTCATCGCCCTTTTGTTCCTGGTTGGAGTAGCGGGGATTGCGGTCACTGGCGCCAATATCTATTCCCGCTTTCTTTATCTTAGTATTTTGCTGTGGGTAGGTAGTTGGGTATGGATGCGTTGGGTCGCGAGCGGCCTGCGCCTGCAAAGGAATTCGCGTGTTCAACGGGCGAATGTGGGTGACATCTTTGAAGAGTATTTTGAAGTAGTTAATGGCAGTCGTGTGCTTGCGGCGTGGATAGAAATTCTCAATCAATCCGCAATTCCATTTGCATCTGGTTCGAGATTGCTGACTCTTGTGGCCGGTCGTCAGAAACGAACCTACCTTGCGCGCACCTGGCTCACGCGCCGAGGCGGTTTTTCGCTTGGGCCAACGCGCATTTCAACAGGGGATCCATTTGGGTTGTTCCGTTCAAGCAGGGAAATCCCGTCTACACAAACACTGGTTGTGCTTCCCATGCTTTTTGAAATAAAGTCATTTCTTTTCCCGCCGGGTCTTTTACCGGGCGGGCAGGTGATTCGCAGAAAATCATCTGATATCACACCTCATGCGGCAGGAGTGCGTGAATACATGCATGGCGACGCGATGAAGCGGATTCATTGGCCTACAAGTATTCGGCGTGATCAATTGATGGTGAAGGAATTTGAACAGGATCCGCAAGCCGAGGTATGGTTGTATCTTGACTCGCAAAAAGATGTGCATGTTGAAAAAGGGCATCAATATGATGAAGTGCCGGTGGAATCAATGTTGTTTGGGCGAAGGCCTAAATTTCAATTGCCGCCTTCCACGCTTGAATACTCAATTAGTATTACGGCTTCGCTCGCCCGTTATTTTATTGCCCAGCGCCGCTCCGTGGGATATGTAAGCGCCGGGCAGGCTTTTACAGTTCACCACGCAGAACGAAGCGAGCGCCAGGAAGCGAAGATTCTGGAAACATTGGCATTCGTGGAAGCCAATGGTGAGCTTTCCATCGCAGCGCTTGTCGCGGCGCAGGCTTCACAGCTATCGCAGGGATCCAGTGCAATCCTTGTTACACCGACCATCCGTCCCGATCTTTTGCTTGCCGTGGACGACCTGCAGAGACGTTACCTCCGTCCGGTGGTTGTATTGCTCGACGCTGAAACGTTTGGCGGCCAGCGTGGTACCGATAAACTTGTTAGCTCATTGCGCGAACGAGGTGTGCCCGTTTGTCTTGTCGCTTGCAATGCTGATCTTGCGCAGGCGCTTTCAGAACTGCCCTCCAATTTCACTTCACAGGATATGCGGACATGGCAAAGCCCAATATTGTCACAATAGATTTGAATTTTCAGAATAAGACGCATGCCATTGCGTCTTATTTGATTCGACAGGGTGATAGTGTGGTTTTGATCGAGAGCGGCCCCGGCTCGACTCTTCCTTCACTGGAAACTGGTCTTGCGAAAGAAGGCTTAGCTCCCCGTGACATTACCCATGTGCTGCTTACCCACATTCACCTCGACCATGCAGGCGCAGCAGGCTGGCTTTCCAAACAGGGAGCACAAATATATGTTCATCCGGTTGGCGCGCCGCATTTGTTGAACCCTGAAAAACTCATTGCCAGCGCCACTCGCATTTACGGAGATAGGATGCAGACTCTTTGGGGCGAGTTCCTGCCTGTTGCAGAGAATCAGCTTACAGTCCCGAAAGATGCGGAGGAGATCGTTATCGGCAATTTGCGCTTTCTTCCGATCAACACCCCGGGCCATGCGGAACATCATTATTCCTATCTATTTGAAGATATTTGTTTCAGCGGTGATGTGGGCGGAGTGCGCATTCCGGGCTATCAATATTTGCGCGCACCCATGCCGCCGCCAGAATTACATTTTGGAAAATGGCGCGAGAGCATTGCACGTTTGCGCTCATTGAAGCTTTCGAGAATTGCGCCGACTCATTTTGGGATTTTTGAAGACCCAAATTGGCACCTGAATGAACTGCAAAAAAATCTTGACGAAGCTGAGAAATGGCTCGAAGAGATTATGCCCTCTGAACCGTCTGTTGATGAACTGCGCGCAAAGTTCGAAGCCTGGATGGATGAACAAAGCCGCTTAAAGAATCTGAGTGCGGATGTGATTCAGTCCTATGCTTTGGCAAATCCGCCTGGCATGGGCGCCGATGGTTTGATGCGCTATTGGAAAAAATTTCGTAGTTCGCTGTAAACTTGGCCGATCATTTTTTAGCAAAATGTCACGAATAATGTATGATGCATGAAACATGGCAGAATTGCACAATAAAGATATACTTTCACAACAAGGAGTAAACATGAAGGATTTTCTCGCGATATCAGATTATTCATCTGAAGAAATTCAAGACCTGCTGGATTTGGCAGTTAAACTAAAGAAGCAATACTTTAAAAAAGGCAATAAACCCATTTTCAAAGGTAAGGTGTTGGGAATGATCTTCCAGAAGCCAAGCCTGCGCACGCGCATTTCATTTGATATGGCCATGCGTCATTGTGGCGGCGATGCCTTATACCTTTCGCCCAGTGAAATTGGTTTGGGCAAGCGCGAATCGATTGCGGATGTGGCGCGTGTGCTTTCCGGTTATGTGCAGGGACTCATGGCGCGCGTATTCGAACACGAACATGTTTTGGAACTTGCAAAATGGTCTGAAATTCCTGTGGTCAATGGCTTGAGCGATTACAACCATCCCTGTCAGGGCATGGCAGATGCGTTGACCATTCAGGAAAAGTTTGGCAAAAAATCCAAAGGTTTGAATATCAGCTATGTGGGCGATGGGAATAATGTCACGACTTCGCTGATGCACGTTTCTGCGAAATTAGGTTGGAATATGACTGTTGCAACTCCAGAGGGATATGATATGAATCCCAAAGCTGTTGAAGTTGCCCAAAAGATTGCCAAGAAGACGAAAAGTAAATTAACTTTTATGCGCGACCCGCATGAAGCAGTAAAAGGCGCACATGTGATCTACACAGACACCTGGACTTCGATGGGACAGGAAGAAGAAACCGCCAAACGCGAACTGGTCTTTCCTCCTTATCAGGTCAATGCGAATTTGGTTGGCGAGGCAGATAAGGATGTGATCGTGATGCACTGTCTGCCCGCGCATCGCAACCACGAATTGACCGATGATGTTGCAGATGGCAAGCATTCGGTCATCTTTCCGCAGGCGCATAATCGTCTGCACGCCCAGAAAGCAATTTTGGCGCGATTGTTTGAAGTGGCCTAATGTCTGTTACGCAACACGCATTACGTGATTCGTGTTGCGTGTTGCGTAAAATGCGAATTTGAGAACAAAATTAACTCGGAGAATTATTTTAATGAATACACAAGACTTTATCAACATGGAAGAAAAGTACGGCGCACACAATTATCATCCCTTGGATGTGGTGATCGAAAAGGCTGAAGGTGTCTGGGTCTACGATGTTGATGGAAAGAAATACCTCGATTGTTTGAGCGCTTATTCGGCAGTTAATCAAGGACATGTCCATCCAGAAATTTTGAAGGCATTGCTGGAACAGGCCAAGCGCGTCACGCTGACTTCGCGTGCATTCCGCAACGATCAACTGCCGCTTCTTTATAAAGAACTGTCTGAGATGACAGGCTACGAAATGTCCCTGCCGATGAATTCGGGTGCAGAGGCTGTTGAAACGGCGGTAAAACTTGCCCGCAAATGGGCGTATCAGGTCAAGAAAGTTCCGCGCCATCAGGCGGAGATCATTGTTGCATCGGGTAATTTCCATGGGCGTACCGTAACGATTGTTTCATTTTCCACTGAGCCATCTTATCGTGATGATTTTGGTCCATTCACACCGGGCTTTGTGACTGTCACATACGGTGATGCAGATGCGATTGAAAAAGCGATCACGCCCAACACTGCCGCAGTTTTGCTTGAGCCAATTCAAGGCGAGGCTGGCGTGATCATTCCGCCCGCTGGATATTTGAAGAAGGTTGCAGAAACATGTAAAAAGAACAACGTGCTCTTTATGGCGGATGAAATTCAAACGGGTCTCGCACGGACTGGGAAGCTGTTTGCTTCACAACATGAAGATGTCCGCCCTGATGTAGTGATCATCGGCAAAGCTCTTGCGGGCGGTTTTTATCCTGTTTCGGCAGTGTTGGCAGATAAGCCCATTCTCGGCTTGTTCACGCCCGGCGAGCACGGGTCAACTTTCGGTGGCAATCCGCTCGCAGCTGCAGTATCCCGAGCCGCGTTGCGCGTGATCCGCGATGAAAAACTTGCCGAGCGTTCGCAAGAATTAGGTGAGTATTTTGTTGAGCAGTTGAGCGAAATCTCAAGCCCGCATGTTAAAGAAGTACGCGGGCGCGGATTATTAATCGGTGTGGAACTCAAACCCGAAGCGAAGGGTGCGCGTCGTTTTTGTGAGGCTTTGCAGAAGAAAAGTATTCTCGCAAAAGAGACTCACGATAACGTCATCCGCTTCGCTCCGCCGCTTGTGATCGATAAGGAAACCATTGACTGGGCGCTTCCAGCTATTCGGGAAGTGCTTAATATGGCGTAAATTTTTAGACCCTAAAGGTCTTTGAGACCTTTAGGGTCTTTCATGTGGAGGCACATCATGTATATTGGAATTCCAAAAGAAAGCAGACCCTTCGAATATCGCGTGGGTCTTTCCCCGGCCGGGGTGGAGATTCTCTCCCAGCACGGGCACCAGCTTTACGTTGAGCATGATGCGGGTGTAGGGGCGGGTTTCAGTGACCAGGAGTATGAACAGGCAGGTGCGCGAATCGCTTTTTCTGCTGAAGAGGTCTTTGGTCGCGCTGATCTATTGCTAAAGATAGCACGTCCACTAAAGCAGGAGCTGGAATGGCTAAAAGAAGGTTCCATCATCGCCGGGCTGCTGCATCTTGCTTCGAGTTCACAAGATCAAATTGATTTATTGCTCGAGAAGAAGATCACGGCACTCGCGTACGAGCAGATCACAGATACATCCGGCGCGTTGGCAGTCTTGCGTCCATTCAGTTTGATGTGCGGCGCGATGATACCGCAGATCGCGGCCCGCTTGCTGCAGAATAATTGGGGAGGCAAGGGAATCTTATTAAGCGGTTTGCCCGGTGTGCCTTCTGCCGAAGTGGTGATTATTGGCGGAGGTGTTGTGGGCATGTCTGCGGCCCAGGCTATGTTGGGCGCAGGCGCACAGGTGACCGTGATCGATAAAAATCTAAGTATCCTCGAAAAGATATCGGAACGATTCCCTCGTGCTGTGACAATGATATCAACAAAGCGAAATATTGAACGCGCCACGGCCTTTGCGGATGTTGTGATCGGAGCCGTTTTGGTCAGTGGACAGCGCGCGCCCGTGGTTGTAACACGTGAAATGGTGCGTGCCATGAAGCCGCGTTCGATCATCATAGATGTAAGCATAGATCAGGGTGGCTGTGTGGAGACATCCCGCCCCACCACACATGAACACCCAACATTCGTTGAAGAAGGCATGGTGCATTATTGCGTGCCGAATATCCCCGGCGTGGTGGCACGTACTGCCAGCCATGTATTCTTGACTGCGGCAATCCCCTATATTTTGGAGGTGGCGAACACGGGAATCGAGGAAGCGATCAAGGAATATCCATCCATTGAATCTGCCATCAATACGCACAACGGGAAATTAGTTAACCTTGTACGCTTGAGCGCGCAGGAGGAATAAAATGACTGCGACAAGTATTTATCAATCACGCGTGACGACCGCACAGGAGGCTGTGCGGACCATCCAATCAGGTCACCGTGTTTTTCTTACAGGGAATGTTTCCGTCCCGCAAAAGTTGCTGGCGGCTTTGGTTGAATATGCGCCGGAAATCACCAACGTTGAAATTTGCCAGGCATTGACCGTTGGCTCTGCAGATTATGTAAGCCCGGAGATGGAAGGTCATTTGCGGGTCAATTCCATGTTTATCAGCGCGAATATTCGCCAGGCAGTACAAGAGGGCCGCGCCGACTTTACGCCTGTATTATTATCTGAATTTCCTCTCCTGTTTAAGCGTGGTATTTTACCTTTGGATGTTGCCATTATTCATGTCTCCACTCCGGATGAGCACGGCTTTTGCAGTCTTGGCGTGGAAGTGGGGTTGACCAAATCTGCGGCGGAGTCTGCCAAGGTGATTATTGCTGAAGTAAATGAACAAATGCCTCGCACGCTGGGCGATTCATTTATTCATGTCAGCCGCCTGACTCATATTGTGCCTGTTAATTATCCAATCCCTGAGCACAAAATGGCATCCGAAGGCAACTCGGATATTGTAGAAAAAATTGCGGGTCACATCGCTGAGCTGATCCCTGATGGCGCAACCATGCAGCTCGGCATTGGGTCAATTCCTGATGCTGTTTTGAAATTTCTTTATGACAAAAAAGATTTGGGTATTCACACCGAATTATTCTCTGACGGTGTCATTGACCTTTTCAATGCGGGTGTCATCACGAATGGTCGTAAATCCCTGCACCCCGGAAAAATAGTGGCGGGTTTTATTCTCGGCACAAAAAGACTATATGAGTGGGTAAATGACAACCCGATGATCGAGATGCATCCCACCGAATACGTGAATGATCCATTCATAATCGCCCAAAATGACCGCATGGTTGCTGTCAATTCCGCCATTGAAGTTGACCTGACAGGGCAAATTTGCGGCGATAGCATTGGTCCCAAATTATATAGCGGCGTAGGCGGCCAGTTGGACTTTGTTTACGGCTCCTCGCGCTCCAAAGGCGGCGTGCCAATTATCGCACTGCCAAGTATGGCAACACTTAGAGATGGAACCCAGCTAAGCAAGATCGCCGCCATGCTCAAGCAGGGAGCTGGAGTAATCACCAGCCGAAACCACGTTCGATTTGTCGTCACAGAGTGGGGCACGGCGGATCTGTATGGCAAAACCATCCGCCAGCGCTCACAAGCTTTGATCAGCATAGCTCACCCGCAATTCCGCGAAGAGCTTACCAAACAGGCAAAGGAATTGCATTACCTGTAGGTTTTTGATCGTATCTCCTCGGCCGCAGGGGTTTTGCGTAACCTTGCGGCAGTTTTTTTGTTAAAGAGACGATAATACGAACTGCCTTGACACTATCTATTTTTTTATCTATTATGAAGGTAGGAGCGCGGACTTTAGTCCGCCAAATTAGTGCAGGCTTTAGTCTGCACTCCAGGTAATAAGGAAACAGATAATAATATGAGAAGAGCAAAGATCGTTGCGACAATCGGACCCGCCTCGGAATCAGAGCAGGTCCTTGAGTCACTAATCAATGCGGGGATGAATGTGGCGCGTTTGAATTTTTCACACGGCACACACGAACAACATGAGGCCAAAGTCTCCGCCATTCGTGCAGTTTCAAAAAAAATGGGTGTGCCGGTTGGAATTTTACAGGATCTGCAGGGCCCAAAAATCCGAGTTGGAAAATTAACTGCGCCTCTTCAGCTTTCAGTTGGCGAAGAAGTTTGTTTGTACGCCACACAGGATGACCCACCGCAGACAGATTACCAGCTTATTCCTGTGGATTTTCGCGAGCTATTTGATTCAGTCCACACAGGCGATAAACTTCTGCTGGATGATGGCCGCCTGGCGCTTGAAGCGGTATCTGTTGAAGGACGTGTACTCCATGCAAAAGTTTTCGTGGGCGGCGCCTTATCTTCCCATAAGGGTATCAACCTGCCTGGAGTTAAACTTCGCATTGCAGGCTTCACCGAAAAAGACAAGGCCGACCTGGCTTTTGGAATATCACAAGGCGTGGATGCAGTTGCAATTTCCTTTGTCCGCAGCGCACAGGATGTGAAGACAGTACGCGCTGCCCTGGAGGAATTTTCCAGGGGAAAGCGCGTGCCGCTTCTGATCGCAAAATTGGAAAAACCTGAAGCCATGGATGAGCTGGATGAAATTCTGGATGTGGTGGATGGTGTAATGGTAGCCCGTGGCGACCTCGGTGTGGAACTTCCGCCGGAACGGGTTCCATCTTTACAGAAACGCATTATTCATGCGGCCAATGCGCGCGCCAAGCTGGTGATCACGGCCACGCAGATGCTTGAATCCATGATCCAGAATCCGCTTCCGACACGCGCCGAAGCTTCAGATGTGGCGAATGCAATTTTCGATGGCACAGACGCGGTCATGCTTTCTGCAGAAACTGCTTCGGGTGATTATCCCAGTGAAGCGGTAGCCATGATGTCCCGCATCGTAAAAGAAGCCGAGTCCCACTTCAAGGAATGGGGGAGTCGTCAGGATGGCAGAGAGGGCCTCGGTGAGAGCGATGCGGCTTCCATGGCTCGTGCTGCAAACGCATTGGCAAAAGACCCCGAGGTCCGCGCAGTTTCTGTTTTCACCATGCAGGGCCGATCGGCCTGGCTGATGTCGAAAGCAAGACCGTCAAAGCGCATCCTTGCATTTACACCGGAGCAGGAAACATATAACCTGCTCTCGTTTTTGTGGGGTGTTCAACCTCATCTCATAAAATATGCGGTCACATTGGATGACATGCTTGCGGATGTGGATGCGGCTTTGTTACGATCAGGCATACACTCGGGGCAACAGGTTGTGCTGGTTTGCGGCTACCCGGTCGGTTCCCAACGCCCGCCAAATATGGCGATACTTCATACTGTGGGCGCTGATGCAACGGTGCATCTTGCGCGTAAACTCGCTGAAGGAAATATAAAGAAATAATATTTGATTGTTTTGTGGGCAGTTGCACTGCCCGCGTTCCAGCAGTGCAACTGCTGGAAGAACACCAGGTTATAAAATAAATTTTTCTCGATTTCCAGTCTTGCGGATTTCCACCCTCACTAAGATTTACAAAGCGGATTCAGTTTACTTCCAAACTGAATCCGCTTCTTTCTTAACTGTGAGTTGATTCTGTCCAAATGAGTGCGTCGTACTTTACTCCCGTGTCGAAATCAATATCCCAATACTGATTAATACACCGCCAGCCAAAAATAATGGAGTGATTTGCTCGGCCAGAAAAAACCAACCAAGCAGTGTGCCGACAACAGGCTGGGCGAAAAAAGTTAGCGACGCAACAGCTGCAGGCAGTTCTGCGAAAGCAAAATTCCATAAGAACATCGCAATGGCGGTGGATACAATTCCCAAAAATAACAATCCACCGATAATGCCAATGGTAATCTCGCCAATGCCTTGTGTTTGCATTTCCCAAATCCCAAATAATAGGCTGGAAGGTATTCCACCTAACAACATGATCGTACTCGATGTAAGCAAATCCCCAGATTTTGAAACCTTGCGGACCAGCACAGAATACAAAGCCCAGGTCAACGCCGCCGAAAGCAGACTCATGTTTCCCCAAAATAAAGTTGGGGAAAGTTCTGCCGTGCGTGGGTCAATGACAGCCACCACGCCCAATGTTGAGATGACAAGGGCAATGATCCTTCGAGGAGTGGCGCGTTCGCCCAGCAAAAAGGGAGCAAACAGCAAAACGAAGGCTGGCGTGGCCGAGGTCACGAGTGAACCGTTGGATGCCGTCGAAAGTTTTGTCCCTACAAATTGAAATCCGAGCGAGATGCCGTATCCTACAAAACCAACCAGCAGGCTCTTCCAAAATAATTCTTTCGTGATTGTGGTTTTGTTTTTTCTGAAATAAATTACGATTCCCAAAGTCAGCGCGCCCATCACCAGGCGGACGGTCAACAATGCAAACGGCGGAATGACTTCCAGCACAACCTTGCTGACAACGTACATCCCGCCCCAAATGGATGCGGCGGCAAGACCGGCGAATAAACCTGCGATACTATGTTTTTGCGAAGCGCTGTGCATAATGTCCCCGATTATATCGAATACAGTTTTCTTTTTTCGGTTTTTGCCAGCTTGTCTTGGGTGGTGGTCTATAGAAGATGTATCTCATGATACTATGCTCAATTAGAGCCGCTATTCAAACCCTTGCCTGTCGCCTCTTATCTTCTTGATTTCGCCCCGCTTCTTTTTGCCCTTTAATCTTTCCTCTTTTGACGCTTTCGTTGGCCTTGTTTTGTGACGCAGCTTTGGTTTTTCAGCAGCTTTTCTTACCAGTTCATACAATCGCTCAATTGCATCTTCGCGGTTTTTCTCCTGGGTACGAAACCTATTCGCTTCGATGATAAGCACGCCTGAGTCTGTCATGCGTTTGCCTGCGAGTTTGATCAACCGCGTTTTCACATCTCCTGCCAGGGAGGAGGAGTTCACCACGTCAAAACGTAACTGCACCGCAGTGGCAACCTTGTTTACATTTTGTCCGCCGGGACCAGAAGAGCGGATATATTCAAGTTGAAGTTCGCGTTCCAGAGATTTCATGGTGTGGATTATAAGTGTAAGAGGTAGGCAAGTAAATAACGTAGGCACGGAAACTGGTAAATAACGCAACACGCAACACACAACACGCAACACGTACCGCGCTTCATCCTTACGCTTTCACAACCCTCGGAGCGAAAAGCCAAAGCACCGCAAGGATTCCTCCGCCCACCAAAAACGGCACAGGTCCGCCAAACCATTGAAAAAGTGTCCCATAGAATAACGGCGCAATCGCATTTGCCAGACTATATATCGAAGTGGATACGCCCAACATTCCGCCTACTTCGCTTTTGTCAGATGCCTTCGTGATCAAGCTGTTCACTGCGGGATGCAACACGCCGCCTCCCAAAGCCGCAGGGAAACTCGCGATCAAGAGCCAGATGATTCCCAGCCAGCCGCGCGCAGATTCGTCTGGCAGTTGGATGTTGATGCTGGCAATGGCAACGCGGAATTCACCTTGCCCCGCCATGCTTTCCAGCACCCTGGCTTTGTCATACCAGGGAATTGGCACGGCAGGTGTAAGCCCTGTACCGATCAAGCCAATTGCCAAAGTGGAGAGTCCCAGCAATACCAACCAACGATCACCTTTTTGCTTTGACCATCTTCCGATCAGCCCGCCCTGCACAACGATGATGAATAAACCCGCCAGGACGAACAGGCCTGAGGTGTCACGAGCGTCCATGCCCAAACGAGTCAGCGTGAACAAAGAAAAGAGTTGCTCGTATCCGCCGAATGCAATTTGATAGAAGAACATAATGATCAGCAAGAATCCAATGGCAGGGCGGCCCAATGCCTGCCGAATCGCGCCGAATGAAAACGGCCTCTTCCGTGCTGCTATAGGATCTACACCCTCGATCAAAGTTTCGCGGAACCAGAACGTGGTCAAAAGGATGGATACGAGTGAAAAGAATGCTGCTGTGAAGGCAACGAGTTGATAATTTTGTCCGCTCGCCAACAGCACGATAAATGCGATGATGGGTCCCAGCACAAAGCCCACACCAAATGCCGCGCCTACGAGGCCGAGTCCCTGTGTACGCGTCTTTTCGGTTGTGCTGTCCGTGATCGCAGCTTGCGCGGTGGATATGTTTGCACCTGAGAGTCCATCAATAATACGCGAGAGAAATAACAACCAAATGGAATTTGAGAATCCCAGCAAAATAAATCCTGCCAGAGTACCGATCTGACTCACGACCAAAACTGGTTTGCGTCCGAAGCGGTCTGAGAGGCGACCCAGAATTGGCGCACCTAAAAATTGCATCATGGGATATGTGGCCTGCAAAATCCCGATCACAAGAGGCGACGAGCCAAAGCGCGCCGCATATAAAGGCAGCAACGGAATAATAATGGATAGGCCCATCAAATCAACGAGCACGATAACCAATACAGGCAGGATGCGTTTGAAATCAAGTTTTTCGGATGGAGATTCTTGAGTTGTCATATTTTCTCTTGTTACAAAACCCTCCCCCAATTGTGTTCTTCTCAATTGGGGGAGGGGACGGGTTGGGGTCGGGTGGGGCGTCTAGAACATCAAGGCGTTGATCTTATCAATCGCCGCGCGCTCAGGCCTCAGGTCCGCTTCGACGAGGCGGTTGAGGGGTGCATCCACAAGGTTGTAAAGCGACATCAAATTTGGCTTGGTTGTGTCCACATAAAGCAGGCCAGTGAGCAGCCAATTGTTGCGTTGAGCTTCCTCCAGAACACGCAAAGCTTCATAACGATTGGATGTATCGTAGCCTTTTTCGAGATTCTTCAAGATTACAGTGGAACCATCGTGCATGGCAACTTCGCGTACTTCGCCTTCTTCCATTTCACGTTCAAGGATGATCTCACTGCGCGGGGCAATGTAAGAGATCTCATGCAAAGGCTCTTCGTGATCTTTACCCCACGCATAAGAGTGATAGGCATTTTCCTGGTTATTGAAAGTAACACACGGGCTGATTATATCCAGCACCGCAATGCCGTTATGTGAGATGGCGGCCTTGAGCAGTTCTTTTACCTGCTTGGGGTTGCCTGCGAACGAGCGCGCCACAAAAGTTGCGTTGCTCACAAGTGCTTCCATACAAATATCTACAGGCATGTATGGGTTTTCACCCTGCTTCTTCAAGCCCAATCCTTTTTCAGCGGTTGCGGAGAATTGGCCTTTCGTGAGTCCGTACACGCCGTTGTTCTCGATGATGTAAACCATGTTGACGTTGCGGCGCATGATGTGTTTGAACTGACCCATGCCGATGCTGGCCGAGTCGCCGTCACCTGAAACGCCAATGCCTTTGAGTGTATGATCGCCGAACAATCCGCCGGTCGCGATGGAGGGCATACGTCCATGCAGGCTGTTGAAGCCAAATGTGCGGTTCAGAAAATATGTGGGGGATTTCGATGAACAGCCAATACCGCTGAACTTCAATACGTTCTCGGGCACCACGTTCATTTCATACAATGCGGTGATGATCTGGTTGGAGATCGAATTGTGGCCGCAGCCCTGGCAGAGCGTGCTGGGGTTGCCGCGATATTCATTTTTTGAAAGGCCAGCGAGATTGACATTCGCAGGTGCGCCAGCCATGGGGAGTGCTTCAGTCATTTTTAATTACTCCTTTTCTCATTCTACTTTCGCTTCGACTTTGCGGATGACTTGGATTTAGCCGTCACTTTTTTCGCCGTCGTTTCTTTTTTGGACTTTGAAGCTGTTTTTGCCTTCGTGGCAATTTTCTTCGCTGACACCTTTTTCGAAGCCGCTGCTTTCTGTTTTCCGCCTTCTGGCTTTACATATTTCGCCAAAATGCCTTCTCGCACCCATTTCGCCGAAGCGGGCATGCCATCACCAAACGCCACAGATTTGAAGTTGACTGCAAATTGTGGATATTCAGTCAACAGAATCTGATTCATTTGGCCGTCGCGGTTCATTTCTACAACAAAGATCTGGTCGTATTTTGCGAGGAACGCATCCACTTCCTTGCTGAAAGGCAGGGCGCGAACACGCAGGAAATCACTTTTGATGCCATGTTCCGTATCGAGTTGATATTGAGCTTCGAGAATGGCGGCTTCGGTTGAGCCGTAGCCTATAACGCCGACCGTTGCACCTTTCATCTTATGCAGCACAGGGGCAGGTACATATTTCTTGGCTGTCTCGTTTTTTCGCTTTAGCCGATCCATATTCTTCAGGAAAGCATCGGCTTCCTCTGTATATTTCGCGTGATCGTCATGGCCTGTGCCGCGCGTGAAGTATGAACTAAGCGGGTGTTTGTTACCGGGGATCGTGCGATAAGGAATGCCGTCGCCGTCTTTGTCGAGATAGCGTCCCCAATTGCCTTTAAGTTCTTCGATATCTTTTTCCCATAATACCTTGCCGCGATCCATGGGCACATCGGGATATTGGAATGGCTTGCTCATCCACTGATTCATACCCATATCCAGGTCGCTGAGCACAAAGATGGGAGTCTGAATTCGTTCGGCGAGATCGAAGGCCTGCCATCCAAAATCAAAACACTCACTTACATCACCCGGCAACAAGATCACAGAATGCGAGTCGCCGTGGCCGATGAAATAGGCAAACGTCAGATCGCCTTGTGATGTTCGGGTTGGGAGCCCTGTGCTTGGGCCGATGCGTTGAACATCCCAGATCACCACGGGAACTTCGGCATAATACGCGAGACCCGCGAACTCCGTCATCAGTGAAAGCCCGGGTCCTGAAGTGGATGTCATGGAGCGCAAGCCAGCCCAACCGGCGCCGACGGCCATGCCAAGCGCGGCTAATTCATCTTCCGCTTGCACAACTGCATAAGTGTGTTTTCCATCCTCACGTTTGCGCAATATTGGCAGGTAATCGTTTAATGATTCTGCCAGCGATGAAGCAGGTGTGATCGGATACCAGCCTGCAAATTGCACGCCGCCAAAAATGGAGCCGATTGCTGCGGCCGTATTTCCATCGGCCATGATCAATCCATCGGTTTTGTTCATTGACTCGAGCTGGAATGGGTCTTTCTTCTCAAGATTTGCTTTTGCCCACTCTGCACCAGCTTTGACTGCATTGAAATTCATATCAATGGGCTTTTGCTTTCCCTTGAAATGGAAAGTCAGTGCGGCCAGAATTTTTTCAAGATCCATGCCGATCATTTGCGCAAGTACCCCTACATAAACCATATTCCCCACGAGGTCGCGGAAATCCGTAGGCACATTTGGATCGTTCTTCACGATGGCCTTGATTGGCATCGGGTAGATGGCAACGTCCACGCGGGTGATGGGCTGCTTGATATCGTCAGCGTAGAAAAATGCTCCGCCTGGCAGAACAGAGGCAAGGTCGCGTGCGAACGAATCGGGATTGATCGCAATGACGATATCGTTGTGATCGCGGCGGGCGATGAATCCATCCTTATTGACTCGAATCGTATACCAGGTTGGCAATCCCTGAATGTTGGAAGGAAAAAGATTCTTGCCTGAAACTGGAATGCCCATCTTGAATACTGATCGCAGGATGGTGTTGTTGGCCGTGGAACTGCCTGAGCCGTTCTTTGTGCCAATGGTGATCGAAAAATCGTTCACTATCTTGTTCATGGAACTCCTCGTTGGATTCGTCATTGAGACGAAGAAATTAATTGGTGGATTAGATCGGTATGCTCGGAAAGGGCCCTGTATCCGCCCTCCACATCATTTGCGCAAATGGCGTCAACCATTTGTTGATGATAATTCCAGACCTCGGTGAGGTAGTGGTAATCAGTAAAGAAGTTCAACCCGACGGTTTCATACGCATCCCAATAGGATTGAAGCAGGCCCGATACAAAAGGATTGTTCAGGCGCTGGTAAATGGTGAGATGTAATTCGCGATGTTCAAGGTGGGGGATTTCAATGGGTGTGCCGCGCAGCTTTTCCCATGCACGTGCTGCAAGTTTCTGCAAAGCGTTGTGGTCTTCCGGCGTGAGCAATTTTACTGCCTCGTGCCAATATGCGATTTCGATATGCTGGCGCAGGTCTGCAAAGGCGATGAAATGATCTTTGTTTAAAGCAATGGCGTAATCGAGACTTTTCAGAACGGCTGGAGCGAACGTATAGGGCTTGCGCCTCATTCCTGTCCTGGGCTTGACTTCTACGAGCCCAAGTGCTCTCGCCACTTCAAGCTGCTCGCGCAACGCTGCTACGCCAACACCCAACCCACGGCTAAGTTCCACCAAGGGAGGCAGACTGTTCTCTGCCTCTGGGTGAGCTGCAAGATAGCGCAAAAACTCAGAAATATCAGGGGAAACACGTTCGCGGAGCATAAATATGATTAATCCGATTAATAGGATTATATGTAGGAGAATTCAAACAGTCAAGGGGATGAATGTTACAAAAATGTTAAAAAATAGTATGCACTTGAAAAGTGCATACTATTAAACAGTTGCGGCATTTTTAATTGTTGAGTGCCCCTGCGTTTATCCAGTCTTCAATAATTTGTGTCTGCTCAGTGGTTAGTTTTGGTCCGCGCTTTGGCATTTCACCTTCAACGATTTGCTGCACGAGAAAACTGTCTGCCGCGTTGCCGGGAGTTACTACTGTGCCATTGAACGATCCATTCATAAGCGTATCGTAAGTCCTCAGGTCCAGACCTTCTTTGATCTGTTCAATGCCATGACATTTGGCGCAGTTGTTATTAAAGATGGGCCTGACATCATTTGAAAAACTGACACTTGCAACAGGCGCTTCAGTTGCTGTATTTACTACAGGAGCAGTGGTTGATGTTGGCAGGGGAGTGTCTGTTGGCGCGGCAGTCTGCGTCGGTTGAAGCGGTGCTTCGGTCGGTGTGGCAGATTCGAGCGGAGTCTGTGTCGTTTGCGTTCCACATGCGGAAAGCGCTGCGATAACAATTAAGGTTGATGTGAGTAAGATTTGTTTTTTCATTATTTTCTCCAGCATGAAATTTACCGTACTTAGCTAAAAAGAGGATGAATAAATCATGTGTTTTCTTGTATGGGTACTTTCGCGCGAGGAGAGTGGTTAAAAGGATGGGCTAAGAAAATGCATTACCACGGCTCACAGGGTAATAAGATCACGGAGCGCACACACCTGCCCTGGCGGGCGGTGCCAGGGGAGATTTTAAAGGGTTTTTCTCCGTGACCTCTGTGTACTCAGTGGTTAAATCTTTGGAAAGCCCATGAGATTAGCCACTCCCCGCGTGAGCGGCAAAAGCAAAAGATAGAAAGTATGTGCAAGGTAAGGTATAATCATAATCTCACGCGTAAAGCGTAAATTCATTTTAAGGCTGAGTATGGCAGGCGCATTTTCACTTCCCAACGAATACTGGTTAAATATCCAGATCACCCCGCAAGACGTCGAAAATTTACACACCTTTCTGTTTGAGCGCGAGACGCCCCTTACCGCGCGCGACCTCTCTAGTGAGTTTGTAGAATCGCGCGTCAATGCGGAACGTGTTGCTGCAGAGAGCAAACAAAAAGCCGGCGGAAAAAGCTTTCTTCCAAAAGAGAAATATCAAGTCGGCGACGAGCTTGTTTTTCCTGCATTTGCATGGAATCGAGGCAGAGTTATTGCTTTGCGCGCCGGTGTCAACCCAGAAGTAAGTGACTTTGATGTGCTTACGGTTGCAATGGACGATCATACCGATCATATGTTTGCCGCGAATCTCGAGTCGCATTTTTTGAATGAGACGCCGGTCTCTGCGCCTGAAGACGATGAGATGAGTTCCTCGTACATTTTGAAGGAACATAGTGATCTGATTGAAAAGAAATTGGAAGCAGCGTTTAACGCCAATGATGAACTGGTCCAGATTGCCGGGCGTTGGTTTCCCCGCGCGCTCCTGATCGACATTAACCAAGGTCAATTAAACCTTGCAGAAGCTGTATTGGATATGTCTGCCGGCGAGCCGCTTCTCACCGAAGCCCTGATGAAGGATATTGAGTTGCCTGCGGGCGTGAATCCCAAATTGGCTGAATTCTCTTTGAACTATGCCTTGCAGAATGACAAGCGGTTTGATGAAGTCGGTCCTGCTGGACAGATATTGTGGTGTTTATTCCGCCTTGAACCCGATTTTGTAAGGGAAGTGCCGCCGCCGTTGTTGTATACGGAGATTGAGCATAATCGTGAAGATCTTAGTGACGCGATGAAAAACCTCGAAGCTCAACTGGATGATGAATTGACTCCCGTACAGGAAAATGAGTCGCGCGGAGATGTTTCCTCTATCATCATTCCCTTGATCTATCCTCATTTGCGCGCAGGGACGTTACCCATATCTGCCCGGGCGCGCAAATTGTTCCCAACAGCTTACGAATCACCTCGGGTGAGATTTACCCTTGTAGATGGAAAAACCAGGCAGCGCATTCCAGCCTGGGTCGTGCTTAAGCGTGGATACGTATATGGTTTGCGTGAATGGTATAAATCTCATCAGTTGATTCCCGGCTCGCTTGTGCAGGTCCGCCGCGGTGAAAAGCCAGATGAAGTGATTGTTGAAGTGAAAAGCCAGCGTTCATCAAAGGATTGGGTACGCACCGTGATGGTTGGTAAAGACGGCGGATTTGTATTCGCGATGTTGAAACAATCCATTACCGCGGAATTCAATGATCGAATGGCCGTTCACGTCCCTGATTTTAAATCGCTTGATCCTGTTTGGGAGAAGAAGCGTCCCTTTGAAGAACTTGTACTACTGGTGATGCGCGAATTGACAAAATCAAACCCGCAAGGCCATGTCCATGCGCAGGAATTATATGCAGCGGTAAATCTTGTGCGCCGTGTTCCACCCGCCCCGCTTTTTGCGTTACTGGCAACAAACCCTGGGTTCAAACATGTTGGCGATTTACACTTCCGCCTGGATGAGGAGAACTCATGAGTTTGTTGAAACCTTCGGTAAACACGCCGTTTCATATTGATTTTGACTGGTGGAAAAAAAATGAGCGTGATTGGCATGTATTCCTGCGCTCATTGTTGTGCCCGGAACACCAGGATGCTTTTGCTGATATGGAAGAGAGCAACATGATCGATTGGATCGATCCACAGACGGCCGAAGTAAAACCAGTGGATGGGATTCAACACACATTGATGACACATTGCGCATTGCTGCCCGAATTTTCTGATGCGCGCACAGCAGTGGTGGAAGCAGTTTTTCGAATCTTTCTGGTAAATGGGAATGTTCCCATCTCTGCGGGAGATCTTGCGAAGAAACTTGGCAGGCCCGCAGATACGATTTTAAGAACTATCGCTGGCCCACGCATTTATCGTGGTCTAAGGCCATACCAGCCAATTATTCCAAACTTTGTTGTAGAGGATGAAATTTGATAAAATGTAACCTAAGACAAAACGATTAAGGCTCTAACGAATGTGTGATTGCATGGCAATTTGCACAAAGGAGAATGCATTTGTCTAACTCTTTTATAACCCTTTCCCACTTGAGCAATCGAAGTTTTGTCCACGTGAAATCTTTATGAACTACATGGTGAAATTGCATTGCGGCATAGTGTTCGTTATAACCACAACGTGAGCATTTTCCGCCCAAGTATTCAATACCCAGTTTTTTCCGATTAACCCATCTGTTCTGGCAATAATCATTAAAACATTCCTTGCAAAGAGAATTTATTCTTCCGCTTTTTCCTTTTTTATAAAACGCTGTTTCTGATTTTAGTTGTTGACATGTACTGCATTTTTTCACAAGAGCCTCTATAGCTTAACGGATAAAGCAACGGTCTTCTAAACCGTCGATCTAGGTTCGATTCCTAGTAGAGGCACTATACCACAGCGTGAATAAGGATACTGCGGATGCGAATATGAGGAGCAAGAATTATGCCTACCGTTGTTCGAAAGTCGGTTGCAACTCTTACAGAATCTCGTCGAGAGGTTCTTCATGCAGTAAGTTGGCAGGTTCGTTCAAACACTTGGAGTCCGCCAACGGACCAATATGAAACAGAAGAAGCGTATGTTATACGTGTGGAAATAGCGGGGATGCGTGAAGATGATTTTGAAGTATCCCTTGAAAACAACACCTTGTTTATTTCAGGTTCGCGCCTGGATAATATCTCCGAGCGCCGCGCATATCAGCAAATGGAAATATGGTTTGGTAAATTCGCAAGCGCCATAAAGCTGCCCGGGCCGGTCAATATTGAACAGGCTCGCGCAGAATACAAAGATGGGTTTTTAGTTGTGGTTCTTCCAAAAATAAATGAGAATAAGGTTGAATAAATATATGCCTGCAGAACGATGGCAATCTGGAATTCACGAATTCTTTCAATCGCTTGATGAAACTGACGATGAGTTGATTAAGGCCTTTATGGCCTCGATCTTTTCAAGTAATCAAAATGTGGATAATGAGAGCGCTTCGCAATCCGCGCCGGAGGATGCCGGCAAAAACGAGGAACAGAAATTTCCCGATGTGCTTCCCATCCTGCCATTACGAGGATTGGTAGTTTATCCCAATACCGCCGTTCCGCTCACAGTAGGACAGGCTCGTTCGATCAGACTGGTGGATGACGTTGTGGGTGGCGATAGACTCGTTGGTCTTGTGGCCGCGCTCAACCCCGAGCAGGAAACCCCGGGTCCAAACGAATTGCATCAAGTTGGCACCATTGCTACCGTACACCGTTTATTGCGCGCACCGGACGGGACAGTTCGTTTGTTGGTGCAGGGGATGGAACGTTTTCGCCTGGGTGAGTTTGTCGCAGAGGAGCCGTATCTCAAGGCGCATGTTCATCTTATCCCTGAGAATACGGAAACAAACCTTGAGACCAGCGCCCTGGCCCGTAACGCGCGCGATCAATTCCAACAGATCACACAAATGATCCCGTCATTTCCGGATGAATTGGTGGGTTCGATTACCTCCCTTGAAGACCCCCTGCAAACAGCCTATACGATTGCCAACTTCCAGCGGATCGATCTAAAAGACGCTCAGGAAATCCTTGAGCTGGATTCTGTATACGAAAAACTCAAGAAGCTGATCGGTTTGCTGGTTCGCGAAGCCGAAGTACTCCAAATTGGGCAGAAGATTCAAAACGAAGCGCGCGGCGAGATCGAAAAAGTTCAGCGTGAATATTTCCTGCGCGAGCAAATGAAAGCCATCCAGCGCGAACTGGGTGACGCAGATGAACAATCTGTGGAGACGGAAGAATTTCGTAAAAAAATTGAAGATGCGAAAATGCCCGAAGAAGCGCATAAACAGGCCAAACGTGAGTTGGATCGCTTGTCGCGTCTTCCCACGGCTGCTGCAGAGTATGGTGTTATCCGTACCTATTTGGATTGGCTGGTAACGCTCCCGTGGTCTACATCCACAACAGATAATCTAGACATTGCGCACGCCCGCGAGATTTTGAACAAAGATCATTTTGGGCTTGAGGATGTAAAAGACCGCATCCTTGAGTTTCTTGCAATTCGCAAGCTGCGTCTTGAACGGAAGGATGACAAGAAAGAGCCTTCTGAAGATGCCATTCGCCGTGAGCGCGAAGGGGTGATCCTTTGTTTTGTTGGCCCGCCCGGAGTGGGCAAAACATCGCTGGGTCAATCGATTGCGCGTGCAATGGAGCGGAAGTTTATTCGCGCCTCTCTTGGCGGTGTGCGCGATGAAGCTGAAATCCGCGGGCATCGCCGCACATATATCGGCGCAATGCCGGGGCGTATTTTGCAATCTTTGCGCCGTGTTGACTCGAAAAACCCGGTCTTCATGCTTGATGAAGTGGATAAGCTCACTTACGATTTTCATGGCGACCCGGCGTCTGCATTGCTCGAAGTTTTGGATCCTGAGCAGAATGTGGAGTTTCGAGATAATTATCTTGAAGTTTCATACGATCTTTCGCAAGTGTTTTTTATTACCACTGCAAATACGCTGGAGACCATCCCCGGCCCATTGCGTGACCGCATGGAAATGATCTTCCTTTCAGGCTATACTGAAAACGAGAAAATGGCGATTGCGCGCGGTTATCTGATACCACGCCAAATTCGGGAGAACAGTTTGCGCGATGGAGAAATTGCCTTCAACGACGATGCCTTGAAGATGATCGTGCGTCAATATACGCGTGAAGCAGGCGTGCGCAGTTTGGAGCGGAGAATTGGAGCGGTGTGCCGTAAAGTTGGCACGAAGATCGCCGAAGGCAAGGTCGAGAAATTTGAGATCACACCTGCGATTGTGGAAGAATTTTTGGATCACCCAATTTACTATGGTCCTGAAGAATTAAACAAGCGTACTTCCATCCCCGGGGTGGTGCCCGGCTTAGCGTGGACTTCCTTCGGCGGCGATATTCTATTTATTGAAACTACCGCCATGCCGGGGGGGCGTGGTTTTCAAGTGACCGGCTCCATTGGAAATGTTATGCAAGAATCAGCGCGCGCGGCATTGTCTTATGTTCGTTCCCGTGCCGACTCTCTCGGAATACCCGCGGGGTTCTTTGATAAATTTGATCTGCACATGCATATCCCAGCCGGAGCACAACCGAAGGATGGACCCTCCGCCGGCGTGACAATGGCCACCTCCCTGGTGTCGTTGATCTCCGGGCGCAAGGTCAAGCCGCAGGTCGGTATGACCGGGGAAATCACATTGCGGGGTCAGGTGCTCGCGATTGGCGGCGTCAAGGAAAAAGTGTTGGCAGCGCATCGTAACGGATTAACAACTGTGATCCTGCCCAAGCGAAACGAGCAGGATATTGACGATGTCCCTGATGAGATCAGGAATACCATGAAATTCATATTTGCCGAATCTGTAGATGATGTCATTAATGCTGCATTGGAAAAAGCGAAACCCCAGAAAAAACAAGTGAAAGACTCTATTAAGAAAAAATCCAGGCAAACGAAGGCAAAGAAGAATGTCAAAGCCAAAAATACTTCTCGCAGAAGATGATGTAACCATGGTCTCATTATTGAAGACCCTTTTGAAAATGGAAGGATTTGAAGTGGTTGCTTTGAAGGCGGATGCAGATGTGCCTGCGGCTGTTCGAAGTGAACATCCCGACGTCATCTTGCTGGATGTTCATCTCGGCCCTCAAAACGGTTTGGATATTTTGGAAAGTATCTGTAATTCAGAAGACACAAGAACTTCTCGTGTGGTAATGTCTTCCGGCGCGAATGTTAAGGAAGAATGTATTCAGCGCGGGGCATTTGGATTTATTCTTAAACCTTACATGCCCGACGAGCTTATAACGTTATTGAAGCAGGCCATCAAACCCTCTTAATGCACTGTGAATATTCGCGAATTTCGTTTTCCCAATGATTATCCCCCCACCTTGAAGTTGTGGGAAAGTATCGAGGCAGGCATGCAAGTGGGGCGTTCAGATACGCCTGAAGAAATACAAAAGAAGTTGGAACGCGATCCCGATTTATTCCTGGTTGCTGAGTTGAATTATGAGATCGTTGGCACCGTTATTGGTGGATATGACGGCCGCCGCGGAATGATCTATCATCTTGCGGTTCATGAAACCGTCCGTGAACAAGGCGTGGGCGCGATGCTGCTAAATGAGGTTGAAAAGCGGTTGCAGGCAAAAGGCTGCGTCAAATGTTACCTGCTGGTCTTTGCGGAAAATAAAAACGCCATTCAATTCTATAATAACCGCGGCTGGCGAGAAATGAAGGAAGACCTTGTTTTCGGGAAAGAATTTCCATGACGATTCGATTTGGGATTTTGACTCTGTCAGACCGTTCCGCGCGTAATGAGCGTGCGGATGCGTCCGGCCCCGCCGTGGCGGATCTTATCCTCGCCCAAAATTGGGAGGTCGCCAAACAAGCAGTCCTGCCCGACGATGAATCTGCCATTCGCGCAGTCTTGATTGAATGGGCCGATAGCGGCGATATTGATGTCATTCTTACAACAGGCGGCACAGGTTTCGCCTCACGAGACGTTACCCCTGAGGCCACTCTTGCAATTATTCAGCGGGGTGCGCCCGGTTTGGCTGAGGCCATGCGCTCCGAGAGCTTGAAAAAAACTCCACACGCCATGCTCTCTCGCGCTGTTGCTGGGATTCGTGGGCGGACCCTCATTGTCAATTTGCCGGGCAGCCCGAAAGGTGCGGTGGAGAATTTACAGATAATTCTGTCAGTTCTGCCGCATGCAGTTCAGCTTCTAAGAGATGATCCCAGGTCTGAATCTTCTCATTAATCTTTTATTATTCTTAGGGCATTCCG
>JBBSCM010000008.1:0-33742 GCA_038250295.1 Anaerolineales bacterium | reverse complement strand
TGGCGCGGCTCAGATCAGCTTTGCTTAAGTTGGCATCGATCAAATCAGCGCCGCTCAAATCGGCATCGTTTAGCCTGGCACCGCTCAATATGGCGCCAATCAAATTGGCATCGATCAGGTCAGCACCGATCAAATTGGCGCTGCTCAGGTCGGCTTTGCTCAGGTTGGCTTTGTTCAACTTGGCCCGACGCATGTCAGCACCGAATAACCTGGCGTGGTGTAGATCGGCCTTGCTCAGGTCAGTATCGATCAGGTCGGCCTCGCTTAGGTCGGCCTCGATCAGCTTGGCGCCACTCAAAATAGCGTCACTCAGGTCGGCTTTGATCAGCCTGGCGCCGTTCAACAAAGCATCGATCAAGTCGGAACCACTCAGGTCGGCGCCACTCAGATCGACATTCACCAGCAGCAGCGGTTTGGGTTGGTTTAGCAGCCTATAAATCTCACTCTTTGAAAGTTTCATCGTTTTACCTTCAGGTATTTTATTAAGGGATGTTCGTCGGCATGTTTTGTTTCCGATAGCCTGATTATACAAGATGTCAACTATCACTTGCCCATTCATTTTATGGACCAGGTTGCCGCCAACAGCCTAAATCCGCTGGTTGTTTTGGATTTACTCGACAACCAGAGAGGTTCCCAGATAGTTGTCGCCATCGCAGGGCAAACACTCTTAATTGGCTGAGTATTATTTTTTGGCTATGCTCCTTGACCATCCCATCACATTACAGTAAAATACCACCCGCATAAAAAATGCTCTCGTAGCTCAGTGGATTAGAGCGCTTGCTTGCGGAGCAATAGGTCGCAGGTTCGAGTCCTGCCGGGAGCACCACAAACCGTCTTTCATATTGAAAGGCGGTTTTATGTTTATAATGGAAAGCATGAAAAAGAACAAACCCAACATTCTCCTCACCAACGATGACGGCATCCGCTCACCCGGTTTATGGGCCGCAGCCAGCGAGCTTTCCAAGATCGGCTATGTCACTGTAGCCGCGCCGCGTGACCAATCCTCGGGCATGGGGCGTAGTTTGCCTAATACGTCAGATGGGATCATTCGCAAAGAGCAGGTGCAGGTCAACGGTCAGGAGTGGAGCGTGTATGCGGTTGGCGGTTCGCCTGCTCAAGCTGTCCTACATGGCATTTTGGAAATCATCCCACATAGACCTGATCTCGTTGTATCTGGAATCAATTATGGAGAAAACGTCGGGCTGGGAATTACGATCTCAGGCACGGTAGGCGCCGCCATGGAAGCTGCCGCGATGGGGATTCCTGCGCTGGCGATCTCGCTTCAAACTGAAACTCAATATCATTTGACTCATTCAGAAGATATCGATTTTTCAACGGCTGGATATTTCACAGCCTATTTTGCCAAACTGCTTCTTGAAAAGAAATTTTCAAAAGAAGTGGACCTGCTCAAAGTGGAAGTGCCGAGTCATGCCACGCCCGAAACTGAGTGGCAAACTACAAGGCTTTCGCGCAGCCGATACTATCAGCCCGTGCCCGCGGAACGAGCATCCTGGGATTTACCTGGTCTGCTCACTTACAAGGAATCGGCCTCGCTTGAACAGGAATCTGAAGATACCGATGTATATGTTTTACGTATAAAGAAAATGGTGGCAGTCACACCGCTGAATTTGGATATGACGGCCCATGTATCCCTATCTGACTTTGAAAAATTTTTACGCGAATAATAAAACGGAGGGCCGCAACGCTCTCCGTTTTTGTTTATTTTCTCATCAAAGGTATGGGAAATTGATATATAAAAGAAGGCCTAGATTCCCCTGGTTAATTAGGGGATATTTCATCTAACCACAATTGGCTCCTCCGCCTAAAATCATAAAGGATTTCAACTAAAAACATTAATAAAGAGGAGTTCACCATGAAAAAGTTTATGTACGTTATTTCTCTGATCGTGCTGGCATCGCTGATTCTTTCAGCTTGCGGCACACCACCCACCGCCGCGCCCACTGAAGCGCCCGTTGCAGCAACTGAACCACCGACAGCCACCGAGCCACCCGTGCCAGCATGGGAAGGTCCCGAGGGCGCTCTTGTCGCCAGTTTTGTAGATGCAGCCCCCACACTTGACGGCGTTGCCGACGAAGCCTTCTGGGCTGATGCCGAAGATTTTGTCGTGGATGTAGACGGCGGCTTTGGCGGCTATGAGACCAAAGTCAATCTTAAGGCTGTGTACACTGCGGATAGCGTGTACTTCCTGATAACCTACGCAGACCCCACCGAATCCTGGTTCCGCTCACCCTGGCAGAAGCAAGAAGACGGTACCTGGAAGCAAATCAAAGACCCTGATGACAAGGGCGGCGATAACAATACTGTTTATGAAGACAAGTTCTCGATGATCTGGCCAATCAACGACAGCATTGAAAAATTTGAGACCAAAGGTTGTTACACTGCCTGTCATGCAGGCGATGATTCCGGGAAACCTTACGGCAACAAGTACACCGCCGCTGAAGGTCAATTGGGCGACATCTGGCATTGGAAATCCATCCGTAACCTGAATCAGATCGATGATCAATACCTTGATTGGACACAATACAATGCCGAAACAGCCAAGGAAGCTGGCCGCAAGAGCGACCCGAAGGAAAGCGGCGGCTACGCTGATAACTTCGCGACGATGCCCGACCCTGCCGACGCTACCAAGACTGTTCCGAACAAAACCATCCCTGGTTTCACCTCTCCTAATATTGATATGACCACTGGCGCCCCTGGCTTCATCCTCGATAGCGAAAAAGTTGCTCTTGATCAGGCCGCTTTGGATGCCATGCCCGTCGGTTCCTATATCCCCGGCATCGTGAAATCCGAAATCGTCGGTGACCGCGGTAACATCTCCGCTGGCTGGGTGTGGGCCGATGGCGTATGGACAATCGAATTTGGCCGCCTGCTCGATACCGCCTCTGAATTCGACGTCGAATTCACCGACCTAACCGCCATGTACTACTTCGGCGTAGCAGTCTTCGAAAACGCACAGGTCCGCCACGCTACCCAAACTGCACCTTCCTTCCTCGTTTTCAAACCTCAATAAAAACTTCTCCTTTTTGATTGAGCAAAAAAAATCCCCCGCAGTGTTCACTGCGGGGGAATTTTTTTATTCCCTGCCAACTCTCTCAAACAAGTGATGTTCATATGCATACGCTGCAAGTTCAATGCGATTGTTCAAATGCAACTTCTCGAACATATTGCCCACATAATTCCCCACCGTCTTCTCGCTCAAATTCAACAACTTGCCGATCTCAGCATTCGTCCTGCCCTTTGCGAGATGCATCAGCACATCCATTTCACGATCAGAGATCATGCGGAAGGCATCCTCCTCGGCTTTTCGCTCTGCTTCACGGACTCGTGTCAACAGCCGCGCCGTAGTGGATGGATCAAGAACCGCTTCGCCCCTAGCCGCAGCCTGAATCGCACGAATCAGCTCTTCATTCCCGACTTGTTTTAACACATACCCGACCGCACCCGCATTGATCGCGCGCATCACCAACTCATCATCCGCAAAAGATGTCAGCATGACCACTTTGGTTTTTGGAAACCGCGCCGTGATCTGACGTGTGGCTTCGATGCCGCCTTCACCCGGCAGACGAATATCCATCAACGTGACATCCGGAGATAATTTTTCAGCGGCATGAACAGCTTCAGCAGCCGTGCTGGCCTCGCCAACTACTTCCATATCGGGCTGGTCATTGAGCAGGGTCATTAAACCAAGTCTTACAATATCATGGTCATCTACAAGTAAAATGCGGGTTTTTGTCATCTTAATCTTTCCACGGGATTTCGAGGGTGACTGTCAAACCTTTATCATTTTCAAATTCGATTTTGCCGTTCAGGAGCCGCGCGCGGTCGCGCATATTACGCAAACCGTATCCATTTTTGGCCTCGGGTGACATGCCAACGCCATCATCCTTGATCTCTATTATAAGATATTCATTATTACCGCCTGCGTGGATATTTACATTTCCAGCACGCGAGTGGCGAACTGTGTTTGCCATGGCTTCATTGATGATCGCAGACACATGAGCGGCGCGTCTGCCTGAAATGGATTTGCTTTCGGATATGTCCATCTTAATGAAAATATTTACCATTGTATTGTAGTTTGGATTCTCCGCGATCTTTTGAAAAAGCTCGGGCAAAGACTCCTGGGTTGTTTGCGTATGAGCATGCAGCTCGGACAGATTCCGCCTCAGGTCCAGGATTGAATCGCTGAGGGCGGCAATGGCACGTTTGAGGCGTTTATCCATTTCGCTTTCAGGTTCGGCGAACCGCGCGGCGGCTTCAACAAGCAATCCTGCTGTGTAAACCTTTTGAATCGCGCCATCATGCAAGTCGCGCGCGAGGCGTTCCTGTTCTGCGTTGATGATCTGCTGCTGTTCGAGATGTTCAATGCGCCGATCTGTTTCAAGGCTGAAAACTTCCAAAGCGCGGATGACGGTAAATGCAATCACCACGCCCACCAGGGAACGCAGCACCAGCGGGGGCACACCAAGTAATTCCGTGAAGGTATCCGTGTTTAAAAAATTCCCGGGAAAGAAATTTACAGGGGGGACGACCAATCCGCCAACAACCGCATAGATTCCCAGTGAAATCCCTGCAATTTGAAACATTTGCACGATCTTCGGCACATTAAGAGGTTTGATACGCTGCAGGGTGTGCGCGCGCAATCCATATGCGGCAAGCATTCCACCTGGAAAACCAATCAGGTAACGCGCCAGTGCGTTGGAGATCCTTTTCCATTCAAGGTCATTGGGATTGACGGGAAAAACAATAAAAGCGATAAAGACCCACACTGCAAAAACTGCCATGGATGTCCAATGAAAACCGCGCACTCTTTTGCTCGATGGAAGCACCGTAATGCCAAATTCAAAAAGACAGACGAATGATACCGCCAGCAAAATCTTATGGAAAAAATATAAGACTTGCATGGTCTCTTTGTTTAGATATTCACCTTGTATCGGAATAAACAGATCACCCCATTCATAAAAACCGTGCGTAATGCCAAAAGCTGCAAGCCAGCGTAAATTGCGCGCCAGGTCAAGCCGCGAGGATTGGCGGGTTTGTAAAACAATGGCAACTCCTAAAATAAAGAAAACCAATCCGTAAACAAAAAAAATGATCTCGCGGTTGAGTTCAAAAAATTCTGTGATGGAAATCATTCTTGAATTGTAGCACGGCGTTCAAGCATCCGTTTTTTCCTCGGGCGGTTTAACAGAACGAAATTCCCTGAATAGCAGAAGATCATAAATAATTTTAAGCCCGCCTGCCAGAAAAAGCGGCGCGTTGAATAAGGCGGGAATGCTAAACAAAATACCTGTCAGCGAAGGAGAGAGGGAAGCGCCTACTGAGCGGGCAATGGCAGTGACTCCTGAAGCGGCGGACCTTTCGTCTGGCGCCACAACAGCCATCGTGTACGATTGACGCGTGGGCACATCCATTTGGGAAATGCTGAATCGCAGAAGCAGGAGTCCGATGGCGAGAGGCAGGTTTGGCATCAGTGGAACAAGCATCAATAAAATATTGGACGGAATATGTGTGAAGACCATTGTATTGATCAATCCGATTTTATTGGCAAGGGGCACAGCCAGCAAAGCCGAAATCCCCGCGAGAACGTTCGCTCCAAAAAAGATGCTGCCAAGCACGCCGGAATCCACTCCAAATTTGACATGGAACCAATAGGCGATCATGCTTTGTACGATCAAACCGCCCGCGAAAGCATCCAACGCGAAGAGTGCGCTCAGCTTTAGCACCACGTTGCGTGACTTATGCAAACCAAGAGTGCGTTTAACCTCAAGTGTGCTGGGGATTGTTTCGATTTCAGATGATAAGCCTGTAAACAAAATCAACAATAAAAATCCGCCAATTGCATAACCCATCAAAACAAGGCGGTAAGATTCCAATTGTGTCCAGCCATTGCCCTGCAAAATCTGCGCCAGCCATCCACCTGCCAGTGCACCTGTGGCGGTTGCGAATGATCCGACCATGTTGTACCACGCGAAAACTCTTGTGCGTTTTTCGTTTGAGATTAATTGAGTCAAGCCTGCCTGCTCCACGGAAAGAAAAGGCCCGATCTCATTTCCGCTTGGGCTGATGACCCCGATGATGGCGGCGGCCATTAGAATGATCACATCATTAGTGAGGACAAAAACGATTCCCGCGCCCAACATCAACAGTGCGCCAATCAGCAGGGTTCGTCTACGTCCGAGTCGATCGGCGCTGGTGGTGAGCCACAGAGAAATGCCCGCGTCGCCTGCGAGGGTGAGGGTGAACAGCAGTCCGATTTGTTTTTCAGTGAGGCCCGTCTCAGAAAGATAGAGAGCAAGAATAACCGAAAGAAATCCGTAGCAGAACAGGCGGATGATTCGGGTGGTGAAGAGCAGGAAAATATCACGCTGATGAGGTTGATTCATAATTATCCTTGTATCATGTCGTTGCGAGGCGCTCTTGGTTTTCCCTGGCACCGCCCGCCATTATTATCCCCGAAGCGGAGTGAGTGGGAGGGCAGGTGTGCCGAAGCAGTCTAATAATAATATGGGATTGCTTCGGGCGGAAGAGCACCGCCCTCGCAATGACGGGATGCCTTTTTTATTTCCTCGCCGCATCCAAACGGCACCACGCATACAGTGCATCATACACTTCAAATTGATGTTCAAGGTTTTCCATATCTTCGGGAAAGCGCAGGCTATAACCTGATGCAATAGCTTCGAGTCCGCGGGCGATGGGGTCGGTGTCAATATCTTCGGCTACATCGGCGGCATGGACGATCTTGGCGAGGCGCAAGAGGCCAGGTTCTTTCAAATCGTATTTGACAATGATGGACTCAAACGAACAGCGTCCATCTACATGGCCGAGTTCCGCGCCGGGTGTGTCGTATGGAATCGCGCCTGTTTCTTTGACTACTTTATCGATTTGATTTGCTGGAACGAAGAGGAATTCCGCTTCGTTATCGACGAAGCGGGTGATCAGCCAGGGACAGGCGACTCTATCAACGTGAACATGCGAACGGGTAACCCAGATCATAATGTTTCTCCTTTTGTTTGGTGGACGATAGAATCTGGAGTCAGGCAGCAAGCTGCCTGGAATGTCAATCAGCAAGCTGATTGACTCCAGAATCGGGATTACAAAAACAACAAGCCAAATATACCAGCGGCGAGACCAAACCAAAGGATGACAATAACGATGGCCGCCACCCAATTGACTGGCTTGCCTTGACGAATAATTTCGTGTGCTTTTTCGCGGCTTTCATTCATTACTTCGATCGGAATCATAGAAAGCGCTATTTTGATTCCCAAAGGAATTAGGATCAAGTCGTCCAGATATCCGATGATGGGAATGAAATCTGGGATCAAGTCGATGGGACTAAAGGCATAGGCAACGACGCAAGCGGTAAAAATTCGCGCAACCCAGGGAACTCTTGGGTCTTGATAGGCCAAGTAAAGAGCATAGACTTCAATTTTGAGTTGTCTGGCTCTTTGTTTCCATGTTTCGATAAACTGTTCCATCAGCTTAAACATCCATTACAAAAACAACGATCCAAACAAACCAGCGGCGATCACAACCCAGGCGACTGTCCATTTGGATTTGGATGCAAAGAGGGTGATAACGGCGAGGCTGAAGATGATCCATGCGTTTAAGCCGATGACGGTTTCACTGAGAATGCCCAATGCCGTTGCTGCGATCAAACCAACCACGCCGGCTGTGACTCCATCTAAAAATGCGTGCGCGGATTTATTCTCTACAAGTTTTTCAAGGGAATCATGCCCGATGATGGTGAAGGCGAAGGCGGGCGTGAAGATTCCAACGGTCATTGCAATGGCGCCCAATGCGCCGCCGCCGATGTAGCCGACGAAAGTGGAGAAGATAATCAGCGGTGCGGGAAGCAGCCCTGAAAGAGCGAGTCCGTCCAAGAATTGAGGGTTGGTCATCCAGCGGCCCACTTCGACGGCATCATGTTGAATGAAGGGGATGGCGGTATATGCGCCGCCGAAGGTCAACAGGCCGGCGCACAAGCCTGAGAGCAGTAATGTCAACGTGGATGGCGCGCTAGTTGCGATGGCGAGTGCAGTCGCTGGGGATGATGAGGCGGCGGTGAATGCGAAGGCGAAGTACATGATTCCGAAGACAGAAGCAATTGTCAGCGTGAGAGCGAGGCGCGTTTTTTCGAGTCCAACCAGTGCGTAGATGAATCCCGCAATTAAGAGGATAATCAAAAAGTTAACATGGAGCAATTGAGCAAATCCTGCGAGGAAAGCGATTCCCCACAGCCATTTATTTTGATGTAAAGCGTGGCCGCCAATGCGATGCACAGCGCGGACGATGAGCGCGGCGACGGCAGGCTGCATCCCAAGAAATACGGATTGGAAGATGGGCGAGTTGATGCCGTAGGTGACGTAGAACCACGAGAGCGCGAACATGAGCAGAAAGCCCGGGGTCATGAAACCGAGGCCTGCAAGCAATGCGCCGATGCGGCCGCGTGAGATCATGCCGAAGTAAACGCATAGTTCATGCGCTTCGGGGCCAGGCAAGACTTGATAGACAGCCAGCACGCGATTAAATCTTTCAGAGGAAATCCATCTTTCTTCCTCGACGAGTTCCTGACGAAGCATGGCGATCTGTGCAACGGGCCCGCCCCAGGCGAGGAAGCCGAAGCGTAGGAAACGCAGAAAAAGTTTTAGAAGAGATTCGTGAGGGATGTTGGTTGACTCGGATACGATCATGACAAATAATTATCCTATGACGAGTTGAGGCACTTCAAAATAGCCAGCGTTTCCTGTTTTCCGCCCACACCATTTTCACCGCCGGGACCCACACAGGATGGACAGCCATCTTCACATTCGCATTGATTGACCAATTCATAAGCACGTTGAATTAAATCAGCATGTATTTCAAATAATTTTTGACTGAAGCCGATCCCCGCGGGGACGTGGTCATATAAAACCACTGACGGTTGACCGTTGACCGCTGACCATGCCGGGTCTGTGTGGATTCCCAAATCGCGAGGGTCACACATCAAAAATAAAGGCGCAAGGTTGCCAAGCACGAAGCCAAGGCCTGCGAGTCCGCTGCGGATGCGTACATTCTGCTCTACTTTGTGATGGCAGGTGGGACAAAGTGTGGTGAGGTTCTCCAAACGATTTGCCTGCTCACGATCAAGCACACCATCACGAACAAATGCTCGAAATGGAGTTTTGTGATGTACCTCATGCTGGCGGGTGGTCTCCAGTACACCACAGACCTGGCATTGATATTTATCACGCGTGCGCACGCGGTCACGGATCTTTGGCCACTCAGGTCCATATTCGTTTGGATCATTGGTCCAAACACCGGCATCGCGTAATTGATTCACAACTCCTTCGGAAAGGGAAAGCCAATAGCCTGTGGTCTGTAATTCAGAAGGAGGCATGTCGAGCGGTTCCTGTCCGAGATTTTCATAGGTAAACCAGCGGATCTTTCGAAAGCCGACAACTTGAGTCGTTACCTGAATTTCGCCGTATGCTTTTTCTCCGCCGGGAACGGCGTCTTGCGCCGCAAGAGTCAACACTTCGATCTCGGAGTTTCTTTGGGCCTCGGTGTAATAATCCAAGCCAACGGGCACAAGTTGAGCAATGTGATTTTCCAGGTTGAATTCCTGCACAAAATATTGCTGGCCTTCGTGCATGTAGATCGCGCCCGGGTGAACCATCCATGCCGCGCTTTCGCCGTCCACTGTTCCTATGGTCAATGGTCTGCCGTCCGCAGTCACGCTCTGCAAAACCACGCTTTGCGGCGAAGCAGAACGCAGCGAAATATTAGCGGCGGGATATTGATCCTTCATCCAAAAATATTTTTCATTCGAGAAATGCGCATCCTGATTGGAAACCATGAATTGCAAATATTCTTCGAGCAATTCATCCGAGATACTGCCGAAGCCATCGCCTTTTTGAAATGGAAGTTCAAACATCGCACAGCGCAAATGTTCCAACAAAATCAGCAAATGATTTGGGTTGACCAAGGCCATCTCCGGCGAACCGCCAAAGAAATACTCAGGATGATGCGCAAGGAACTGGTCCAATGGATTGGGCGACGCGACCAGCACAGATACCGCAGGATCATCCCCGCGCCCCGCCCTGCCCGACTGCTGCCTCGCGCTTGCGATAGTCCCCGGATACCCGACGAGAATTGCCGCACCCAAACCGCCGATGTCGATTCCTAATTCGAGGGCATTGGTAGCAACGACAGTTTTGACTGAACCGTCGCGGAGTCCCTGCTCGATCTCACGGCGTTGATGAGGGAGGTAACCAGAGCGATAGCCTCTAATGCGTGATGCGTCCCTTCGACCATGCTCAGGGTATAGCTGCGTGTTGCGTGTTCTGTTATCCGCTTGCGCGTGTTTACCTGTATTCGCTTCACCTTGAAGATAAGTTAAGATGATTTCCACACTTCTTCTTGTTCGTGCAAAGACCACACTTTGAATGTCGTGAGCCAGCAAATCATTTGCCAGCCGCACGCTTTCGAGCAGACTACTTTTCCGCAAGCCAAGCGCAGGGTCAGTAACAGGCGGGTTGTAGATGATGAAATGGCGTTCGCCGCGTGAGGAGCCGTCGTTGTCGATCAATTCAACTTCCTCTTCGATCAATTTTTCTGCAAGCTCTTTAGGATTCCCTATGGTGGCAGAAGCAAGGATAAATTGCGGTCTTGCGCCGTAAAATTCCGCCACTCGTTTGAGCCTGCGGATGACATTGGCGACGTGTGAACCAAAGACTCCGCGATAGGTGTGGGCTTCGTCAATGACGATGAATTTCAGATTGGAAAAGAAATCGCTCCAGTTGGAGTGATGAGGCAGAATGCCTGTGTGCAGCATGTCGGGGTTGGATAACACAATACGCGCGTTTTTGCGAATGGAAGGGCGGGAGGATTGAGTCGTATCACCGTCATAAATGGCGGCAGTTGCAGCATGTTGCGTGTTACGTGTTGGGTTGGCTGCTTGTTTACCTGTGTGCTTGTTTCCCTGTTTACCAATCCCTGATAACTGTCTGCTGATTACTGATAACTGGTCTTGAGCAAGGGCTTTGGTTGGAAAAAGATACAACGCGCGCGAATCGTTATTTTCGATCAACGCAGAAAGGACTGGCAGATTGTAGGCGAGAGTCTTTCCGCTGGCTGTGCCGGTGGCGAGGATGATGTTTTTATGTGCGCGAGATTGAGTCCATGCAGAAAGTTGGTGGGAGTAGAGCGAGTGAATGTTACGGGAAGATAATGCTTCTCGAAGCGGAACAGGCAGATCGGTCGGGAAGGGATGCGTTTGCGATTCCCGTGGCGGCGTTATTTTCCACGCAGAAAAATTTGGCGCGGTATCCGCATCCTGCTTCCAATAATCAAGTAAATTTTGAAGCATGTTCAAACCGCTGATGGTTCCTCCCCGCCTGTGTGCAACGAACGGAACGCCCATGCGCCGATCCCGAATGGAATCCAAAATGTGACGGTGCGATAGGTGAGTGTGATCACCACAGCCTGACTCCAATTCACGCTTAAAGAGGTAAGCGCAATCGGCATAAGGCCTTCAACAATACCGATTCCCGAGGGTGTCGGCGAAACAATGAGAAAGAGATAGGCAATGGAAAACCCTGCAATAATCGTGCCGGCCGAAAACGGAACTTCAAAGGATAAAAACGCACAGACAAGAATGAGCATTAACAACGCCTTATCCAAAATTCCCCACAAGACGGGCCTGACAAGGCTGGCCGGTTGTTCCGTTAGACCGGAAAAGCCTTCGGAAACCTCATGAGCAAACTCATGCGCACGGGCCTCGCTTAAGTATTCCTGCTTTCGAAAGAATTTTACAATGCTGTTGATTCCGTGTGCTATTTTTGCCAGAAAGTTCCCCAGTTTTTCTTCTGAACGATATCCAAGATATAAAACAAATGCGTATGCAACGGCGATACAAAGCAGAAAGAATGAGGCCGAGATTTCGCCTGCCCTCAGGTCATTACGCCGGACAAGTATGATCAATCCCACCGAAAGTACACATAAAAACGCAGCCTGGTCGAGCAGGAGGAATAACGCCGCAGCCACAGTCACTTTACCCGCGGGATGCCCGCGCCGCCGCGCTTCGGAAGCGAAGAGAGCGACTCCCCCGATGCCGGCAGTGGGTGCCACCACATTGATAAAATTCGCCGCTGTGGCGATTCGACTCAAGGTCCATGTGGATTCTTGTACACCCAATAAATAAAAAATGGACTGATACATGCGCGCAGTGGTGATGCACCATATCAATTGGATAATGATCGCAAGAAAAAAATATCTCAAGTGGGATTTTTCAAGGGTCAGCATGATCGTTTCGAGTTCGCTAAAGCTGACCGCCACTACGGCAATGCCAAGAAAGAGGACGACGACAATCAACAATTTCTTCATGGAATGATTATACACATAAAAAAATGAGCAGGTTTGCGCCTGCTCTGTGAGTGCGTCGCACCTGACGGGTGGAATTTTCAGATTAACGGGAAAAATCTACTCGATTTGGATTGTCTTGTTAAGTAAGGTGCGACGCACTTTTATTATCTGCGCCTGCCGCCGCTTACGAGGGAAATATAATACAGCAATTGCAAAATAGCAGTGACCAGCCCGGCAACGTAGGTCAGTGCGGCGGCGTTCAAGACCGTGTTGACACCGCGTTGTTCCTGTTCAGTTTGGATGATGCCCGTCTGCACGAGCAGCTGCTTCGCGCGGGCAGATGCGTCAAATTCCACGGGCAGGGTAAATAATGCAAAGACGGCGCCTCCCGAAAAAATGAGGATGCCCAGCCAGGCAAGTTCGGTAAAACGCAGGAACAAGCCGATCATGATCAAGATCCAGCCGAGGTTCGAACCAATGTTGACAGCCGGCACAAGCGCAGCACGGACTCGCAGTGGGAAATAACCTTCCGCATCCTGCATGGCGTGTCCCAGTTCATGCGCTGCAATGGCCACCGATGCGACAGAAGCAACATTGGCAACGCCCTCGGAAAGGTTCAGCGTTTTATTGCGTGGATCGTAATGGTCGGTAAGATTACCCGCCACTGCTTGAATTTTCACGCCGTACAAATTACCCGCGGATATTAACTTTTGCGCGGCCTGAGCGCCGGTCAGCCGGCTTTGGGCCTGAACACGGCTCCACTTGTTATATGAAGATTTTACATACCATGAAGTGAGTCCCATGAGAATGAACGCGGGAATCATATACATCAAATAGGTTGGGCTTAAGAAAAACATAAGTTACTTTCCTTTCAATATTTTGCTTGGCTTAAAAATTATGGTGCGGGAATACTGGTTGGCATGGAGGTCGGAAGCGGGGTCCCGTTGAGGGTCGCTAACAATGTTTCCACGGCCGCATCCAATTGCGGATCACGTTTTGCTTTGTAATCTTCTTCCGTCATTTCCACGACCACATCCGGGCTAAGACCAATATTATGGATGGTGTGTTCGTTTGGAGTGAGCCATTTGGCAATGGTGATGCGTACAGCGCCATTCTCGCCGCTGAGCGGAATCCAGTTTTGAACAGAGCCTTTTCCATAAGAGGTAATACCCACCAGTTTTGCGCGGCCCAGGTCCTGTAATGCGCCGGCCACGATCTCGGAAGCGGAGGCTGAACCTTCGTTGATCAATACGACCATGGGAATGGTTGTGTCCGTTGCCAGACCATTCGGGAGGACATCATAAGAGGTACGTTTTCCATCCCCATATTGTTCATAAAGCACAACACCATCATCGACGAATTGTGAAGTGACCTCGACAGCCGTGGATAAATATCCACCGCCATTGTTGCGCAGGTCGAGAACGATTCCTTTTGGATTTTGCGCCATCAAATCGTTAAGTGTGGCGAGCAATTCGGGCGTGGTTTTTTCGCCGAAAGTAGTGACCTGAACATAAGCGATATCATTTTCAAGCATTTTGCCTGAGGATGATTTCATGGTGATCTTTTCACGAGTGACATCGATCTCAAGAAGTGTTTCTTCACCATCACGCAAGACTGTCAGGTGGACTGTTGTATTAGCAGGTCCAATTACCTTCGTGCGCGCAACTTCCGCGTTAATCCCTGTCATATCCTCACCGTCAATGGCAACGATCTGATCACCAGACTGGAGACCTGCACGTTCGGCGGGAGAGCCCGGCATGGGACTGGTAATCGTCAGATATTCGGTGGTGGTATCCACAAACGCGCCAATGCCTTCATATTCTCCGGCAAGGCTGGCATTGGCCTGCTCGAAGCTTTGGGGATCCATGTAGGATGAGTGTTCGTCGCCGAGGGCTTGCATCATGCCGTTGATCGCGCCGCGCATCAGCGCCAGGTCATCCACGGGCTGGTCTACATAATTCTCGTGGACGAGCGTCCAGGCTTCCCAAAAAGGTGCAAAGAGGCTCTGAAATTCTTCAGGAGTGGCCGCCTGTTGTTCAGGAGAGGTGGTCGGCGGCGCCGATACAATCGGCGGCTGGATCCCCGGAATTCCAACAAAAGGCACAAGGTGCCCGGTGACAAATCCGCCGGCGAAGGAACCCAGTACGAGTACGAGCACTACGAGCGCCGAAAAAATATACTTTAAAGTTTTACTATTCACACGAGCCTCCAATTTTGGCTTAACATTGATAAAAAGATAACACCCGGGGATTAATGTTTGCTGAATTCTTTGTACGATTTGTGTAAGAAAGCCCAATCAATTGGGTGTGTTTCATTTCAGGTGAAACCGTCCCGAAGGTTGGCACAAACGACCAAATTTTCTCGACAAAACCTTCGGGACGTTCTTTTTGCCAACTCATTTGAAACACACCCCAATCAATTAGCCCGCTGTATAAGTGGGTTTAATATAACCATAGAGCTACAGAGAGACATCTGAGAAAAGTACTTAAAAACGCAGTTCCGCATGACTTGCCATTCGACTCATGCCTATTGCCCGTTACCCAAAACCTCAGCCGCGAATTTCGCTAATTCACGCGAAGCGACCTGAAAAAATCAGCGGCGAAAAGGTCTTGTTGCCTGGTAATCACCTCGCCAGAAACGGGATAGGCTCTCCTTTTTCAACGGTTAAGAATTTTTTATAGCAAGTTTTGCGGTATTGCTTAAAAACTCATTTTTCTCTACACCGCTCTGGCAAAAGGGCTTTTCCAAGAGGTCTAATTATTCAGATTCTCCCGTATCCTCTTTCTTACCCTTTTCAAGTTCCTCCATTTTTCGGCGAAGTTCGTCCATTGAATTATCCTTTTTCTGCCGGGATGGATTCAAGGATTGGCTCATCGTTTCAAGGAAGCTCTTTTGGTTGGATTTCGCGGCGCCCCGTGCAATGGCGTACATGACAAAATTTGCGCCTATGATAAGAAGGATAAAAATGAGGGCGCCGATGACTGCCTTATTTGCTTCCATTATTGACTCTCCAAAATTCCAATCAATTCCTGCCAGTTCAAAAAATTTGCATTCGCGTCACCATTTGCATTTATCTCGCCGTATAAAATGCTGAACATGCCCGCTTCCCGTGCAGCGCGCGTGGTGCGCGTTATATCATCGATCATCACACAGCGCGATGGGTCGATCTCGCCTGCGAGTTTCATCGCGATCTCAAATGATTCAGGCATGGGTTTGCAATGTGGGGCAACAGCGTTCACATCCACGATCGTGGGGAAGAGATCGTTGAGATTTAAAACTGTCAGAACTCTTTGGGCGTGGTGAATGTCTGCATTTGTAAAGATCAGGTTGCAGGTCGGGAGTGAAGCGATGACCGAGCGTTGAAGAGGGTCTGGGGCAAGATAATCCTTCAATGACAGGTCATGCACGTAGGCCAGGTATTCATCCGTATTGATCTTATGATGCGCCTGCAGGCCGCGCAGGGTTGTGCCGTATTGCAAAAAATATTTTTCACGCAGCTGCGGAATTTCTTTTTCGTCAAAGCCCATATAGTCACGCATATAATCATTCATGCGGCCCTTGATGGCTTTCCACAGGCCGCTGTTGGATGGATACAATGTATCGTCAAGATCGAAGAAAATGGTGGTGAATCGCATTGGGCGATTATATAATACCCTGTCGCAAATTGCGCTTCAATTTGGAAAAAGGCGCAATTTGCGAGCGTCATGGGTATAATGCCCCCATGCCCATTCGTCTTTTGTCTTCCGAGGTCTCTTCGCAAATTGCCGCAGGTGAAGTTGTTGAACGCCCCGCGTCTGTGGTTAAAGAATTAACAGAAAACGCGTTGGATGCGGGCGCGAAAAATATTTCGATTTCAATTGCGGATGCAGGCAGGACTCTGATCGAAGTTGCGGATGATGGATGCGGGATTCCAGCCGACGAATTGGAATTGGCCGCCTCGCGTCATGCGACCTCAAAGCTGGTTCAGTCCGAGGACTTGTTCCACATTTCGACATTGGGCTTCCGAGGCGAAGCGCTGGCATCCATCGGCTCGGTCTCACGCATGACGATTACCTCGCGAGTGGAATCCGCAAAGGAAGGCGCACGCTTAAAAATAGAGGGCGGTATTTCAAGCAAAGCGGAAAAAACAGGCTCGCCCGTTGGGACCGTGTTACGTGTGGAAGATCTTTTTTACAACGTGCCGGCGCGTTTGAAATTTTTAAAAACTGATGTGACAGAGAGGCGCGCAATTGATTCATTGGTCACGCGTTATGCATTGGCATATCCAAATGTGCGTTTCAAAGTAACCGATGGCAAGCAGGCCACATTGCAAACCGCTGGCGACGGCGACAGGCGCGCAATTCTTGCCGCGCTTTACGGCGTAGATGTCGCCAAGCAAATGCTTGAAGTCATGGCCCAGGAAGAGGGATTATCTCTTTCAGGGTTTATCAGCCCAACTTCGGTGACACGTTCGAATCGCAAAGAGATCACATTTTTTGTGAATGGCCGCTGGGCGCAGGAATTTTCTTTGACTACCGCTTTATTGCAGGCTTATCACACCCTGTTAATGGTGGGACGTTATCCGCTCACGGCTTTATTTTTAGAGATCGCTCCCGAAGACGTGGATGTAAATGTACATCCCACCAAAGCCGAAGTACGGTTTAGAACGCAGGATAAAGTCTTTAGCTTTGTGCAGCGTTCAGCGCGCAAAGCATTGCTTGCATACACACCTGTCCCAACTGTCTCCCCGCAACTATGGGGTTCGCGTCCGCAACAAAGTGATATGCCCAGCAGACAGGTCGGCATTGACTGGTCTATTGCGCATGAGGAAAACATTGACGATAGACCACAGACCATAGACGGTGGAGATGCTGATGAAGAAAATCGTCCATCGTCTACCGTCCATGGTCAAGTATCTTTTTCAGGTGTTCCGCTCCTGCGTCTCATCGGCCAGATTGGTTCCACTTATCTTGTGGCCGAGGGACCCGACGGACTCTATCTAATTGACCAACATGCCGCGCATGAACGTGTTTTGTTTGAAAAATTGATGGCACAACATGATGGGAAAAATATTCCATCGCAAGCTTTGCTAACTCCTGAAGTTGTGACCCTGCCGCCGCAATCCGCAAAGACGTTAACCTCCCAATTGCCATTTCTCAATCACTTTGGCTTTGAAGTGGAGGAATTCGGTACGAACACATTCCAGGTCCGCGCCATGCCTGTCTTATTTTCGGGCGGCGACCCATCGTCCGCGCTGCGTGCATTGGTTGAGGACTTTGAAGAGGATGAAACGCCGTTGCAGGCTGAGGTCGAAGCGAGGCTCGCCGCGCGCGTCTGCAAACGGCTGGCCGTCAAAGGCGGACAGGCTCTCACTAATGAGGAACAACGCGCTTTGTTAAATGACCTTGAAGCCTGCCAGTCACCGCGCACTTGTCCGCACGGCAGGCCGACCATGATCCATTTGTCAGTGGATACACTGGAAAAACAATTCGGCCGAAAGGGGCCGCGATAGTTATTTCCTTTCTTTAATGAAAAGTGCGCGGTTTCTAAAATTGTAAGGTGGGCAAAAAGCTCAATGAATGGGCTAAAATAAAAATATGGAAAAACTGGCAGAATTGATATCGACAGATGATGTGGGAATACTACTTGAGCATATTCACTGCATGGTTGTGCTTGTGGAAACTGACGGCACATTGATCTCATGGAATGCCGCTTTCGGCTCCTATAAAAAGATCTTTTCATTGGCAAACAAGCTGGATGATTATTTTTCCGAAAAAGATAAAGGCCAGATCAGTTCGAATTTAATCGCAAAGAAAAAACACTCATGGATCGCGGATATCCTGTTGAATGAAGACGGGCAAACTTTAACATTTGCGTGCCAGCTGGTGCCCCTCTCAAATAAACGCATGTTTTTTATAGCAGAACAAATTAAGTCAAATACTGTTTACCTTGAAACCATGGACCGCCTGACCAAACAGGTAAAGCTCTTCCGTATCGAAAGTGAATTTACAAAAAAACTGGCACGCAACAAACAGGTCGAGCTGGAATCAGTGATGATCCAGGCCAGTGAAGTCTCTCAAATTGACGCGCTTACCTTTCTGGTGAACAGACGCATGATCGTAAGGGAACTTCAAAGCGAGGTACTCCGCGTTCAGCGTTATAACAATCCGCTTTCGATCTCGGTCGTGGATATTGATCATTTTAAAAATGTAAACGATACATATGGGCATCAGGTGGGGGATGAAGCCCTCAGGCAGGTGGCGTATCAATTACGAGATCATATCCGCCATCCGGATATGGCCGGGCGCTACGGCGGCGAGGAGTTTCTCAGTTTGTTACCGAATTCAGATTCCAAAGCCGCAGCGGAACAAGCGTCACGCCTTTGCCGGCAGGTGCGTGAAACTGCCATTCAGGTGGAAGGTCATACACTGAATATCACGATCAGCATTGGGATTGCACAATTCCGGAACGGGGAAGATACATGGGAAAGCCTGCTCAACCGCGCAGACAAGGCCATGTATGAAGCAAAGACAGAGGGACGCGACCGCTGGGTTGTGGCAACAAGTTAAATAAAAAACTCCGCAGTTACAAACTGCGGAGTTTTTTATTATCGATAGATACCCAGCGGACTGTAATTCCCTGAGAAGCCCGGGAATACGGACTCAATATTGGGGTTTCCCAGGCGGGCGGTCATTAATTCACTTAATACCTGGCGGTAATCTGTGGTCACAGCAAGATCGGCATGGTCATAAAGCTGGTCATTGTTCAAGCCGGGCCAATTGCCGAATACTTGTCCGCCGTTGACATTGCCGCCCAGCGTGAGCATCACGCTGCCATGTCCATGATCGGTGCCATAGGATTCATTCTGTACGAGCCGCCGCCCAAACTCGCTGATGACCACAACCGATAAACGGTTTGTGTATCCCGAATCCAGGTCAAGATAGAAATTCGAGAGACCGGAAGCGAGGTTGGCAAGCAGCTCCGCAATGTAGCCGCCGTTACCGTCAGTTTCGTATTCGTGAGTATCCCAACCGCCGTAGTCCACAGCCGCAACGCGCAGACCTGTTTCCAGCTTGATCATCTGCGCGACAGTTTTCAATTGCTGACCAAATTCGTCATCGTTATAAGTCGCGCCATTGGAAGGTTGATATTCCGCCTCCACCAGCGGGCTGACGATGTTCAACGCGTCAAGAGTCCGCAGGCCGGCGCGATGCAATAAAGTATTGCCGCTGTAGAGCTGACGCAGAGCCGTTTGTTGGGACGCGACCAGGCCATTATCCCATTGCGAAAAATCGGAAGGGCTGTTCAAACTCACTGTCGGCGTGAAGTTGAGCAGGGATGTGGGCTGGCCTGAAGTGGAAAGAACAGGCAGAATGGATGAAGTTCCAACTCCCTGCAAGTAACGCGTGATCCAACCCGAGGTCGTGCTCTTTGAACCGGGTGTGCCCAACTCAATGAATTCCTGCGCGTCAAAGTGGCTGCGTGTATCATGATCCAATCCAACCGCGTGAATAACACCCATCTTGCCAGCCTGATAAAGCTCATGCAAGGGGGCGAGCGCCGGGTGGAGTCCAAATTGATCGTTGAGCTGGAGCAGGTCCGATATTTTTATATCGGGGCGGGCCCTTTCATAAATCCCACGGTCATCTCCTTGAAGAGGCGGGACTACATTGAGCGCGTCCCAGCCGCCGCGCAGAAAGACAACCACCATCGTATCCGCTGGATTATTTTGTTCAGAGAAAGCCAGGTTTGTCAGGCGTGCCCCAGCCATGGAAGCGATTGCATACGAACATCCCTGTAGGAAATTACGGCGGGTAAGTATTGGGGTGGGCATTATAAAATCTCCAGAATTATTTCCATTGAAAATCAGGGCTCATCAGAATCACCTCGATCATGCCGGGCAAAACATATCGGACATGGTCTTCAGACAATTGCTCCTGCATCCCATATTCCTGCGCCATCACCGCAATGACAGAACTGCGGTCTGCATCAGACATGGTGCGGCCAAGCAAACGATTGATCCAAAAATCGGCAAGCCCTTCTGCAGTGCGGATGTCAGTTGGAGTCTGGTTATACAAATCGGTTTTGACCGTAAATCCCGTGTCGTCATCATTCATCCAGTTTTCTGCAATGCCTACTGCGAAATTCCAACGATACAAGATCGACATGGAATTTGCCCATACTTCTTTTACATCTGGATAACCATCCGGTGAACGACGCTCGAAGATGGGCTGCCCCATCATGCCGATCATCCAGGAAACACCGCTGGGGATTCGTGTGAAATCCGAATTCAAGGCACGCATGATGGATATGCCCGCTTCAAACGGACGCTTGATCTTTTCTCCCCAACTTTGCTTGAATTCATCTGACAACAAAATCGTTTCCACCACGCGCTTTAATTGATCGGGCGCGTCGCGGTATTCTGTAAAAGCGGCGGCAGCTGCCTGCACAACAGAATCAGGCGGCGTGTCAGAAATGAAGCGGCGGCATAATTTACGCGCGATGTAACGCGCTGTGCCCGGATGATAAGCAAGCAAGTCCAATACATCGCGTCCATCCTGCATATCAGATTGATCGGCGGGAATATATTTGCCAAGTACAAGTTTGTTGAAGCGGTCATGCCAGGGTCTGTAATAAATAAAGTTACCTGTCTTTTCAATGCCGTCTTCATTTTCATAAACATCATCATCAACCCGCCAGCCGGTGAGGCAGCGCGCGGCTTCGTAGACATCGTTATCCACATAGCCGATTGAAATGCTGTTCGCATCCTTCTCAACTGTGTTCGGGTCGCGCACACCCAGATAATTTTCCGCGCCGAGAGTGTGCAGCTCAAACAACTCGCGCGCAAAATTTTCATTCGGACCTGCATCGGAACTGTTATTTTGATTCAGGTAATACAGCATGGATGGATGTGATGCAACCGCTTCGAGCATTTGACGGAAATTGCCAAGCATGTGGCGGCGCAGCACGTCGCGGTTATAGGAGACAAGCAGAGGCACGCCATCATCCTGCCAGAAATAAATATTGAAGTGATTGTGCCAGAAATCCGCAAGCAGCTCAACGAGTTGCTTTTTGCTATAGACTGCACGCAGGATAGTCGCATCCACCAGTTCATAGGCGGGCTTGCTGTACCACTTCCAATACTCATCATTATTGGAATCATACGGATTGCCGGCAATATGATCTGCATAAAGCTGCTCCTGAGATTTATGCAGGGTTTCAAAACCTGCGGCGTTGTAACGGGATTCAAAATCGCTATCGTCAATTAAATCTGGATTCAGTTGCTGCTGCACATAAGCGCGTAAACGTTCATCGTCGCTGCTGCCCAATGCAAGAAATGATTCGTTATCCCCGGGCCGCGCTCCGAAACTCATGCGGCTCAATGCAATCATCGCAAGCTGCACCGCCGGCAATGGAGTTGGCGTTTCATTTGCCACCGATGTAGTGATATCTGTAGTGGGCTGGCTTGCAACAGGTGACTCCTGATCTGGCTGGCACGCCGCCAGCATGGATACAGTTGCAAGCGTGCCGCTTAGTTTGAGAAAATCTCTGCGCGTAAATTTTGTATACTGTGGAGAAGCCATATAACCTCTTTCTTTAATTGCGGTTGATTCTATGCCATGAACGGTTATTTACAATCGGACGAAAGTCCACTTTCCCGCCTGAGAATTTTAATGCTGCATTTATGTCGGCATCTCAAACACTTCACGAAATGCAGAAATGATTTCATTTTTCACATCTTCCATGGAAGGCACAGCCGGGAGCAAGTCTGCCAGTGAAACCATAGGCTCACTCAAACCACAGGCAATGATGCCATCCCAATATTCCATATCTGGGTCCACGTTCAACGCGAAGCCATGACGCGAGATTCCGCGCGCATCCACCTTTACACCGATCGCGGCGAGCTTGGCGGGTTTCTTTTTATCTTCCGGCTTACAGCGTGGACAGCGTGAATGAACATCTGCCTGCACCCACACACCGGTCAACCCTGACCTTTGACCTGATACCACACCGAGGCGTGCCATTGCCACGATCAGAGTCTTCTCCAACTTGCGGACATAACCCACATAATCAGACCTGACAGGTCTTACTGAATCATCTTCCACATCAGAAGACTCTTGCTGAGAGATGTCAGGTCTTAATGGAATAAGAGGCAGCAGGGGATATCCCACCAGCTGCCCCGGTCCGTGATAGGTCACATCGCCGCCGCGATCCACCCAATGAATGGAAATTCCTTTTTGCTTTAACTGTTCTTCGCCCCACAATAGATTTTCAGCATGGCCTTTTCGGCCAAATGTGTAAACGTGAGAGTGTTCCAACAATAGAAGCGTGGGAGCACGTTTTTCCTCCGTTATTTCCGCCGCATATTCATCCTGTAATTTCCAGGCTTTTTCGTATTCGATCAGGCCAAGATCGAGAACTTCAAGCTTCATCAGAAATTTACTGCTTTGCTTCAAGCCACTTCTCCAGATTCCCCAAGCCATCATACGCCGCATATTTGTATGAATCTCCAAGCGTTGGATAGTTATAAACCGACTGAATGAAAGCATCTATCGTGCCATTCGCAATCATCACATGCGCGGCAAGGTGAATCAACTCCGAAGCCTGTTCACCGATGATGTGCGCGCCAAGTAGTTTTTTGTCGGTGGGGGAAAAAATAAGTTTGATCATCCCGCTCATATCCCCGATAATTTGTCCGCGTGGGTTGTTCTCGTAATAAGCGCGCCCAACAAGGTATGGGATCTGCTTCGCCATACACTCATCTTCCGTGATGCCGACCTGTGAAATTTCCGGGATCGCATAAACTGCCAGCGGCAGGACGGAAGACATTTGTTCCTTATATTCCAAGCCAAAAGCATGCGACATCGCAACGCGCGCCTGTTCCATGGAAGTGGAAGCCAGCGCGGGGAATCCGATCACATCGCCGGCTGCATAGATATTCGGCAGGCTCGTTTGAAATTTTTCATTGACAATGACAAGTCCGCGGTTGCCCGTTTTCACGCCGATTTGCCGCAGGCCAAGCTCTTGCACGTTGCTCTGCCTGCCTGAAGTTATTAGTGCAATATCGAACTCCAGCATCCCGCGCGTCTCCAATGTTAATTGGACATGGTTTTTATGCCGCTCTATTCCGGTCATTTTGTCGCCCAACGCAAATCTAAGACCCAACAATTTCAATTGGTCCATCAGGCGATGGATCATCTCTGTATCAACGAAGGGCAAAACACGTTCCTTCGGTTCGATCAACGTCACCTGCACACCCAGGGCGGTAAAGATCGAAGCATATTCCGTTCCAATTACACCGCCGCCCACAACGGCCATCGTTTTTGGGATTCGGTTCATATGCAGAATGGAATCGGAGTCGTAAATCAAGTCCCCGTCAAAGGGAATATTCGGCGGATGAAAAGGGGATGAACCGGTTGCGATCAGGATGATATCCGCGCTAATTTCAATTTCGCCGTCAGGCGAAGTCACCCGCACAGTATGTGCGTCTTGTAGTGAAGCCTCCCCATGAATCAGCTCAATTTTGTGACGCTGAATATTTTTTTCAATAATCCTGCGCTCGTTTGCAACGACGATCTGTTCGCGGTGCATAAAATCTGCCACCGACATGTTTTCTTTGAGAGAGTAATCGATGCCATACAAACCGCGCTGCTGCAAGCCCGAATAATATAACGCGGCCTCGCGCAGCGTCTTCGATGGCACAGTGCCCGTGTTGATTCCCGCGCCTCCCACATACGGGGAGCGCTCGATTAACGCGACGCGCTTGTCAAAATATGCGGCTTGCGCGGCGCCCTTTTCCCCTGCTGGCCCCGAACCGATGACGATCAGATCGTAGTGTTCCATAAAACACCTCGCACCTTCAACTATCGTCCAAATACTCTTCGATACAAATCCGATTCTAACAAGTTATTTGGGTCGCAGCGTTTCTTTAATTTCCTGAATTTATCGAGTGTTTCTTTTCCGTAAAACCGCAAAGCTGTCTCAGCAGTGGTTTCGCTGTTCTTTGCAAAATACAATCGGCCGCCTGATTCAATCACGATGCGATCAAACTCCTGCAGCATGGCGCTGAGTTTTTCACGGCGGCGATCAGTCACTTTGAAATCCATTGCGAATGAAAAGCCGTCCACTGCATGAGTTAATAAAAATTTATCAGGGCGGTGACGTTTGGTGACGCCCAGATAAGCGGGCAGGCGATTCTTATGCGAGAGCTTGAGCATTTCCGTCCATGCGGCTTCGGCGGTTTCCTTTGGGATAAAGGATTGATATTGGATCAGTCCGCCGCGCCCGGCGGACAACTCCCAATCGGGGACATAATCCAGTAAAAAGTGGAACGCCGCATGAGATTGGCGGAAGGTATGTTTGCGCAGCGAAGCAATATACTTTGCAGTGTTGACTCCCCACCACCCAAAATTGTTCACGAACGGAGCCATGAAGTAATGCAAAATGGATTTTGGAAATACGCCGAAAACATACGGCGGCAGGACTTGATTTTTAACCTTCATCGTCTCGCGCGGGTTGGGATCTTCGCCTTCGTGGAGATAGCGCGTGGCGTGGATTTGTCCACGACCGAGAGAATTTCCAGCGGCAATTGTATCCAGCCAGCCAACAATGTAATCGTGATTGGGAGCGCCATCCAGCAGACTGGCAAGGTGTTCGTGTAAATTTCTCACAGGAAACGCATCCACAGACAAAAGCCCGGAGTAGATCCGTTTCATTTGCATCGTGACCGAGGTGAAAATCCCAAGCATCCCTAATCCGCTGATCATGGCATGGAACAAGTCCGCGTTCTTTTTAGGAGAACAGGTGATCTCTGCACCTGTGGGAAGGACGGCTGTGAACTCGACCACATGTTCACCGATAGGACCCATCTTAAAATTATTTTTGCCGTGAATATTTGCGCTGAGACATCCACCCAAAGTTGTCATCATTGTTCCCGAAACAACGGGAGGCCACCAACCATCCGGCTCCACTTTTTGCCAGAGCTGCTCGAGTGTGGCGCCAGGCTGCGCAGTGACAAGACCGGAAGCCTTGTCCCATCTTGTAATGGAGTTCATGCCGCTCATATCCAACATAATGCCGCCGCCATTGAGCGCGGCATCGTTGTAGCTGCGCCCGGCTCCGCGTGCAGTGACGGTGATTCCCATTTTCTTTGCGAGTTGAAATACCTCGTGTATTTCTTCAGGGATATTGGCTTGAATGAGATAGGACGGTGCTGAAAGCGAGTGGCCGAAGTTTTCGAGTTGAGTGAATTTTTTTTGCATGATAATTTGGAAAAGAAACCCTGCAGACTCTGAGACCTTTAGGGTTTGAGTGGAATTAGAACGACATGCGGCGGAAGATCACCGATGGCACATGTTGAATAATGAGCATGATCCAGCGCCAAATGGATGCTGTGTAAATTAATTGCCTGCGCTTTCGCATGGCTTTGTAAATATCATCCACGGCTTTTTCAGGCGTGATGGCAAAAGGTGTGGCGCCCTGTGCGGCCTTCATCATTTCAGTTTTTACGAAGCCGGGTTTTACAGTTAATACATTCACGCCGTGACGTGTGAGCCGATTGCGAAGCGCCTCGAGATACGTAGCCAATGCAGCCTTGGATGTGTTGTAACCGGGGTTGCCAACGCGGCCACGGTCACCGGCGACTGAGGCGATGCCCACGATCTGCCCCGCTTTTGCATTTTGAAACATCTCTGCCACAGGGTTAAGCCATGCCATCGCGCCAATCACGTTGACTTCGATCATCTGGCGGTCACCGTCAAAGTTATATTTATTCAAACCGGGCGGAAAGTTCACACCAGCCATAAAAACCACCAGGTCAAGCCCGCCCAGGTCCGCGACGACCCGGCGAAGCAGGGCAGGAACTTCATTGTAATTTGCCACGTCATGCACATATGCAAGTGCGCGGATTTCATTCAACGAAGAGTTAATCTCTATACACAACGAATCGAGTTTATCTTTTCTGCGCGCGATCAGAGCCAGGGTATAACCTTCTTTTGTGAGCTTACGGGCAAGAGCGGCGCCCATCCCATCGGATGCGCCAATGATGATCCCCCGTCGGCGTGGATTCAGCGGTGTTGCTTGAGCAGGCTTGTCCTGAGTTTTATCGAAGGGTTTGGGTGAGTCAGACACGTGGACCTCATTAATGGAATATGTTTGTCATTCTAACACAATCTTATTTTTGGGAAAAAACGCCATATAATTAGCCATCCCTGGATTTCATAGTACAAACGGAGAGTTATTGCCAGCGGAATGATATGATAAAAAGGCTGATATGAACGATAACAGTGAAGACCAAGATGGTGTATTTCAGCGTGCCTGGGAAATGATCGTAAATGATACTTCAATCCCAACAGAAGAAAAAAAGGGGATTCTAAAACTGATTCAGGTGCTGGTTGAAGCATCCGATTCGTCCCCTTATCCACGTAAAAAATCCAGCCAGGTCAAGACCTTCACGCAGGAGATCATTTCAAAACATTCCCTGATGACTTTGGTAAAACAACAGGCGGATGAACTTAACGCGTTAAAGAATCTGAGCTTGAATTTAACGTCCAGCCTGGATCCACAGACCGTGCTGGATGCCATCGTAATCGAGGCAATGAGATTAGTGCGGAACGCCCGCGCAGCGCATATCTTCCTGTATTTGCACGGCAAACTGGATTTTGGCGCGTCACTTACTTCAGACGGGGTGAGAAACAAGCCTTTTGCCATGCCGCGCAAAGACGGCCTCACGTACTCCGTGGCGAACAGCAAAAAACCGATCATTATTGAAGATATGGCCAGTCATCCCATTTATAAAGGTCTGGATAAGAATTGGGTTGGCTCGATCATCGGAGTTCCATTGATGTTCAACAATACCATTGTGGGGGTAATGAACCTCTCACGATCCACGGCTGGAGGTTTTTCAGACGCCGAACTGCGTTTGATCGGATTGCTGGCCGACCAGGCTGCGGTGGCGATTTCCAACGCAAATGTGCATAAACAGATAACTGAGCAGGCCAATACTGACAGTGTTACCGGCCTCCCGAATCGCCGCGCATTAGACGAGAGGCTTCAGGAAGATATTCGCCATGCCAAACGCATGAGTTCCCATTTCTCTGTGGTCATGATGGATTTGGATGGATTTAAAAATGTGAACGATACTCATGGACATGTTGTCGGCGATGAGATCCTTCACTCCCTTTTCAACTATCTGGCTGAAAATATACGTCCAACTGATTTTCTTGCCCGCTACGGCGGCGATGAACTTACCCTCATCATCCGCGATGCAGACGAGACTGTTGCCACACTTGTCACGCAGAAGATCATTGACCTGGTCAAGGAATACAATCCTCCCATCCCCGTAGTAAAGGAAATTCAATTGGGCATGACAGCCGGCTTTGCCATATATCCGCTGCATTCCAAGAATGCCAGCGATCTGTTACGAGCGGCCGATGCGGCCCTATATCAAGCCAAGAAACATCACCGTGGTTCATTCAGCGTAGCAAGAGGAGCCACCGGGGAATTGCACCCGATTACTGTTCCGCGGAAAAAACAATAAACGAAAAGCCTCACGAAAGCACCGCATACTGCGGTGCTTTTCTTGTAACTAAAGAGATACGCAGGGGGTTATATTGATACAAATCCAAACTGAGGAGCCGACATGCCCCGCAAAGTGAAACTCATTCTCAATCCCATGGCAGATATGGGGCGCGCCTGGAAAACGGCCAACGACCTGCGTCCCATTGCACAGGAATTTCAAGGGGAGCTGACCTGGAGCGGAACGGTTTATCCTACACACGCCATTGAACTTGCGAAACAAGCCGCCGAAGAAGGCTATGATCTGGTCGTTGCCATGGGCGGAGATGGTACTGCTCACGAGGTGATGAATGGCCTGATGCAGGTCCCTGAAAACAAACGTCCCATGATGGGCATCGTTCCCATAGGCTCAGGAAATGATTTTGCATACTCCATGGGACTCACACAAAAACCCGCCCATGCGCTTGCGCACGCCCTCAAAGCCGAAAACCCTCAAGCCATTGATATTGGCTTAATGACCGATGAACACGGCCGCAGGGAATATTTCGACAATACGCTCGGCATCGGTTTTGACGCGGTCGTTACGATCCGCTCGCACAAACTGCCCATTGTTAAAGGTTTTTTGATGTATCTCACGGCGGTCATTCAGACTATTCTCTTGAATCACAATCCCGCCAGAATGCAGATCGCCACAGAAAGCGAAGAATGGGAGGAGAATGTGATCATGCTTACTTTGTGCAACGGTCCGCGTGAAGGCGGCGGTTTTATGCTTTCACCTGATTCAAAGAACAATGACGGCAAAATGGAATTTCTCACGGTCAACAAGGTTTCACGCGGCATGATGTTCCGCCTCGTACCCGAATTTATGAAAGGCACACACATGCGCTTCAAACAGATCCGCATGGGCGAATTCAAAACCTTCACGATCACATCAGACATTCCTCTATACATCCATGCCGACGGCGAAATCTTCACAAGTTTCGGGAGCAATCTGCGCAAGGCAAGTTTTGAAATTTTGCCGCAAGCGCTAAGGGTGATAAAGGGCTAGAAAAAATATTTTATACGCAAACTAACAGGTTCTAAAATCAGCAGAATAATAACAACAAAACCATAACGATTTTTTAACATAAGCGTACTTGTTTATCCAACTGTTTTGCGATATTATCTTTAAGACAGGGGCGACATCTGCCCCATAAACCTTATATCTCTTAAGAGGAGAAGATATGAACAAACGTTTAGTATTCGTCCTGCTGACTCTCATCGTAGCCACTTCGATGCTCTTGTCAGCTTGTGGCCCTGCGGCCACCGAGGCTCCTGTTGTTACAGAAGCCCCCGTCATGACCGAAGCTCCCACCGAGCCTCCCGTTGCGACTGAACCGCCCATGCCTGCGGTTGGCTCACCTGAACACCCGATCAAGGTTTTGTTCGTGCCCTCCGTGGATGCGAACATCATCGTTACCGGTGGTGAAGTGATGGCCGCCGCTTTGAATGAAGCCACAGGCCTCACTTTCGAAGTGACCGTCCCGACCTCCTACGCTGCAACCATTGAAGAAATGTGCGCTTCCCCATCAGACACCATGGCCTTCATCCCTGGCCTGGGTTATGCCCTTGCCAGCCAGTTGTGCGGTGTGGATGTTGCCTTCAAAGCCATTCGCTTCGGATACCCGGTTTACTGGGCTGAATATATTGTCGCCCGCGACAGCGAATTCCAAACCCTTGCTGATCTCGAAGGCGCAACCTGGGGTTATGGCGATCAGGGCTCAACCTCTGGTTACATGGTTCCCGCAGTTGAATTGGCTGAGGCTGGCATCACTCCGGGTGAACAGAAGCAAACCGGCGGCCATAATCAGACTGTTACCGCTGTATACAATGGTGAAGTTGACTTTGGAACAGTTTTTTACAGCGTTCCTCTTAGCCCTGAAGGCGCCCCCATCTTCACCTATGATGAATATCTCGCCAGCACAATTACCAGTCTGGAACAGTACGAAATCCCTGCCGAAACCATCCCGAACTGCGCTCCCGATGCCGAAGGCAAGAAACTGCTGTGCGACGGATATCGTGTTCTCGATGCCCGCGCTAATATCCGCGTCGAAGCCCCGGACGTAATGCAGAAGGTCCGCATCCTGGGTGTTTCCGCTGCGATCCCGAATGACACCCTGTCCTTCGGTCCCGAGTTCCCGGCCGACGTACGCGCCCAGATCGAAGAAGCCCTTCTAGCATTTGCCGAAACCGAAGCCTGGAGCACTTCCATTGGTAGTGCTGACTTCTACGGCTGGTCTGGCATTGCACCCGCCACAGACGCTGAATACGATATGGTTCGCGCCATGGTTGAAGCTACAGGCTATCAGGCCCCCAAATAAATTCAGGATCAAGCAATAACTTTTCGGGCAGAGAGAAAACTCTCTGCCCGAAATTGTCTTTATTAAAACTTATTTTCTTCTTTATAATCGGGGTAAAAGCGCACCGCACTACATCTTTCAAAAAGACTGCGAGAAGCCATTATGCTCCAGGTAAAAAATTTAACCAAAATTTATGACGGGGGAGTCAAAGCGTTGGACAATGTTTCCTTTGAAGTTCCAAAGGGACAATTTCTGGCCGTGATCGGGTTAAGCGGCTCTGGTAAATCCACATTGCTACGCTGCATCAATCGTTTGATAGACCCAACCGCGGGACAAATTTTATGGGACGGCGAAGACATCACCGCCGCATCTCCCGAGGAAATGCGCCGCATCCGACGCAAGATCGGCATGGTCTTTCAACACTTCAATCTGGTACATCGCTCAAAAGTGATCACCAATGTATTGGCGGGCCGCCTTGGTTATGTTAACCCGGCCTGGAGTTTACTTAACCGTTTTCCAAAAGAGGATATGGAAAAGGCCATGAAGCAACTGGAACGGGTGGGAATCGCAGATAAAGCGGACCAACGCGCGGATGAATTAAGCGGCGGACAACAACAACGTGTCGGCATTGCGCGCGCGCTCATGCAGGACCCGAACATGATCCTGGCCGATGAGCCGGTAGCCAGCCTTGACCCTGTCCTCGCGCACAGCATCATGAAGCATCTTGAAGAGATCAATAAAACTGACGGCGTGACCGTGTTATGCAGCCTGCACTTCCTCGATCTTGTTCATCGCTACGCAGACCGTGTCATCGCCCTCAATCAAGGTCAATTGGTCTTTGAAGGTTTCCCAAGAGATATTGATGATAAGAAATTCAAAGACATCTATGGCCGCGATGCCGAAAGGGTGGGATGAACCATGAGCAATAAAAAATCATCCCCCTGGAAATCCATTCAAGTCGGTCTGGCCGTATTGTTGGTGTTGTTTATTTACGCCTATGGTTTCGATGTTACCAAAGTCAACCTCGAGGAATTACGCAGTGAAAGACGCCAGGAAAGCCTCACCCGCGTAACCCGCACCCTGGCACAACCGGACATCATTACATATGATCAGGAAACAGTGGTGGTCAACTCGCCATTATATGTTCCCTGTCCACCGCTTTTAAATCTCCCTGCTGCTGATACAACCACCGCCTATTTGGTGATCGAGCCATCTTGCGCAAACCCCGGCGAAACAGTTCAAGTGGAAGGGTTTAGCTTTCCATCCAACACTACAGGCCCGATTAGATTCGTACCCGGGAATGATCCTCTGAATGTAGTTACACTGGGACGTGAATCGATCAAGACCGATAGTGATGGTCATTTTACAACTTCATTCGTTCTGCCTGACCGGCTCAGTGAAGAACCTCAACATATCCGCGTGACGATCAGCCAAAATGTCGGCGCACCGCGATTCTCCCAAACCGCAAAAGATACCTGGGATAAGATCATTGAAACCGTATTCATGGCTCTATTGGCAACTACTGCCGGTACGATCCTGGCTTTTCCGATAAGTTTTCTTGCCGCCCGTAACCTGATGAAATCCGTCCGCAGTCCATTGACGAGTATAGCTCTGTCTGTTCTGGGCTGGCCGATAGGCATGGGATTTGGCTATTTCATTGTCAATGGAATCGGTCTTTTCACCATTCCGCTTTCTGAAAATATACTGGTTAATCTGGTAAGTGTCATTGTGACACCATTTATATTTTGGTTTGCCTTCCGCTGGGCTATGCCTCAGGAAGAAATTCAAACCCCGTCACGATCTTTGCTTCTGACGCGTATCGTTGTCCTGTTCATAGCGATACTTGTCGCATTTTTTGGATTCTTCCAATTAGCCGGGTTGGCAACCAACGTTAGTTTGAGCCTGGAGAAATTCCTGGGTTCTTTGAGTTTCCTCGCCACTTTCCTATTTCAAGTTAGCGACATATTGCGCATCATTACGCCAACTTTGGGCGCGTTGGCTGCGGGCGGCGCACTCTCCAGTTTCCTTGGACGCATCGGTCAACGTACTGCTGAGAAAAATCCAACAGCCAGTGTAAAAACCATCAACTTCATTTTGGCGGCTCTGGCTGGCGCCACGATCCTTGGCTTAAGCGGCTGGCTGGTGGAATGGCTGTATCAGGTTGGCCGCATTGAATATACTTTCTGGATGCCAGTCATCAGCGGCGCAGTACTTGGTTTATTGCTGGCCGCTTTTACCAAACCCAAAGACACTCTTCCAACAGGCATGGTGATCTACAGCATCACCCGCACTATTCTCAACGCCCTGCGTTCCGTGGAAGCCCTCGTGATGGCGATTGTCTTTGTTATCGCAGTCGGCATCGGTCCTTTCGCAGGAATGATGGCGCTTGGCTTGCACACCATCGTCAGCCTGGCAAAACTATATTCAGAACAAGTCGAAAGCATTATGCCCGGTCCGCTTGAAGCTGTTCAGGCTACAGGCGCCAATCGTTTGCAAACGATCATATATGCTGTTATCCCGCAGGTCATTCCGCCGTACATTTCCTACACCATGTACCGCTGGGATATCAACGTCCGCATGTCCACCATCATCGGCTTTGTGGGCGGCGGCGGTATCGGCTTCTTACTGCAGCAAAATATTAACCTATTGAATTATCGCGCCGCCAGCACCCAAATGATTGCCATCGCAATCGTCGTTGCCAGCATGGACTACATTTCATCTGTCTTGCGTGAAAAATATGTTTAAGGATTAACACCCAGTAAAGCCACGAACAGGTAAACAGGTACAATAGACGTACGCGGTTTACCTGTTTTCTTTTGCATATATCTCATGCCTGATCTTTATCACACCCTTCTCAAATACGACCTTGGACATATCCGCATCATCGCAGGATCATGGGGATTTGAATTGGATTCAAGCGACGCAGATTCTGCCGCTGAAGAACTCTCCGCATCTCTGCTGGACTTTGAAGCTGTTCGCGAGACGATAGACATTCTCTCCGCTGATGCGCGCGCCGCCCTATTCTCCCTCGTTGAGTCAGGCGGCAAAATGGAATGGGCTTCCTTTGCACGCAAGTTCGGCGAGGTCCGTGAAATGGGCGAAGCCAAACGAGACCGGGAACGCCCGCACCTCAGGCCAACATCCCTGGCAGAGAATCTTTTTTATCGCGGCTTGATCGCCAAAGCATTTTTTGACACTGACAAGGGCGCACAGGAATTCGCGTATGTTCCTGAAGATTTGCTTGAGATCATCAATGAAGAAATGAGGGAAGAAAAAGAAGAGGGAGGCAAGAAGTCAGCTGAGCCTTTGGGCCGCCTTGCAACCCCTGTTGAAAAGGCATTCGAGATTCCCGCCTCCGATCATATTCTCGATGACGCAACTACTTATCTTGCTGCACTACGCGCGGGAAAATCAGAATGGCATTTTGAACCAAAACTTACAGCGCTTCTAACAACAGCGGGGTTATTAAAAAAAGGCACACCCCAGGCGGATAAAATAAAAGCCTTCCTCGAAACCTCACGTACAGACGCTTTGAAACTTCTTAT